>NZ_BAAHNZ010000002.1:0-377610 GCF_054655215.1 Hominimerdicola intestinalis
CGTCTTCAGTTCTCTTTCCTTCACTCTCAAGAGCGCCTGTCTATTATATCACATCCTCGCTTATTTGTCAACCCCTTTTTTTCAAAAGTTTTTGACCTCTCGCTCTTTTGTGATATCTGCCTTTCGGGCAACTTGTTTATTATACCACACTTCTTTCGGTTTGTCAAGTACTTTTCCCAAAGTTTTTTTCTTACCGCTTTCTGCGTGGCTCGCTTCCCTTTCAGACAGCTTGTTTATTCTATCACCTTTTTCCCCGTTTGTCAAGGGGAAAATCTCAGATTCGATAGATTAAACAAAATAAATCAATAAATTTGTGCAATTATATAACCTTTAACTACATTGTTGTCAGAAAAATTCCTGATTATTCATTAAAGGCAAAATAATCTTTTATTTGCCGCAAAGAATTTCCTGATTCTTCAGTGCGTCGTTATCGCAGATAATTATGCTTATATTTTCAGCATCTACCGCTGTTCTGCCGATATGATCTCCCCAAAAATCGATCAAATCAATCACGACCAGCTCGCAGTTATACTCTACGACAAATCCCCGGCAGTTTCTGTCAAGGTTAATTTCTATTAATTTATGATTTTCAGCAGCGTACTTTATAATGGTGTCATACATACTCCCGGCAATTTCTATTTTACTTTTTTTCTGCCCTTTATAATGGTATAGTTTCATAAGTCTTTGATAATAAAGCTTATCTGTTTCAAATCTAAATATATCATTAAGGCTAATCAGCGAAAATCCGTCGTTAAGTCCGCCGGCATCAATTTCATTCATTAATATAAAATCATTGTCAATTCCAAGTATATATCCGATTGTAAATCTATCACAGTCCTCAGGATCCGTATAAATATTTACCGCCGTCTCAGCTCCTATATATTCCTCCAACCGCTTTTTCATGCTATTATTCATATAACGTTATCCTCCGATATACTTGGAATATACTCGCGGTTCTCTATGACATAATCCATAACCTGACAGTAAAAATCAGTAGGATTCATAAGAATTTTAGACTTTATAAACTCCGCCTGCTCCTTATCAGGTGCAAATAGCGTAAGATCCATCAGCGTAAGTCCGTTGTCCTGACACGAGCAGTGAACCGAATAGCCTTTTTTTACAGGAGAGATCTCAAACCGCACGTCATGCTCCGCTTTAAGCTTTGCAAAAAATCTCAGTCCGGCGGCGTATATCCTGTCCCTCACGCTTTTACTGACTAGCTTTTTAAAGCTTTGTGCGCCGTCTTTGCCTTTCTGCGTAAGAAAATAATAAACTGTACCCTCCCGCTCCTCGAGCTTTATAGTTTCATTTTTAAGCATTTCACTTACAGCCTCGGAATAAAGGAAATAATTTACTATTCCGTCACCCGTAGCTATCTCGGTTAGCTGATTAGGCGTAATAGGTCTGTCCATCTGAAACAGAAAATACGCCAGAAGAATTTTCACCTCGTAAACGTCGGTAGGATTAAATATATCCGGCGTTATATTTAAACTGGAATAATCCTGTTCCAAAATATCACTCCTGTCAGTTGTTTACACGGGTGACGCCGAGCCTTTAACGACTAATCTTCATTGTCCTGCCCGGCGTCACCTATTAAAAATTTGGATATTCAAGCATATGGTTGAGCAGCGCAATATTCACCGCCGCTTCAACGCACGGCACGGCTCTCGGAACAACACAGGGATCGTGCCTGCCCTTTATAGCTATAGTTTCATTTTTCATTGCAGAATAATCGACCGTCTGCTGAGGCTGAGAAATTGACGGCGTAGGTTTGAATGCTACCTTTAAAGTAATAGGCATACCTGAAGAAATTCCGCCTAAAATTCCGCCGTGGAAATTAGTTCTGGTTACAACGTGACCCTGCTCATTTACATAAAACTCGTCGTTGTTTTCAGAACCCAGCATTTTTGCGGCGTTAAAGCCTGCTCCGAACTCAAGTCCCTTTACCGCAGGGATTCCGAAAATAAGCTGAGCAATTGAATTTTCAAGTCCGTCAAAGATCGGAGAGCCTATTCCTGCAGGAACGTTTATTGCAATACATTCGATAACTCCGCCGACGCTGTCCTGACATTCACGCGCCTTTTCGATATCCTTTATCATAAGCTTTCCCTTGCGCTCGGAAAGAACAGGAAACTCCTTTTCACGCAGTGCGATAATATCGTCTCTTGATGTTCTTATATGATCGAAGCTGTCGTCCTTTATCTTGTGTATCTCAGAAATATGCGCTCCGACATATATGCCGCGCTTTTCAAGTATTTGACCTGCAACTGCCCCCGCAAAACAGAGAGGAGCGGTAAGTCTGCCGGAAAAATGTCCTCCTCCGCGCTGGTCGTTAAATCCCCTGTATCTTAGCGCACCGGTATAATCGGCATGACCCGGACGGGCAAGCTTTGAAAGACTGCCGTAATCCTGTGAGTGCTGATCGGTATTCTGTATAAAGGCGCAGAGAGGAGTTCCGGTAGTTTTTCCGTTGTAAAAGCCGGACATTATCTGCGGCATATCCTTTTCGCGCCGCTGTGTCGAAGTCTTATCCTTTTTGGGAGCACGCCTTGACATAAACTGCATAAGCTTGTCCATATCTATGCTCTCTCCCGGCGGAACATTGTCCATGCAAACGCCGATCGCAGGTCCATGGCTTTCTCCGAAAACCGAAAAAGATATATTATTATTCCATGTTGACGACATTATTTTTCCTCCAACTATCCTATTTTTGGGACTTGTATTTATTATAAGCCTTATCTATTAGCTCTTTTGCTTTTAAATATTCATTATCTCCGGACATTACGCAATAAACTCCGCTTTCGCCCAGAACTTTATCTCCGTAATCCCTTAAATATTCATCTCCGTAATACTGACCGACAAAAGGCAGCACATCTTCTCTTACATCACATTCCAAGAACTTCCCGTCGCAGTATTCCATAAGATATTCCGCACCCGAAATTTTACCTTTACGAACAAGCTCAGCGCCCTCGGAGTCGCTTTTCTCTCCCTCAAAGCCGTTTTCTATTATCCAGCGCAGAAACAAGCCTATATGGTTTGCGGCACAAAGCCATATCTCATTAATCTGTTCATTGCTGAGTGCTAGATCTTCGCTTAAATTCATACGGCTGCGATATTCTTTTTCTGCGCTTTCGTAATGCCAGTCAGCTCTGTCGATACTCATTTAAATCACCTCAAAAATACCGCCCAGCGCTCTGAAATCCTCCCAGAAGTCAGGATAAGACTTTGATACGCATTCCGCTCCGGTTATGATAAGAGGATTTGCGCATCTTGTCGAAGCGATCGCCGTCGCCATAGCGATTCTATGGTCGTTAAAGCCGTCGATAGTTCCGCCGTCAAGAGAGTCAACACCGTCTATTACAAGTCCGTCAGAAAGCTCAGTGATCCTTCCTCCTATTTCATTGAGATTGTACGCCATAGCTGCAAGGCGGTCGCATTCCTTTATCCTCAGACGCGCTGCATTCGTAATATAAGATCTGCCCTTGCAGAATGTTCCCAGTACCGCTAATATCGGCACAAGATCGGGAATATCAGAACAGTCTATCCGAAAAGGCTTTAGATCAGTACTATTATTATACACTATTTCTCTGCATATTTCAATAATTTTTTTGTCGCCCTGATAAGATTTTTCGTTTAAGCCTGCAATTTTAATATCCGAACCTAAAGCGTTTGCAGCCTCAAAAAATGCCGCCTGAGAATAATCTCCCTCAACATCTCCATTAAAAGGCACAAAAGCCTGTCCTCCCATGACGGAATATCCGTTTGCGGTTTCAGAGATGTCACAGCCGAAATCCTTAAGCGTACCTGAGGTTATGTCAACATAAGGCTTTGACTCTAGACGTGTTGTCAGGACTATTCTGCTTTTCCCGTCAAGTAGAGGAAGCGCAAAAAGCAGACCTGTGATAAACTGCGAGGATATATCTCCGCTAAGCGTAAAATCGCCTGCCGTCAGCTTGCCTTTAATTGTCAGCGGTAAGAACCCGCCATCTTTTGCAGAGGAAAAATCAAGGGTCACGCCGTGCTTGGGAAATTCCTCTATATAAGGAGCAATAGGACGTACGGGCAGCTTTCCTCTGCCGATAAAGGTACACTCAACACCGAGAGCAGCCGCAACGGGAATTAAAAACCTCAGCGTTGAACCGCTTTCACCGCAGTCAAGCACCGCTTTTTCAGGGATCTTTTCAATTCCCGTAATGACTGCGGAAGTTCCTGAAAATTCTATTGCTGCGCCAAGTCTGCGCATACATTCCATAGTAGCGAGAATATCCTCTGAGGGATATAAATTTGAGATCTCCGACCTACCCTTTGCCAGAGCCGCCGCTATTATCATTCTGTGAGCAGCGCTTTTTGACGGTGGGATATTTACTGTACCCGAAAGCTTTGACGGAGTAATTTTTATATTCATTTTATTCCTCCTTAATCTTTGTAAGTCTGATCAGATTTATATGTTTTACCGCTTAATTCCCAACGCTTCATGCACTGCGTTTTCAATATCCTTTACCCTTTCGGACAAAAATTCCGGATTTTCCTTAAACCATTTTATATTAAGCGGCGACGGATGAGGCAATATATATGCGGGTCTGCCGTTTATCGTTTTATCCGTAAACACAAGCGATGTAAAGTCCTCACCCTTAAAAAACAACTCCGCAGCTTTTCTGCCGATTATTATATATATTTTATTGTTCACCGCTTCCATCTCATTGAACAGCCATTTTTTCGCACACACCGCAGGAGGAAGCTTATCTCCGCCGCCCGAAGCTTTTCCGGGATAACAGTGCCCGGCACAGGTCATATAGAAATTTTTGGGATCATAGAAATCCTCGTCGGATATTTTATACCAATCTCTCCTGAGCCTTCTTCCCCCTGCGTCATCAAACGGTTTAAGCGTCACAGATACGCTTTTGGACGGCGCCTGACTTATCTGTACGATACAAGCGTCGGCATTGCCGAAAAAAACGGGACGAGGCTCAAAGCCGAAGCGTTCCCTGCACAAGCGGCAGGAAAGTATTCCGCTTTTCAGTTCTTGAAAATCCATTTTCAGCACCGATCCTTTGCAAATTCCGGACATTTTATTCGCTGCCCGAAGATAAGACTTCTTTTTTATATGCCTGTTCCGTCAGAATATCCTTAATGGAGCAGGGCGGAAATTCTGCAAGAGAGGAGTGCTCCGTAAGAGTTCGGAGTATACGCCAGCCGTCATAGCTATTTACCGCGTTTTCAGGTATCGGCTTAAATCCGAAATCAAGATACAGTCTTGCAGCAACCCATGAGGTCGTCTGGGTCGGTATCTTTATTGTCTTGTATCCAAGCTCTCTGAGCCTTGCAAGCGCATGAGAAATAAGCGGACGTGCAAGCCCCCTGCCCTGAAAATCACGGGCAACGGCTACCCAATGAAGCCAACCGGCTCCTGAGGTATCTGTCGGCTCGTAATAGGCGGTAGCCGTCGCAACCTTTTCACCGCTTTCCGTTTCTATAAAAAACATACGGCTGCAAAGCTCAGCTTCATGTCCGCCGTAATACTTTTCCCAAGCCTTTATTCCGTCCTGACAGGTTTCAAATTCCTTTGCCGACCGCTCGATCCTTATCCAGCTGTCCCTGTCGCCGTCGTTATAATATACAAAGCTGTAACCCTCGGGCAGAGGATACTCCTTTATTTCATCAACAGTATCATTATAAAGCAGCAGTTCATAATATTTTATTCTTTCGTCATGATTATCAAAATTCATAATAAATTCACTCCGTCAGCCGTTATTTTCCAAGGAATCCATATACTCCTGCAATTTCTGAAAAAGCCTTGCCACATGGATACCGTCTGCAAAGGAATGATGCACCTGAACCGAAAATGGCATAAGCTTTCTGCCGTTTTTTTCATATAATCTTCCCCAGTCAAACATCGGATTTGCTTTAGTATTATCTCCTGAAAACGTGTGCGATACCGAGGTATAGGAAAACCACGGCATAGGCGAAAACTGAAATGCGTCGTTCGCCGGAAGCGAATCGCAGTAGGTTTTCTGTTCGGCGATGATCCTTTCCGCATTATTTATATATTCCTCCATACTTTCGGCATATGGCGCACAGACGTAATAGAAAAGCTCGTCGCCGTCTTTAAGGTATGTAAATTCTGTACCGCACTTATCGTACAGCACTATATTCCCGTCCAGAAAACGATAGCGGAAGTTTTCAAGCTCATTGGCACACTTCGTTACCGCATAAATAAAAGCAAGCGTAAAGGAACAGTCTTTAGCTTTTACATAGCTGTAAAGCTCAGTCACATCTATATCGGAAGTTACACAGTAGCTCGGCTGTACCGAATTTCTGAAAATACGGCAGTGAAGCTTTCTGTCCCAGCTGTTTTCATCAATTATTTTATAATTGCCGTTCATTTGACTGTCCTCCGTTTTTGTTTATTACATTTTTTCCAGGACCTCAGCGATCTCCTTTTCTGAAATTTCCATGCCGTAATTATTTTCTCCGAACTTCTCCATTGCGCCTATCTCATGCTGAAATACAAATCTAAGCTTCCCGTTACGAACCTTTTTATCTGTATAAAGCTTTTTTACAAGCGCATTACGGTCTATATATTCCGGAATCGTTGTCGGCAGACCGGCGCGCCGCAGGAGCTGTTCAACTCTGAGCACGTTTTCATCAGAAATAAAGCCCAGCTTTTGCCCCAGTCTTGCCTGAGCGCAAAGTCCGATAGCTACCGCTTCTCCGTGCAGAAGCTTATAATCGGATACCGTTTCGATCGCCCTGCCTACAGTATGACCGAGATTCAGTATTTCCCTAAGTCCGCTTTCACGCTCGTCCTGCATTACGACTTTATACTTTAGAGCGCAGTTTTTTTCGGCAATATATCCGCAGACATTCCTATCGTTTTCAAATACTTTTTCAATATTTTTTTCAAGATATTTAAACAGCTCCGAATCACCCAGACAGCCGTGCTTTATAGTTTCGGCAAGTCCGCTGGAAAGCTGTCTGCGCGGCAGGGTCTTCCATGCGCTTATATCAATATAGACCTTTTTCGGCTGATTGAATATACCTATAAGATTTGTGGCAAGCGGCGTATCTACGGCAGTTTTTCCGCCGACGGAAGCGTCTGCCGCGGATAAAAGAGTTGTAGCATAGTTTACAAACGGAACTCCCCTGCCGAATGTGCCTGCCACAAAGCCTGCAAGGTCGGAAACTACACCGCCGCCTACGGAAATTACTCCGCAGTCCCTGCGATAACCGCATTCAAGCATAGTATCCTCAACAAATTCTTTCATAGCTCTTGTTTTGGATCTTTCACCTTCAGGAATAATTATCTTATCCGACTGAAAGCCTGCTTCAAGGATTTTTTCGTGGATCTCCTTGGCATACAGATCGTCTACAACCGAATCGGTCACAACGGCAAGCTTTTTTATATTTCCTAAAAGGCCGTTTTTTAAATCATTTATCAATGTATCCTGTAAAGCATGACCTATTTCAATATCATAAGAATCATCTACGACTTTTTTAAGCTCGCAGTAAAATTTCATTTTATTACCTCCATTATCAGGTTCACAGCAGAACCGCAGAGTTCAGCGGTCAGAGCATTTTTCGGCGTCGATCGCAAGCGCTATCATAAGTCCCGAAAGCGCATTTTCATCATTATAAATGTCCAGAATATAGGTATCCGTCAGACGCATGATCTCTTTTGATACCGTCATTATCTTATCTTTTCCGCTGTACACCGAATAGTCCCATTCAAGCCAGTTGCCGTCTACCGTCCAGCCGTTATAATCAAGGGCGAATCTCGGCTTAAAAAAGGTGAACTGCTTTTTTATTCTTCCGGCATAGCTTCCGCCTATATATATCTCAAATACCGGAAGAAAGCTTAGAACCTTTTCCTTCAGCATTCCGACTTCGTTTCCCGTTCTGTCATATATCCTGAAGCAGTGACCCCACGCAAGCTGACCTTTTACATTAAATACGGCGTTCCCGCTCTCGTCGTAAATATCGTAGCTGTCAAACCATGAAAATATTCTCTGCCTGAATACAAGCTTCATTGCTAATCATCTCCCCAAATATCGCTTAATATTTACTTCAGCGCTTTTTCTTTCCGAAAGAACCGAAGCTTCATTTATAAACTCTGCCTGAGTTCGGAATTTCCTCCATACAAAGCCCTTCGGAATATACCAATGCAGCGTTTTAAACTGAAACAATTATACCATAACGTCCGTCAAAAGTAAATAGCCGCCGGATCATATGCGCTTCAAAACAGCATGGCAACGCTCAGGGCTGCTGCAAATCAAGCTCCTAACTTACAATAGCAAATACGGGAAGAATTGCACGCAAATTTGCAGCTATGCATTAAAGGCTTTTTGTTAAATTAGCTTTTGTAGACATTCTCGATATATAAAATTTGTCAATTATAAATAAGCGCACATTGGATCAAGTTTAAGCCGCTCCCTCTATGCAGAGGGAGACAGACTATGGACCAGACGTAAAGCGGAGCGGTCAGTATTTCAATCCTCTCCCTCTATGCAGATGGAGGCTAGTATGCACATTTCTTTCCATGTACTGATTTCTGATTTCAATCCTCTCCCTCTATGCAGAGGGAGACATAGCGTCAATAGTAAGAAAACAGGGCAGATCGCTCCGCCCTGTTGATTTATCAGTTAATATCAAGAGGCTTGCCGCAGAACTCCGCCATTGCTTTGATCTTTTTCATAGTTTCGGCAAACTGTGCAGGAGTAAGCGACTGAGCGCCGTCGCTCCAAGCATTCTTGGGATCATTGTGTACCTCGATTTCGAGAGCGTCACAGCCTGCCGCAACTGCGCACAGCGACATAGGCTCTACCAGCGAAGCAATTCCCGTTGCATGGCTTGGGTCTATAACTATAGGAAGATGTGTCTTTTGCTTTAGCAGAGGAACAGCGGATATATCAAGAGTATTTCTTGTAGCCGGCTCAAAGGTTCTGATTCCACGTTCGCAGAGTATTACCTTTGTGTTGCCCTCAGACATAATGTACTCAGCTGACATCAGCAGCTCCTGCAGGGTGCTTGAAAGTCCCCTTTTCAGAAGTACCGGTTTGTCGCACCTGCCGAGAGCCTTCAGAAGAGTAAAATTCTGCATATTTCTTGCACCTACCTGAACGACATCCACATCTGCGAACAGATCAAGGTCGGAAAGATCCATAATCTCAGTTACTATCGGAAGTCCCGTTATCTTTCTTGCCTGAACGAGAAGATCAATACCCTCCTTGCCAAGTCCCTGAAATGCATACGGAGAAGTCCTGGGCTTGAATGCGCCGCCTCTAAGCATTGTAGCTCCGGCTTCCTTAACTGCTATGGCAGTAGTTATTATCTGCTCCTCGCACTCTACCGAGCAGGGACCTGCAATAACATTCAGCGTTCCGCCGCCGATTTTTCTTCCTGCCACTTCGATAACAGTATCGTCAGGGTGAAAACGGCGGTTTGCATTTTTATACGGCTCCTGAACACGCTTAACAGCTTCAACTATTTCCTTTGCCTGAACCGATTCCATGTCGATCCTGGTAGTATCACCGATAAGCCCTATGATATTGGAATGAACTCCCTGAACAAGATTAGTTTTTACATCAAAGCTCTGAAGCCAGTTCATCAGCTCGTCGATCTGCTTTTCCGAAGCTGAATTTTTTAATACGATTACCATTTCAATTCCTCCAAAAATAATTTGATTAATAAAAAAGCCGCAGCCCGAAAAACTCAAGCCACGACTGAAATATTACAAGTATAAAGTATCTGATTACCTACTCGCCTAATCTCAATGCAGCTTTCTTCACACGCCAAAAAAACCTGAAGCCAAAAAAGAAGCTCAAGCTAAAAAAGAAGTATGTAAAGACTGCGTTTGAAATTACAGAGTACATAACCAGACTTTTCCTTTCATAATTTTATTAACACAGATATTATAAACCCTGAACTTATACTTGTCAAGTATCCTATGATTTTTTTACATTTTATTCATATGGGAGCTGCCTGCGCAATAAAAATCAATTCATTCCAAAAAGACAATATGGCTAATAAATAAAGGGGACATTCCCAAGACTGTAACAATTATTTCAATCCTCTCCATCTATGCAGAGGGAGACGCCAAATTCCTCGCCGTTAATTACCGCCTTGATTGTATTTCAATCCTCTCCCTCTATGCAGAGGGAGACTTGCAATTGTTATGACTTTTGTTTCCTGCGGGGAATTTCAATCCTCTCCCTCTATACAGAGGGAGACTTCACCTCAGGACTAGTTTATCCACTTGCTTTTAATTTCAATCCTCTCCCTCTATACAGAGGGAGACGCTTTGTTTTTTGTTGCTGTTCATTTTGTTTCTGGATTTCAATCCTCTCCCTCTATACAGAGGGAGACTTCTGACAGTGTTGAAAATCTTGTTCATGAAAGTATTTCAATCCTCTCCCTCTATACAGAGGGAGACGATATGACCACTTTTCCATCTTATCGCTTGGGATATTTCAATCCTCTCCCTCTATACAGAGGGAGACTAACAGCATTGCCAATCTCGTTAACGAGCTAGTCATTTCAATCCTCTCCCTCTATACAGAGGGAGACCTGTGTGGTTTTCTCAGTGGGAACCGGGTAAAACATTTCAATCCTCTCCCTCTATACAGAGGGAGACCGTGCATGGGTATCCTGGGAGTTTTTGCACAAATATTTCAATCCTCTCCCTCTATACAGAGGGAGACCTTAATCAGATCACTGCTCAAGTAGACGGACTAAATTTCAATCCTCTCCCTCTATACAGAGGGAGACCTACATGGGATGAGGTGGCTGTTGTAATGAACGAATTTCAATCCTCTCCCTCTATACAGAGGGAGACGGAGATTTGAGCAGGCGGTCAACATTCTCTAGCAATTTCAATCCTCTCCCTCTATACAGAGGGAGACGGACAAGCGCCTTACCTGCGTGTATCTTATATGCATTTCAATCCTCTCCCTCTATACAGAGGGAGACGTCAAAGGCAAAAAGCCCGGAAAGGAATTTAGATATTTCAATCCTCTCCCTCTATACAGAGGGAGACCTACGCCCTTTGTGATTATTCCCGAACTTTGAGATTTCAATCCTCTCCCTCTATACAGAGGGAGACTTCTATTTCCCCTTCCAGTCTGTCAATCAACCGATTTCAATCCTCTCCCTCTATACAGAGGGAGACCGCAAAGTTGCACAATATACTACATTTAAGCTGTCATATATATGTGCAGCTCTGCTAAATATTTTATCTGCGCAAATTATTTTCAATAGATTTGCAATTTTTTATAAGTAATATTCCAGTGCGAATAATCCATGAATTCTATGTAAGCTTATCATTCGCGCTAAAATATAAGCGGCTTCTCAACATTTATTGTATCCTTTGCTCCGATGTGTTCTACTTTCGTTTTGTGATTATCACCTAAATAATAAAACCTCAGGCTATCCTTTTCCTTGTCTATTATATTTTCAAGCTTTTGCTTTACCTCCCTGCATTTAGCTGCGTCCATAATACATTCAAACACTGAATTCTGAACCCTTACCCCGTAATTTACACATTGCTTTGCTACCCTTCTTAGTCTGGTCTTTCCTGCTTTGGTTTCCGTATTTACGTCATACGTTATTAATACAAGCATATTTATCACTTCCACATAAATACTGGATAACTGTCCAGATCGCCTCTTATATATCTTGCAAGCAGAAGAGCCTGAACATACGGAAGCATTCCCCATTCTGCTTTTTCTTCAAGAAACGGGTGCTTAATTATCTGGCTCTTTCGGTTCTGCCATGCCTCAAGAAAAATTCTTCTTGAATCATCAGACATTATGACTGCGCCGTTTTCACATTTGACAAAATCCTTACCTGATACCATCTTTTTATTTATCAGCATTAAAACGAAACGATCGCACATAACAGCTCTGAACTCTTCAACAAGATCCAAAGCCAGCGAACGTCTTCCCGGTCTGTCAGTATGCATAAATCCTACAAACGGATCAAGACCAACCGCTTCAAGAGCAGAGGTGCACATTCCTGTTGCAAGAGAATACGCAAAGGACAGCATTGCGTTTACATTATCAGTCGGAGGCCGCTTATTTCTTGATGTAAAGCTAAAATCATCCTTCTGCTGAAGTATCATATCGTTAAATACTGAAAAATATACTGACGCAGCCTCTCCCTCTATTCCTCGGAGAGCGTCTGCAGATGTTACCTCAAAGCACTTTTTGAACGACTGCGCAAGAAAACGTGATTTGGCTTTGAACTTATCGGTATCTATCCTCAAAGCATAATCCCTGACCGTTCTTTCGATCACCCATCTGCTATTGTATATTTTTCCTGCTATCATATTTCGGGCAATTTCCAGAGAAGCGGAGCTGTCCTCTGCAATGCGGTACTGTTCTCTTCTCAGAAATACATTTCCGCTAACCGCTCCCTGAGTTCGGCAGAGGAATCTTCCGTTTGCGCTCATGAAGCATATATCTATGCCGTATTCCGCACACTTGCCCATAAGAGCAGGACTCGCTCCTGTATACCCGAAAGTAACGATAGAATCAAGATTATGAAGCGGAACTCTGCCGATACATTCTCCCTCGGCGCTTATGACCACGTTCTCACCGTCAAGTGAAAGGTATCTGTCAGGAGTTGTAACATAAAGCGTGTTAAGTAGCTTCTTCATCTGAAATACCGCCCTCCGTTTCGTTCATTGCCTCTGTAACATATTTCCTCGCGCTTTTATTCTTCATCAGACCCGGCAGGCACAAATCCTTCAGAGAACAGGCGTTGCACGATTTGCTTCTTTTGACCTTCGGAGTATGTTTTCTGGCATACAGCATACGCATCTCGGCAATAACAGCTTTGGTTCTCTCACGAAGCTCCTTGCTAAACACAACTTTATACCTTCTCTTATTCTCGCCGTAAAACATAAAGCCTTCGTTTATTTCGCAGCACAGCATTTCTTCAAGGCACATTGCCTGAGCGCACAGCTGCATTATATCGCTTTCGTTTTCCTTTGGCTCTCCCCGTTTGTATTCAACGGGAACTACAGAATATTTACCCTCATGGCCGAAAATCTCTGTTCCGTTTTCCGAACATATAAATTCGACTACGTCACATTCGCCGTTTATCCCCAGCTCTGAAGATGAAACAGCCATGCCTCGGGTAATTATTCTGTTTCCGCGTTTCTCGGTAAACTCTTTGTCGTGAGCGTTCCTATGCATAATGCTTCCGTCGACAGTACGGTAATTTTCTTCCCATTGCTGTTCAATATATATTAGCGCCCATTGTCTGCGGCAGAAAACAAAATGCTGTATTCCGGAAATAAGCAGATATTCGTTCTCGTTGTATTCCGTCATATCATATCGTAAACCTCAGGCTCCAATCCCTCCAGCTTATCGGTATAAATATTATAATCGTCAGCGGACAGCGGCTTGCTTACGCCTTCCTTAGGCTCAACATGAAGGCTGCGGTGTACCTTTGCAGAAGAATACTTCGGAGTCTTGCAGCCGTGCTTCCACCAGTATACTCTGCAAACCTCCATGCTTCCGTCCGGCCTTGCTGAAGAACTGTCGTTTTCAAAAAGTGTAATAAGCGCCTGCTTTATCTTTTCTGCGTCTTCGTCGGTAAAGCCTGTTTTTTCCGCAAGCTGACAATTTATTGATCCTTTTGCAATATACATACCGAATTCGACCATATGCTTCATTCCCATTGTATCGGAACTTTTGCTCTGCTTTCCGCTTTCACTGTTGACGCTTTTGGTTATCTGCAAGCTTACTACATCGATCGGAGCAACACTTATAGCCTGATTGATCGAAACAGGGCCTCTTACTCCTACCGAAACATCGCTGCCTTTAAAAGCAAATACCTGTCCGAAACTTCTTACGTCGATCCATTCTGCACAGGCAGCTTTTGCATACTCGTCACGGTCGGTTTTCTTTCCGTTGGTTATGGATCTCAGCGCCGCACAGTTTTCAGCACGGCTGCGAAGGCTGTCAAAACCGTCGTCGCAGCGTTCATCGGACTTAACAAAAATATTTTCGCCCATATCCTGAAGCCTGTTGCGTATTTTTCTCTTAATACATACGTCAGAGATCTCTCCGTAACCCTCAAAAGTCTCTCTTGGGCGGTTTCCGTTAAGCGGATCACCGTTCGGATTAGCGTTTGCTGCGGTAAATACCACCGCAAAATCAATTTTTGTAGAAAGTGTACTCATTGTTTATTCCTCCTTGTTTTTCTTAGACTTATAGAATTCTTTTGACTGATTATGATAACCCAGCAGATAGCTCGGCTCAAGTCTTTTGGTGCTTGTATAATCCTCAAAGCTGAATTTTGACAAGATCTCGTCCATCAAGGACTGATAATAAACAGCTTTGCCTTTTTCAAGCTTATCGATATAAGGTCTTAACCGCTCCTCAATAACCTTCCAAGTTTGATAAGGACTGGTTGAAAACCTCTGCCAGTATCTTCTGGCATTTGTAATACGTTTGTTTCTGTCCGTTTCGTCATAAGAATCAGACTCTAATTTATCTGCTACGGCAAGAAGTCTGCCGAAGAGATAGCTTCTTTCACGATTCTCTAAATCCAATGCCATCATTTTTTCCTCCTCATTTTTAGTTTTTTCTGTCCTTGCTTTTCTTATCATTGCACAAGCCGCCTCAAGAACCTTCTGCCAATTATAATACTCGCTGTAAGCAAGCGGATTTGAAGCCTTGTTTACAAGAGCCGTTACCAGCTCCTTAGGAATATTTCTGTTTTCGGTAACGCACGGAATAAGTCTGCACATATAATCCGTCTTAATTTTAGACTTGCATTTAATGAAGCTTCCCTGCTCCGTTCCGAAAGCACATTCGATAAGATCTTTCAGGCTGAACGAATTTATTACTGTCGCTTTAAGCTTTCCGTTGAATCTTAACCATGAAGAGCATCTATGCCAATTCTCTACATTCTTGAGAAAATCCGAACCCGAAAGCTCCGAATACAAAACTATTGACAAACGTCCGGTCGTTGCCGAATCAAGTCCCATTACCATAGCTTTTGAATCATGCTTCAGCTGTGATCTATAGCCGAAGATCGTTCCCGACAGTAACTGCCTGTACGCAGGATATGTATCGGCAAACTGGACCTCTTCTCCGATAGGCAGTCCGACATAGCTTACAGAAGGATCTGGAAGTTTGCGCAGAGCGCTTTCCCATATTACAAGCATAAGAGAATTTTCAATATTTACGCCCTGCCTGCTTATGAGCCATTTCAATGCGTTATGCATTTTCTGAGAGAATTCATAGCTTACAGAAAGAGCCTGCTCCTTATTGTCGAATCTTCCTCTATATGCAAAGCCGCTTTCGTCGTTTGAGGATATGAGCCTGCCCCTGTCTCCGGAATTGCGTATCTTTGACGGATGCTTATATGTACAGGGCAGCTCCCTTCCGGTAGCGTAGCAAAGCTGAACATTACCGATCTTATCGGAATTATACTTAATAAAACAGTCGTAAAGCGTTTTATCCTCCCATGTACGGGATTCCCGCATTATATCGGCATACTCTATTCTGAACCTTACAAACGCATCTTCCTGTTTTATTCCCTCAATACTGACCTTGTCCTTAAGTCTTCCGTTCTCATCATCCTGTATAAGAACGCCGGCAGCGATAAGATCTTTTATTAAGCAGCGCTTCTCAAGGTACCTGTAAACCGCCGTAACTGCGGCATGACCCGAATCGGACTGCTCCCATGCTTTCAGCTGAGCAAGATACGCCTCAAAACAGTCTTTGTTATCGGAAACATAATCTCCGTAATCGCCTGCAATATAAACAAGCTTGTCCGCAAAAGGGTGGGGACATATATTGGAAGACCTGACAGCTGAATCCTCCGTAACCGGTATTACAGTTACCGCGTCAGACTTCACAACTGTCCTTGCAGACTTAAACTCACCGCTTTCGCTCAGCGTTAATTCTATCTGGGCATTTGCAGTAGAATGAGAAACAGGAAGTAGCTGAGGATCACATTCTGTATTCCCACAGTTGCTCTCATAAACCTTATAAAGCTCGTTAGTCCAGCTCACTTCCGTCACCTCCGCTGAATTCGTCAAGTCCGCTGAAATTGTTCAGTTCTTTTCCGAACTTCTTCATAGGCATTTCCTTGATATGACGTTTAATAGTGCATTCCTCCGGACGGATAAAATCAATTACTCCGTTTTTCATTACAGGCTGCCACAGACGCACAGTCATCTTACCCTTGTCTTCATCGCAGACTGCTTCGTCACAGTAAGTTATTCCATGGAGCATGATCCCGTATAATATTTCGTCCTCTTCATCATACGCGCCTTTTCCTTCTCCGAAAACGCAGGGTTCAGCATATGCCTGACATTCCCGAGTCCCAAGATAACAATCTCTTCTTCCTCCCCTTTCTATCATTCTTTTGGCAATATTATGGTGCTTGTTCTCGTTCCGATCCTCGGCAAGCTCCGGACGGTTCTCGTTCCATTCAAAATGCGCCCTGACCTGATAGCTTACATCTCTTAAATATGTACAGTAAGCCAGATCGTTGCCGCCGCCGTATTTTATGGGTCTGGTTCCCTTACGAATAGTAAGGATAGGCTTCATTACTCTTACCGAATCAATTATCCAGACGAACGTAGGCTTCCAGTAGATCGACGCAAGTATACCTTTCAGCGATTCATATGTAGGCACCGGATATGAGAACTTCTCCAGTCCCGGTCGGGTAAGAATGTCCGAAAACAACGCATACTCGCCGCTGACGGAAAACTCGACCGTATTGCGGTAGTTGGGTTTGCTCATTGTATCACTCCTTTTTTCTGACGTGTTTATATAATAAGTTTAATATTATATACTGATTAATCCATGATTTATTATATTATCGCTGTAATTCGGCGCGGATTTTGAATTTACCGCATTGCACTTCTATACAGTAAATTCTTTTTCAAAATATCAAAACCTCACGCTGAATATTTTCACGTTTGATACCAAGATCTACAGTATCATAGAACTCCTTTTTAAGTGCAAATACACCGCCTGATCTCAGCTCATATACGGCGTTATCTGAACGAAGCGCTTTAAATGCGTCATGATATACGCTAACCGTGTATTTTTGAGCCTTTCTCAAAAGCTCGGTTTCTCTGCCGGGTCTTATTTCAGAATTAAGCTCAAGAATAATTTCCTCGGCTTCTTCATTATACGGCACCAAAATATCCCTTGTATTTTCTGATATGACGCAGAACAGCTTTCCGGCTGTAGCAAATGCCTGAGAGATAAATTTATCATTGCTTTCGGATAATTCAAAACGGTAACTGTTCAAAGACAGCAGATTCAGCAGCGTAGTATCAGTACCCATGTCATTTTCTTTATAGCCAAGTTCTCTTTCAAACTCTTTATACAGCTTCCTGAAATAAAGCGACATGACTTCAACGCCCAGATAGTCTTTGAAATCGGCTGATAAAAACTGTCTTGAAATATCCTGTGCGGCTGTTATTTCCTTCAGGTAAGCCAGCTTTTCCTCACAAAGATTTATTACATAAACCGGACGGATTTTATCCCTGCCGTTTCGATTGCACCTTCCAGCCGCCTGTGCGAAATTATCCATTCCCGCCAGCGATCTGACAACACAGTTAAAGGAAATATCCACTCCGGCTTCGATAAGCTGAGTAGTTACGCATATAACAGGCATTTTTTTATCGAGCAGCTCTCTTATCTCATTTATCTTGTCTTTTCTATGACGAGGACACATATTTGTGCTTAAATGTATAACGACCGGCTTTTGCTCGTCGGGCATTCTGTCAACTATCTCCTTAATTGATACAAATAGATTATAAACTGACTTTTTTGTATTTGCTATCAAAAGCAGATTGCCGTTTTCAAGATATTTTTCACAACTGAAAGCAGCTGCCTCCGCAAAGGTATAGCCTTCAGTTTTAAGCATAGGTATAAGCTCGGTACGCTGAAGCTGCTGAAAATCAGCGCTGTGATCTCCTGTCATACTGTACTCCTCGTCAAGTATGATAGGATAATCGGTATTTTCAAAATCAGGCTGAGTAGCAGAGCAAAGAACAATAGTACAGCCGCATATTCCTGAAAGAAAATTCATTGCCAGATTAAACAAATACACACATTTCAGCGGTATCGACTGAACCTCGTCAATAATAATAACCGAATCTGCAAGACGGTGGAATCTTCTTACCGACGTCATTTTTCCGAGAAATAAAGTATTAAGGAACTGTACCATTGTAGTAGCTATTACGGGAGAATCCCATTTATCGCATTTAAGCTCGTAATCGGCTAGCTCCTCAGCGCCTTCTATTTCACTTACGATATTTGAATAATGCTCTAAGAAAAGGCTTTTATCTCCGACTAAAGCGCCTATTTCTCCGCTGTTCTGTTCAAGTATAGACATGAACGGCGCAACATATATGATTTTTTTCTTTTTAAAATTGCCGCAGTAATCCGCCGCAAATCTAACAGACGATATAGTCTTTCCTCCGCCTGTCGGAACTATGAGCCTGCATATTCCTCTTTTTTCAGAAGCAAATTCAGCGCACCTGTCCGATATATCAGTTCTTATTACCGATAAAGGACTTTTATCAGCTCTGAAGCTGTCGCATTTATCCCTGATATTTTTTCGCATACTTTCCCAAAGCTGCTGCGTATCCGCCTCGCATGAAACAGTTTCTGACATAAAATCCGACGTATCTGTACGGTCTGCGTCTACAAGCACCGACTGGCACAATCTTTCATACATTCCCATATAAAAGGCAAACAGCGTATACTTCATATTTTTTTTGCTGCTGAGCTTTTCGGTCTTATCGCTTAGATCCAGAAGCTTCATGAGCATATTCATATGTTCATCCGCCGCTGTTTTCAGCAGACTGATAAGCTCGTCCTCCTGTATAACTGTACCTACGGCTTTATGTATTTCATCATATCTGTCCGACTTTGAAATACGCTTCTTAAAATAGTCATTACACTCTTTGTCTATCCAGTCGTGAAGTCCGTGATGAGATATTACGATATGCGCGATAAGCTTTGCGGCAGCATCGACCTCCTGGCCGCCGACTTTTCCGGCAAGCTCCATTATATACTTCGCTCCGGCATAGCTGTGGTCTATATCTCCCCTGGCATAGCTATTCCGGTTATGTATATAGTCAGCAAAATCTACGGTAAGCTTGCCAATATCATGAACCAATGCGGCAACAGCAGCTATAGCTGAGACACCGTAACTTTCAGCAAACATCACAGACAGCTTCTTTACGCCTTCCGTATGTTCCCCTACAGTTTGTTCTCTTCCGTCAGTTTCACGTATATGAGCCGTGTATTCCACAAAATCCCTCCTTAAATTCTCTTTAATTACATTATAGCACATAATTTTCAATTTGGTGGTCATTTTTTTGTACTTTTACAAATTTGTATGTAAAATTTTAAACCTGAAATTTAGTTATTTTACACAAATTAAAATATAAATGCCTCAAGCGTCACAAATCGACATTGCAAAAAACTGCCTGTATGCCCAAAAACGGCATACAGGCGGTATAATTTACCTTTTATCAAAGCTAGGGTTAAACGCATAGAAATTCTTGGAATCAAGCATATCCTGAACCATTCGCAGTCCTTCGCCGAAACGCTGGAAGTGAACGATCTCACGCTCTCTAAGAAACTTTATAGGGTCTCTTACATCGGGATCGTCGGCAAGGCGCAGAATGTTGTCGTAGGTAGTACGAGCTTTTTGCTCCGCTGCAAGATCCTCTGTAAGGTCTGTTATAGCGTCTCCGGTAGATTGGAAGGTGCTGGCTGAAAAAGGCATTCCGGAAGCTGCTATAGGATAAATACCCGTTGTATGATCAACAAAGTAAGTGTCAAATCCGCTTTCCTTTATCTCTTTGATCGAAAGATTCCTGGTAAGCTGATACAGTATAGCGGAAACTATCTCCATGTGAGCTAATTCATTTGCTCCGCAATGATATATATTATAAAATCCCTCCCGAACCTCGAGAGGGCTTTTATATTAAATGTCAGATTTGCTGATCCACCCCGTAACATACTGCCCCACAGGATTCCTGCCACAATTAATCTTTTTGTTGGTAATGCGTATACGATTATTAACTACCGCATTATCGTAAATGTAATAAGTGCCGCTCTTTTTGACACCGCTTTTTGCAGTTGCGGACACATACAAGGTCGTATTTTTTAAGCTGATTTTAGTACCTTTTGTATAAGACTTGGCCGCTGACTTAACGCTGTAAACCGCCTTGCCGTTGCTGTCATAGACAGTATATCCGGCTTTGCAAGCCTTTTTCGCATTTGAAAAGCTTGAAAATGCTCCCAGCTGAGACTTTTCATCTGTCCAACTTTTGCGCACCCTGTATAATTTTTTTGCTTCCGAGCCGGCAGAAAGCCTCTTGTTGACCTGCTCGGCTATGTATGGGAACTTGCTCTCCAGATACGGTCCGGGACAGCCTGTAGCCGCAAACCATTTGTGCATTGTAAGATTGCCGGTCTTGTCACCGGTGTAGTTAAGCTTGCTGATACCGTTGCGCTTGCAGATGTCTGCACAAAGCTCTATAAGCTTGGACAGCGCATTATCGCTGACGTGCCAGTCAGGCGCACCTCCGTCGTTTGCGACCTCGATCGTTACCGCCCTGTGGTCGTTCTCGGCGTTAGAGCTGCACCATGACCGATTACACTCCTCCACATACATTCCGACCCTGCCGTCCGAGCCTATGCCGTAGTTGCTGCTTGCCTGCCTGGATGTCGGAGCAAATACCGCTCCGCACTGCTCAACTGTAAGATTGCCAGCCATGTGATGTATGGTTATCTTGTCGATCCTGTGGTTTCTCGGCTTATTGCAGTTAGGACTTAGTCTTGTGTAATTTACCAGCTTGCTGTTGCTCATAATTATTCTCCCTTTCCTTTGAGTATGTCAATTGCTTTTGTTAGCTGTTTCGGCACAGGTACTCCCATAATTCCCGCATTTTCAATTATCGACAGTGTTTCGTTTG
This sequence comes from Hominimerdicola intestinalis, assembly GCF_054655215.1. Classification (NCBI taxonomy): domain Bacteria; kingdom Bacillati; phylum Bacillota; class Clostridia; order Eubacteriales; family Oscillospiraceae; genus Hominimerdicola; species Hominimerdicola intestinalis. The sequence continues at coordinate 20,972 of NZ_BAAHNZ010000002.1, forward strand.
CACAAAAGGCAATGCATACTGCGTCCTTGATATATGCCGTACCCATAAGCCTGTCAAGCCGACAGGCTACAAGCAGTATCAGCAGCACCATACCCTTGCGGCAAAGTCCTTTGAACCCCGCCTTGCTTTCAAGCGCTCCCGTCTTGCTTTTGCTGGATTTCTTAAATACTCCCGCAACGACAAGACCTGTTACGTAATCAATGCACATAAATATGATAAGTGTTGTCATTGCAGACGTCCAACCTCCGAAAAGTGCGGCTATACCGCCCCCTATTGTACCTACTGCCGTCAGCAGGATAGATTTTAACTCAGTCATTTGTTTTCCTCCATTTTACTGTACCGTTTTACTAGTTTTTGTTTCATTTTTTGCCTCCTATTTTTTATCCGCCAATAATATCCAGTTAATATAAAACGTGCCGTGCGGTATATCTGCACCCTTACGGGTTAAGGTCGCATTAAAACTGTTACCATCAAAATTAGTATTTAAAATTATATTAAGAGTTTCAGGCGTTATATTATTAGAAAACTTTTCAGTGCTTAAAGAAGCTATAATTCTTGGATTATTATATGTGCTGCCAATAACTGGTGCAAACTCAGAAGAAGTAGTTAGTGGTATGTATATATAATTATCATCACCAACTTTACCTTCGACAGCGGAAGAATTGTCGTTGTAATTCCATCGAGAACCATCCCAAAATAGTTTTGTTTTACCCGTCAGCACGATTTGGTTTAAAGCCGACAAAACATTAGTAGAAAACATAGTATTTATTTTTTGTTCCAATACGTTGATTCTATTACTAAGTGTAGATCCTAGATTGTTTATATTATTTTGAACGACATTAATATCATCATTGTGTTGAGCTGTCATAGGTAAGGTGTCTACTTTATTACCAGATATATCAATTACATCTAAATATTTTGGATCTGTAGATTGACGAATATAAACGTTAGAACGAGTTAATCCATCGTTATACGAGACTAATGGCTCTGCTACATAAATTGTACCATTTCTCGCCAATCCAAACCCTATAATTAAACTTGCCGCGCCATTAGGTGCTTTCAGTAAAAAGTCTTTTTCTTCCCAGTTGTTATCACCAATCATGGTTATTTGCCTGTTATCAAGTACGATAGTTTCACCGCTGGAATTTTTCCACGCTATGTAGCACATGACCCCGTTACCATCTATTTCAGCTCTGCTAGGAGTTTTAATGGTTATTGTTGCAACATATTCGGTAGCAGGGTCAACAGTTATTGCCGCCGCCCACGCTCCATAAAATACATCACTCGTTTGGTCTGCAACAACAATTTTTAAACTGTTTTTTTTGTTATATTTATTATCTGTATCAGCTGTTCCACACCATGACGGATATATGTTCCAATTAATAGTTGATGGAATAGTATCAGTACCTCCACTTGCTTCTTCAAAATAAGGATTACTGATAAGATTTTCGATTTCAGTGCCAATTTCAACGCCTTTTGTTATAACACCACTGGATTGATTAAAAATAACATTGCCTTGACGGGTCATTGTATTAGAATTTTCTGTTTCAAACTGTATAAGGTCTGACCCTCCAACAAGTTCATGTGTTACTGTACCGTTATTAATGTTATAGCCACCCTCAAATTTACAAGACCCTCGTACATAAATATTTTCGTAGTTTGCTTCATTCCAGCAACTTTTAAAAACCACATCACGACAATTATCTAAATGGATTGCTTTTGTATTGTATTCAAAAACAGAATTCCATATCGTACTTTCAAAGTTGGCGTACGCATAATATCCTGCTGCTAAATTACCAACAAACTGACAAGCAATAATAACATCACCACTGCCGCTCCATTCTCCGACAGATTCTAATTCAAGCGGATAATATTTAATACCACATTCAGCATTATCAATAAAATGGCAACAGGTTATCTGTCTGTTCCAGCCAGCATATAGGTATAATCCATTCTTAAAGCATTTTACGTCTATCTGATTAAGCTGTACTCTTTGCGCTGCGTCATACTGAGTACCGTTGGGCTTAACATAATGTAGTATTATACCGTTAGACTGTGACGTATGCTCCTTATCTTCCCCGCCGCTGATTATAAAGTTTTCCAGTCGGCAGTTGTCGGCTGTGACGATAAAGCAGGCGTTGCTTTCGGGGTAATATTCAGGATCGTATGCGGTCTCGGTGTGATACTCTCCACGATATTTTATTATGCACTCGTCGTGATTGCCGCCTATAACTGTCAGCGGCTTATTGATAATAAGGCGATCGGTTATAAGGTATGTACCCGGATTAATGTACAGCGTTTTGCCTTTTTTTATGGCTGTATCGATTGCTGCCTTAAATCCTGCCGTATCGTCCGTTACCCCGTCACCGACGCACCCACAGCTGATTACCGATACATATTCCCCGGCATTTATAGCCTTTTCTGCGGCTTTTTCGGCGGCTGTGTGCAGCTCCTCGACTTGTGTTTTGATTGATTGTACTGTGTCCTTAGCTTGTATAGCCGCTTGCGCATTTTCGGCGGCTGTCGATCCTGATATCAGCACCTTTTCAAGCGCTTTGACGGACTGCTCATAAGTCGGCACCGGTGCAATCTCGTCCGATATACTGCCCTCTACCCTCAGTACAAATACATTAGATTTTGCAACCAGTCTGTAATTATCACCGTCCGCCGCTGTTGCAAGCCACTGACACTTGACGTGTCCTGATTTACGCAGGAGAGAGCCGGTAACCGGGATTACACCGTCCTCTATCTGTACCTCAAATACAAGCACTCCGCCATAATCAAGCCTGAGCTTATATGTATCCGCTCCCGGTACTTCCGGTTGCTCAACCTCTATGATTCTGGCGTTGGTTTCGCCGATGTAACCTAATAATTCGCAGTCCGGGGAAGCTCTATAGTCTTTGGATATGTTTATTGTCATTTTTAATCCCCCTTGTCAAGCACCAGCCAATCCACATAATAAGTTCCGGCGGGAATAGTGCTTGTCGGCGCACTTGTACCATCGTTTTGTCCCGGACACACCACAGCGTAGAGCATATACGGTGTGGCGGATGTAGGCTTATAGCACTGGAGGGTAAGGCACAGATTTACGGTCGGGTCAGCGTTGGATCGGGTTGACCTCAGCGTTGCTATTACCCTGGTTTTAAGCGTCGGCGTAAAGGGCAGCCCTAGCTTGGCGGAGATGTTTGACTGCTTGCCCGTTGTGGTAATGGTCTCCGTGCCTGAGATAAGTCCCAAGGCTGTGCCTACCGCCTTGTCTATCTGCGCACCGGAATAATTTGATGTGTAACTCATATGATCTCTTCCTTTCGATTTTGAGTATAATAAAAGCACTCCGATTTCTCGAAGTGCTGATATTCTTGTTTGATTAGTCTTGTGTAGTAAGCGCCATGCTTACGTAACGTATGACTGCGCCGAATGCGTTACTCTCTGCTTCTGTAAGTCCGCCTATACGTTCATAACGCATTCTAGTATTTTTCAAAACGCCTAAAGTAGTAATATAATCGTCTGCCATTTTTCTGCATGAGTTTTCTTTATTCTCACCCCGTAGCATTTTAAGCACGGCTTTTTTATCGCTGTCTGAGATGTTTTTCAACATTTCCAGACATTCCCGTTCATATGACTTTGCTTCTATAAAGCACTGCGGCTTTTCAATTTTTATGCCGCACGTCCTGCAAAGCTTTTCAAAGCCTGACCTTGTAATAACGATATACCACCTAATCGTTTTGAGAAATCTCGGATTCTCTTTCTTGAATTCCGCAAGCGATTCATGCTCGAGGAAATAATAATCCTTGTTTCTCTGCCCTTCCTTTAAAATACAGGTGTACACCTCATGCCTAGTCAATCCGCTCATTTGAGCAAAGTCAGCTAAGCTCAGGACTGGCTCTCCTCGATACGTCTTGTCGTAGTATTCGTAATCGTCAACGGTCATTTGTGTGCAGGGCTCGCTCTTTGAATTGAAATAGCAGTTAACGAGTTCGCGCTGTATCGTCCACGACAGATCATCTGTGAATGACTTTGCAAGCATAAGATAGCCGGATTCGGTTACTAGAGTAATATCGTTTTGCTGACGTTTATCCATAGTTCCAATCGCTGTCCGAAATTCGGACGGCGTTATTTTATAATAGTCAACGCCCTCAATAAAGTGTTTCCTGTTGTCGTTAAAACGCTTTCTTGCCGTTCCCTCAGGTCTGCCGTGAACAGTATCAACGTCCCGGAACGTCACTACTCTCTTCCCTTTGTATTCCTTAACTGATACCGGCTTCTGATTTACTGTAACTGTCATTGTATTTCCCATAGATATAACTCCTTTTTGCTTCCGCTTTCTTGCCAGTTCTTCAAGATCATTTATGATACTGTCAATAAGCTGTTTCCTGTACGCCTTTTCTGCTTCTGTCATTTTGACACTTCCTTTAATGTTACTTGACAAAAGAGCCTATCTATAGTATAATATTTATAGATAGAGCAATCTGTCTGCGGTTAAAGCACTCGTTATTCTCGTGGTTGGGAGAGCGGGTGCTTTTCACTTTTTCTGCAAAAGCAGATGTATACCTTGCCGAATTGCTTCGCCTTTGCTGATTTTGTGCTTGTTACAATATTCCTGTAGCAGTTTTTCAGTTTCAGCGTCTAATCTTATGCTATACCTTATGTCCTTTGGCTTTTCGGCTTTTGGTCTGCCCGTTCTTGGTGACAATGCGTTCACCTCACTTTCTTTCTGTCACACCTATATTATAATTTATGCGTGGCAAAAAGTCAATAGACTAAAGAAAAAATCTTGCACAAATTTACATAATTATTTTTGTGAAAAATTATTCTTTCTTGCAAAATGCTTGACAAGAAGTCTCTATCTGTGGTACAATATATTTGATAGAGAAATCTGTCTGCAATAACACATTCCGTGCATTTCTACGTGAGCGGTTTGTGTTATTTTTTTATATCGCTTTCCAACTTAATAATCCCTTTGCGAATGGCTTCGGCTTTGTCAATTTTCTCCTGTTCGCAATAAGCCTTTAATATTCTCGAGCTTTCATTGTCTAGCCTTACAGTAACCCTTTCAACTTTAGGATTATTAGTCGGTCTACCAGTTCTTGGCGACATTTTTTCACCTCTTTTCTTTTGTCTGCCATAATTATAGTATATACTTTTGTCAGCCAAAAGTCAAGAGATTACGAAAAAAATCTTGCACAAAATATAGTCAAATGATTTGTGCAAGATGTATATCCTCAATTATTCATTTTAATCCTCTCCCTCTGTGCAGAGGGAGACCTCAGCCGCAGAACTGTTGACAATTACAAATTACTATTTCAATCCTCTCCCTCTATGCAGAGGGAGACTGAGCAGATCACCGACGATCCTTTTGTTCTTATTATTTCAATCCTCTCCCTCTATGCAGAGGGAGACGAAGACATACTACAACAGACTTTGCTATCGATGTATATCCTCACCTATTCATCATCTACATACTCGTCCATTTCTTGTACTTCATTCTCAATTGACAAGCTCTGATAATATTGCTCGGCAAGCATAGTTCTATTAAATTCAGCAGAAGGCTGATATTTGTAAACAATATCCTCTATTTCGTCTAAAGAAATATCGAAAAACTCTTTTCGCAGGTTAACTTTATTTACACGCCTGCCGTTCAGTTCCTTATGAAGAGCGTTCTCCAATCCGACTGCGTCATCAGAAAATATAAAACTATGCACGTCAAAGGAAAACGGAACAGACGCGTCGCCTAATTCCTTGACCCTGTCCATCGGATCTAGCCTTCTCGTCATACCGACTTTAAATACATGATCTCCGAATGAACCGAGATTTGATATTATATAGACATATCCTGCTTTTCCGTTCTGTAGTTTTATTATATCTTCCTTTTTTTCGCTGACTGCTTTCAGCTGTTCCTGTAGCTCTGCTATGCGCTTTTCATAATCATTTCGCTGTTCCTGAGCTACGTTTTTCATTTTTTCTGTTACGAGCTCAATTTCAGCTATATATTTCGATTCTTCCTTTTCAACCTGTCTGCGCTGAACTTCCAACGCTTTGCGTTCCTCGGATTCCTGACGCATTTGTTCCCGAAGTGCTTTCTGCTCTTCTTTTATGCGCTCTTTTTGCATATGATATTCATATTCTATCTTTATAGATTCAATAAACAGATATTCAATTTCCCCTATAAACTTTTTCATTGTAGGAGCAATGCTTTGATTACCGTCGACCGCTATAGTCAAATAGCGTGATGTAATACCCTTGACTGCATTTAACGAATCTTCAAGCTTTCCGAATTTCAGAGAATACAGTACGTTCTGAAGTTCGGCTTCCAAAGCAATAACCATTAGCTTATAAATGGCTATGTTAGCTTTAGTCGCATATCTGCCCTCATAACGTTTAAACGCTTCCTGAATGTTTCGCTGTTCCTGATTATATCTTGATTTCAGCTGTTTGACATTCATACAGTTAAGTTTGATTTCAACAATTGGCTCCAACATTTCGTCAGCCTCAGCCAGCAATGCTTCGTCAAGATAAGAATCAGACCCTGATTCATACGCTTTTATAGCATACTGAAAGCTTTTATATATTTCTTTAAGCTTTACGACCTTATTAGCGTTTAATTCCAGAGCTTTTAAGGTTTTCTCATATTCAGCGTTTTTATCGTGAAGCATAAGCCCTTTAAGCTCGATGTCACTGTTGAGCTTGTCCAGTTCATCTTTTGACTTTTTCAGCTTATATTCCAGTTCCTTTTCCGCTTCTTCTCTCGCCAGTTGTCGAAACTGATACAAAATATTATCCCGAGAATTACATATCTCGTCATATTCGTTTTGGCACTGTTCTTTTCTTTCGGTCAGAGAATCGATTTCAGATTTTATTTTCTGTTTCTCGTCTTTAATTTCTTTATCAATGCCCAGATTTCTGACATAGAGAATAATTCCGACAGCACCCGGAATTAATAAGAACCAAAAAGCAAAACATAAGCAAATAACTATAACAGGGCATTTTTTCTTGGTCATAAAATTACTTCCTCTTCAATTTTTTCTACATTATATCACATTAAGGAAGAAATTTCAATACTTTATATAATAAAACTGTTGCTTTTTTATTTTTCACAGAATCTGCGATCCTTAATTATACTTGAAAATCCCCCTCAAGTATAATATCCTCATCTGTAATAGTTGCAGCGAGTTCTCCGTCTTTTTTGTAACTATTATTTCTTTTATATCCTTGTTTACTATTTTCATTTTTTGTCTTATTTCTTGACAAATTACCCCATGAGATGTATAATTAACTAAAGTAATTAATAGGGGGACATTCAATGGAAATCGTACTTTATGTTTTGATCCCAATTTTAATAGTTGTACTCGGCATATATTACCTTTTATATAAAAGAAAGCAGCGTAGGTCGCCGCAGGAGAATAATGCTTCTGCTGTCAAATCTCACAGTTTGACCCCGGGTGGCTGTCTGGGCGCATTTCTATTTGTTATAATAGTCATCGCCCTTTTTGTCTGGATCATACCCGGTTTCAGCGGCGGATATAACAAAGCAAAGGAAAAGCATGAAGTACAATCCAATGCCGCTCAGTATACCGAATCGGAATACAAGAAGCTGTGCCAGTCGGTTACATACGAAGAAATAGCCAGGGACGGGAACGCTAAATCGGGAGAATACTTTAAATTTTCGGGAGAGGTGCTTCAGGAGATAGAGGACGGAGTTTACAGACTAGCCGTTAATGACAGCACTGATTATATTATCTTTGCATTTGATAGTAGCGGCACCCGTATCCTTGAGGGCGATGCCGTTACAATCTGGGGAGAGAGCGTAGGATTTGTAAAGGGAGAAACCATATTCGGAGAAAATGTAAAAGCACCGAAAATAGAAGCTGTTTATGTAACAATAAATAATGTTAACTCTAAAGCTCAAATCGAAGGAGATTGATAGCTATGAAAAAACTACTTACCTTATTACTTACATTAAGCCTTGCCTGTACCGCTCTAACCGCCTGCAAGGACAGCAATGAGAGCAGTAAAACAGATGAATTAGAAAAACGTGTAGCCGAGCTTGAAAGCCAGATAAGTGAGCAGTCAACGACTACCACGACTACCACTACAGCAAGCACAACCACGACAACTACAACCGTAAAGAGTACCACCACCTCCTCCACAACAACTACTTCCGCTACAACTACGACGGCGCAGACATTTGATACAACGTGGTATGAATACTCATCCGATGAAACAGTAGAAGCTAATTATGATGTAATATTGTACAAAGCACCCGACAAAAACTCAGAAGCTCTATATGAATTTCCCGCTGGAACACAATTTGTAGTTAAAGGGCGAGCTAACAGTGACTGGCTTGCCGTTGTCATGAATGATGAGATCGTTTTTTTACAAGCTGCTCCTGTTTCGCTCGTTATTGAAACACAAACATATACACTTCCGCAGTCTATAGACTAATTGATATTATTTGTGGTTCTCCATATACTTGTAAACAGTATTCATAAAACCACGTAAACTGTAAGGGTAACCGTTTAAATCTATATAAATATCCGCTATGTCATATAAAAACACACCACCGGCTTGTATATCTATTTTACCACCTGTATTAGAATTAGTTATAGAAATGCCTAATGGGCTGTTCTTTGCTGTCCACTCATTGCAGGATAATGTAATAGCACTATTAGATTCAGACGAAGTTGTGATGTTGATATTACCGCCCGTAATCTCTGCCGATGAGGACTTAAGGCTGTTTGCCGTTACGTTACCTGCACTGTCAACCCGAAACTTACCGGCGCCGCAGTTGATGTTACCGTTGGTAATATTGGCGGAGGTCATAATTACGTTACCATCACTGTCAACCCTAAACTTACCATTATCTATAGCGCAGCCTATAAGCTTGAGCAGATTATTTCCAAATGTCATAGCCCCTCCGCCGAAACTAAACGTTCCGTCCTCAAGGTTGATCTTTGAGCCTGTTTTCTTTTCAACGTCGTAATTAAGACTTTGGATAACAATAGCAGAGAGTATACCCGTAAGTATCTGAGTGGCGTTGATACGGCCCTGTATATCTATAGCAGTGTTGAGCGGACCGTATATGCCGTTTGTACCGCCGGCAATTCCGTGATTGTTGATTAATAAAAACTCTTTGGCTTTTTCAATGTCCATATTGTCAGTATAATATGTCGCAATAGGCTGATTGTCCGAGTTATACTTTGTGACTACATATCCGCCCTCGTTGCCGACAATGTAATCTATAGCCTCCTGGAAGGAGGCTTTTAATTTTTCTTCCGTCGCATTTTTGGCTGCAGCTACTATCTTTTTTACGTGCTTTGTGATCGGACCGTCAACATTTGCTTTGTTGTCTGCGTCCGAAGTACCTGTTGCGGCAATCTGTGCGCTCAGACCTCCGTCATAGCTGTAGGACATTGACATGATCGGCACACGGTAGCTTGTACCGTCAGCCTTAACGACCGTTACGACATCAAGCATATCAAGCCGAGGATCTCCGAGCCTGTGATATATGCTTAGAGGGCGGTAAGGCTTCATAAAATATTTTAACGCTATATCTCCCATGATCTCCTGCGTCATATAAGGGTTGGCAAACGTCATAGCACGTCCGGGAATAGCCGTAATCGTCAGATTTTTATCCTCACTTACTTGACAAACGATCTGGGTGATCGTTATATCCTTATCATCGGTTTCTGGTTCATCAGCTCTTCCTGCTGATATAGTGTAGTCAATATCAGTCCACCCCTTATGTATAAGGTGACCCTCACGGTCTATCATGGCGCATTTGCCGCTGTCCAGAGCGGCGCAGTAGCCTAGCATTTCTCGATAGGTACATTCTTCGAGTGGGGCGTTAATTACAGCCGGGGCGGAATCCCTGACATATATCTCCTCACCGTCTGCTGTCAATATCGGCTCTCCGTCCTTGTCCGTCAGCTGACTTGTATTATATCTTGGCGGCAGTATGCCAAGCTTGTTGCATATCTCCAGCTCCACATGATCGGTAGTTGTGGGATAGATTAATGTTGACTTGTATGCGCCGTCAGACTTGTATAACCCGTCGTAAGCTTCCAGCCTCCACCTTACCCCCAACTGTTTGCACGATACTACCTTGTACCTACCGAATGGTATCAGCTCTTTTACAATTTCGCTGTATAGGTTAACGGCGTATAAGTAGAGTACAAAAGTCTTCCCTGATAAATCAGAGGTAAGACCTGTTATTTCAGCTGTAATTCCATGTGAGATCGTATCTCCGGCTTTTATGTCCTTTTTGGCTGTCTGAGCGTCAATAGACAGCTTAGCTATCTCATTTTCAAGTTTCGTTCCGTCCGTAAACTCCATTATTACCCTAAACGTCCGGCTGTCCGACATTATGTATTCGGATACTTCCTTTGATTGCAGATTGTACATTTCGACCTCCTTCAGACCTCGACAATGTCTACGGTCATATTTGCAACATCTCCCGATTTGTTGTATATGCGTATTGACGATGACGGCAGCGTCGAGTAGCAGCGGAGGACTTTACGCTGACCTGTATCATCAGTAAAGGTAACGTTAAAAAACGGCTTACCTAACTGTGTGAATGCTCCTCTTATCAAAGACACCTCAGAATATGTAAGGCTTTCCCACGTTATAGACAGCGTGCCTTTAACGGCTCGGACATCCCCGACAAAATCGCAGTTTCCGGCTCTGCCTGCGTTTTCACTCCAAATTGCTTCGGGAGCGTATGAAACTCCCTCCTGTGCGGGAGGCGGCAGCGTTACTCCGTCAACTACTATATTGTTATCCATTTGATCGCCTCCTAAATACTGATCGGACATTCGCCCGAGCTGCCGGTCGTATTGTTTATATTATCGATAACAGCCTTTGCAGCTACCTTACCATCAAGCATAACATATACTATTGCCGGCTGTTTCGCGCTGCTGTTTCCATATTTCCTGATCGCATTTTCCACGGCTTCGTTGAGCTTGCTCTCCGGTGCAACAAATTCCGCCTCCCTCTTATTATCGCCGAGTACCGCCAAAAACTCGCCGTAATTGGCGGGGACATAGGCTCCGCTGGCGAATTTTGGAAGCTGAAAATCGGAGTTAAAGTCGTAGCTGTTATAAAAATCTTCTGCATCCGCACGATAAGAATTAGCTACGTCATCGTCTATTGTGCCTGCAAAGCTGCCTCCTCCCCCGCCATGTGTAACACCGGAAGCAGATTCATATGTCGTACTCCCGCCGTCGCCGCCCGCATTAAGAAAGTATGTCATAAGTCCCAAAGAGGTAAGTCCAGCGGCTATAGCGGCTGCGGCAATGCCGACTGACCAGGAGGTGTGGAATATAGCTATTGCTATTGCGGCAGCCATAGCTGCTGCAGCAAGGCTTCCCAGTATCGTGATTGCCTGCTGTGCAGGAGCAAGCTTATCCCAGTTCTTTGAGATTTCTACAATTCCGGCAACAAGCACCCCTACAGCTAATGCGGCAAGCGCTATTTTTCCGCCCGCTAAAAAGCTGATCGTACCAAATGCTTCAAACGCTTTTTTTATGCCTACGATCAAAGCAACGATCTTTTTAACGGTGTAATAGAATACAATGCCGGCAAAAAAGCCTAAAATAACAGACGTTATAGTATCCATCGCTGCCTGATTTTCCTTCGCCCAGTCGGAAAAGCTCTTTAATTTATCGGTCAGGTCTTTTATAACGCTGACGATTATACCTCCTGTCCACTTAGCAAATGGCTGTAAAACGCTATCCCACAGCCAAGTGAGTGTAGGCTGAGCCCCTACGATAACAGCGTCTAGAGCAGATATAACTCCCGCGAGAAGATCAAGAAAATTCGGAACAACATCTTCGATCACAAAGCTTGCCAAAGGCAGCAGAACATTATCAAAAAACCACTCCAGTCCCTCTCCTATGGTGTCCGCAAATGGCTCTACCGCTTTAAGTAGATTGTCAAGAGCAGTAAGCAAAGGTTCAAAGTCAAGGGTTTTTGCCCACTCCGAAATTTTGCCGGTTATATTATCTACGTGGCTCAGAATCGTATCAAAGATATCCGCAGCGTGCTGTATAATATCCGTACCAAGATTATCGGTCGTCCATGCGGTTTTCAGCCTGTCCGCTATATTACCTATCGTTTCGTTGATATTCTTCAGAATATCAAGTATATGTCCGACTATCTTTTCACCCGTGCCGTTAGTCCAGACAGTCTTAAACGAGCCCCCTATCTCTTTTACTAATCCGAGTATATTTTTCAATGATTTCTTTGCAGAATCGGTAACTGCTTTCCCGTTTTTGTCCCAAGCTTTCTGGAGAGGCTTAAACAATTCTGAAAACGTCTTTTTTAGGCGTTTCAGGAACTTGGTCAGATTGTTTTCTGCCTCCTTGGTGTCTATATCGACCTTGGTCGATATTGTACCCTGATTACCGTAGATCCCAGTATTAACCCCCGAAGCTCCGGAACCGCTGCTGTTTGCAGTGCTTGTTTTGCTGTCGCCGAGTTTGTTAATCCTGTCAAAGCTTGCAAGACTACCCTCGTTGGCCTTTTGAGCCTGTTCTGCCGCCTCAGCCATTGATTCATAATTATCTGCCGCATCAGCTGAATTATCGGCAAGAGCTGACGAATCGGTAACTAGACCCGCTGTACTGTCTCCCCCGGTCTGTAATTCAATACCAAATGCCGCAGCTATCGCCTGAGCAGCCTCCTGCGCAAAAGATATAAGGTTTGACAGAGCCGTGTTAAGCGACTTGATCGCCGGCAGCAGTGCGGTCATCAGTACAGTACCTACAGTTGATCCAAACTCTTTCCATTGCTCAGAAAGTATTCTGGTCTGGTTCGCCCAACCGTCAGAGGTTTTGGCAAAATCGCCCTGAGCCAGAGCAGTCTGTGACATTACATAGTTATATCTAAGCTGTACCTTTTCCGCCTGCGACATTGCCGATAACGACTTGTTTATTCCCTGAGCAAGCGCATAAGCCTCCAGGTTTGCTTCGGTCATTACAATACCAAATTGCTTAAGCGTTTCCGTTTCGCCCGTAAAGACTGACTTAAGCGCGGCAGAAGCTACATCCTGCTCAACGTTATAAAAGGACGCCATGTCCGCAGACAGCCCCGTTAAAGCCACAGCCATGTCGCTTGCGTTGTCCATGGATATATTCATACCTCTGGCCATAGCCATAAAGGTAGAACCCGTCTGTTTCGCCGCAAGTCTGGATATACCGAATTGTTTTATCGATACATCGGCAAACTTCTCCATCTTATCTGCCATACTGCCAAATGCCGTATCCACAACATTCTGCACCTCTGCAAGATCAGAAGCGGTTTCTACTGCCTGTTTGCCGAATTCAACAAGCTTAGAAACACTAAAAGCAGCCGCTGCGGCAACTGCAACTTTGCCTAACATTGATTTTAAACTGCCTAACCCGCCATTGATTTCTTTCGTCCCTTTATTAAAGCCTTTTGTGCTTATCTTCGTGTCAAAATTTAAGTATCCGTCAGTCCTTAGTCATCACCGCCCTGTAAGTGTATTCAAAAAGTCCTCGTCGGCTTTTTCAGCTTTGAGTTCGTATATAGATTTCTGCTCCTTTATGTCTATAAGGTCCTTGTTGTTTTTGTAAAACTCCTGCTCCCCCTTGTCAAGCTTCTTTCCGCTCGCCCTTTTACACCTGATGTGCATAACCGTCGAATACAGACCGTCACCGATCTCGTTAAAGTAACCTATAAAAGTCCACCAATGAAGGTACTCAGCGCCTCTGACCTCATAACCGGCCGTTTTATTTATCGCCGGAAATATAATGGCTTCGTCGTGCTTCCAATCAAATGTTTTCCTGCCCGGGAGCGGCTTTGACTTCGGCATATTTCCCCCGTCCATAAACCAAGACGCCATTTCGAGAGCTTCTTTAAGATGATTTTCGGGTATGTCTTCTACATAAAGGCTTTTCAGTATTATATATACTTTGTCACGGTCAGCAAACTCAGGGTCGTTCAACGCTTCAAATATGTTAAGAACCACACGGAAATCAGAACGGATACTGTATTGTCTGCCGCCTACCTCCAGACTTGTCGGCAGCGCCCCGATCATTTGCCCTGCTCCGTATACTCTTTCAGTATAGCGTCCTTCTGTTCTTTTGTTATTTCTGTGATGTCTGTAAGCCTGGAATTCTGTGGATCGGCGGGGGCATTTTTAGCTGCGGCAATGTACTCTTCAGCCCTGCTCTTGATGTGTACGGCATGAGCCTGAGCAGCGGCTTTCATGTCCGCCTCGACCACAGGTATAAGCTGCTCGAGAAAGGCTTCTGCGAGCATCTTTCCGTCGCTCAGCGGTGACAGGCAATTGACAGTTCCGAATGCGTTTGTGCATACGTCTGACCCGAATGCATAGTTTATCTTATCGCGGAGCTGTTTATCAAGCTCTGACAGATCATCAGCTGCTATCTGCCTATCTTCCTCCTTAAATTTATCGGCTAGGTTTTCAAAAAAATTCTGGACTTCGTCAACACGAGCGGGAATATTAAGGTCTGATATGTTAACCCTGATAGTTTTGCTATCGTCTCCGTTGATGGCGTATTCTTTGTATCCGGTATTAAAATTAATAGACTGCATATAAACCTCCTAATATAAAATATTAAGGGCAGTGCTAAAACTGCCCTCTTAACTAGTAATCTTCGCTGCTCGGAAGGGAACTGCCGGCTGTAAAGGTAGGCGCATGATCCGCCCCAAATTTTGCCGTTCCTTCTTGCCTGTTGCCGTTAAAGTATACGTTATAGGGTATATTTACACCGCCCTGGGGTCCACCGTAAGACTGAGGCTTAACAACGCAGTCCTCTACCCATGCGTCGTAATCGCCTGTCTTTTTGTCTATCAGTACCTCCAGTACCTTTGTTTTGCAGGCGTCTCCGGTGAGACGGTTTAGTGCGATATCCTTTAGCTTTGGATAGATGATGTCGTCTGGATTGGCGTAAAAGGTATCAACATCAAGCTCCGGCGTATAGCCTACGTCATCGGTAACAGGCTCGTCAAGTATGTTTTTCTTCTGTGATACATCGGGGTTAAGGTTTACGCTGGTATCCTCAATATCCTTCCCCAAAAGATACCATGCGGGAGTATCTCCCCCAAATGAGCTGTCAATATAATGCAGCATATGGCTTCTGTTAAGCTTTCCGCTTTCGTATTTATATTTCGGCATGTGATCTACCTCCTATATGTCTATTTTATACTGCGCCTGTATCTGTAACTGATACTGCACAGCGTCGTTTGTATTTCCGTTTGGTATGGCATATACCATACCGTTTGCACAGGTTAGTTTTGTCAGCGTTCCTGTGTACATTGTATCGCCCATTTCAGCTGTTATTTCCTGCTGGTCTGCAAACTGCTCAAGCCACATCTGCAGCTCCAGCAGTACGCCGCTGTTTGCAAGCCTGTCATAATCATTCATGCTCTGATACACGGCATACAGTATAAAGCTGTGCTGTCTTTTTTGATTCCCGAGGATGTCTTCGCTCAGCAGGGTATCGCCTGTTGATGATAGGCCGTAGCTTGTCGGCTCGTCATCTGTAAAATCAATATGGATTTCGTTGCAAACGTCAGATATTTTCGGAAACTGTATAAGACAGTCCTGTACAAGTTCTATTATGTTTATTTAGGCTCACCTCCCATAATCGCTGCCGCTCCTCGAAGTATAACTTCTTTTTTATCGGCTTTCATACGTTCAAACCACATTTTTCCCGCCAGCGGAGCTTTTGCTGTGCTGTATTTAAGGTCTGTGTTAGTAAGCACCTTGCTTTCACCGTGCCTTGCATAAGATGATCCGGTTACAATACTGACCATAAGCTTTCCGTAATATTGATAACGTGCGTATGGAGATACATATTTGATCTTTCCGCTGCCGATTTTTGTGCCCGTTGTGACTGATTTTCGAAGAGCCGTGTTAAGCGTCGGTGTATACTGGGCCATAAGTCTGATACATTCGTTGTCAATAAATTTCTGGGCTTTAATTAGCCTTGACGTTTTTGCTACGCCAAAATTTTTATTCCACTTTAGAATATCTGTATCCTTTGGCTGTATAATTTTCATTTTGCGCTTACCTCGATATGCGGATTCCCGCCATACATATAGTTATCAATGCTCATCACAGTGATATAGTTGTGCGCCCCTCTGAAAGCTTTCATACTTGCCGAAATACTTTGTGCTGATGAGTTATCAAACTCAAAATCACAAGCTCCTTTCACAAGCATATCCTTTGATACCGATTGAGGGACGACCTCATCGGTATAGATATATACTGTTGTGCTGTCAGCTGTCTGCAACCCACTTTTTAGCACGTTTCCCGCCTTGTTTTCACGCCAATAGACATTCTCCATTTTGTGACGGATGAAGCCGCCGGTAGCCTTGTCATAAGCGTACAAAGTGCAATCTGTATTTGTCAGCATTATCTCACGCCCCTATACAATAGTCCTGTACCCGAAAGCCACTTATATATAATGTCGTGAGTATTTTTGTCAATTGCCGCATTACGAACCTCTGTACTTTCATAGGATCTGCTCCAGCCTCCTACACTCTCAGATGATACCATTCCCTGCTGATCTCTAAGCTGTTCGTTTTTACATATGAATTCCGCAAGCTCGCAGCAGCACATTTTTACGCAATCGGGGACATCATCTTCATTAATATTTCCCCCTGCATATTTTTGTATCAGCAACGACGCTGCTCGGGCGTAATAGATGTATCCGGCTAAATTCAAAACTTCTTTCCTGCCGCACAAATAATCGTCGATATAAAACGAGTAATCCGCATATACACGCATTACATCGCCTCCTTATCCTCTGGTAATAATTCTGGCGATAGGTATAGCCTTATGGGGGTAGTATTCCTTGCTGCTTTCGCCAGAATTTGCAAGCGACCATTTAGATCCCGTTTCAAGCTGGGAATCTGTGGGGGATATAATAGACCCGTCTGTCCAGGAGATCCCGCACGGTGCAAAGACCTTCCGCTGTCTGCTGTAAAGGGTGTCCTGTCCTCCGTTGACCTTAGGGTCTCTGGCGGTTTCGTACGGCACCTTTGCTCCGCAGTTCGTGTATTCGATCGCTCCCTCGCCTAAAACATAGGTAGTGTATTTGGTGTAAGCTTCGGCATCACTTCCGGCGGCTACGTCCTCAGTCGGCATACCATCATCAATAAGCACAGTTCTGCCATTAAGGGTTGCGACCGTCAGGCTGCGCTGTATTCCGTCCTTATCCGTATACTTCATGTACTCCAGCAGCTGTAAATTCTCGAGATTTGTAGCCACGGCGGAATGCATAATAGCAAGCGAAAACTTAGCTTTATTATCCCCCAATGCTTTTTGTAAAGCTGTATTAAGAGTTGTGGGTGCAAACATTCCTGCGCTTCCTGCGTTATCCGAGATGTCGTACGTATGGCTATTCACGAATTTTAGATTTTCGGCTCCCGTCATTGAAAAAATGCCTTTAAGCGTACTAAGTATAGTCTGCTGATCAATATCATCCCAGTATTCACCGACCTGCGATGCCGCCTGAGCGAGAAAATCAACCCCTCCTGTTATATCATAGCTAAAGTCATTTTCCACCCAGGCTTTACTGCGCCCGATCACTATACGACCCTGAGTATAGGTTTTGCTGCTAGTAGCGGTAATGTCTGTCTTACCGTCATAATTAAGGGCGCTACCCCCTATGCGTCCGAAGATCGGAGTTACAATGTAGTTACCTCCGACCTGGTCTTTAAACATACCTGCGATATCCTGCTTTGATCTCACTGCTTTTGATCGTATAAGTTCGTTTCTGTTAAGATTGGGGGTCTTATCTACATAAGCCCCGAACACCTCAGTATTAAAGTTTTTAGAATCAAAAATTCCCGGCATATTAGTTTACCTCCTGTTAATTTAGATCAATGTGTTTATGTCCGCATCCGGATTTGCGTTTTTATACGCCATTGCTTCGGAAAGGGTCATTTTTTTGTTTGGGTTAGGGGGACTTGTAGGAGCTACAGGATTTGCAAATGGCTCAGCTGACACAAATAGATAATCATTTTCTTTCTTGGCCGTTTCTATGGCCAACCTTATGTCATCAGACCTGTTTTTACTTGCTTTGAGGGTATCCACGTCAAGCAGAGCCTTTAAAGCCTTTGCATTTCTCGCCCCGCTGGATGCTATCGCACTGTCCAATACAGCAGTGAACTCCATGTCTGAGATTTTTTCCCGATACTCAGCTTCTTTAGATGTAAGATCGCTAGTAAGCTGATCAATCTTTCCTTTAAGCTCGTCAACGTTGACCCCCTCGAAGCCTTTAAGCGTGTTACGGGCGGTTTCAAGGCTGTCCTTATAATTGTCGCGTTCTACTTCAAGTCTGTTTTTTACACGGTCAAATTCCGCAACGGTTTTATAATTTTCAGCAAACGCTTTTGTCAGCTCCGGCTTTTTTTCCTCAGGGATTTCGATACCCTGTGACGATAAAATTTCAAAAATGTTTTTCATATTTTTCCTTTCTGCGTTTTATTGACCTGCGCCGCCCGCAGTTGAAAGTAAGAGACCGAGCCGGTCTCAGAGCAAGCAGTTTAACGCCGTACTCAGGGCATAACATACGCTTTGTGCTGTCTATTTCTTAGTGTCAAGGCTGCTGACAATCACTCCTTCCTACTCTCATATTTTGGGTATAATAAAAGCGCTCTGATTTCTCAAAGCGCTTAGTTCCGTATTTTTTTATTTCACAACAAATGCCTGATGTCCCTCGTCATCATATTCCATATTCGTTTGTGCTGTTTCTAAGGTAGAGGAATTAAATCTTTAACTCCTTTTGCTGTTTTGTACATTCTCTGCATAATCGTGTTTTCGCTGAGATATTCTAGCCCCTTGAGCGTTATCCTTATTCCATTATCCTCAACACATATTTCATCATATACATTCTCATATATTCTCACACCCTTAATATACCCAACGTCACACATCATTTCAATGTATTTTGCCCAACGCTCTTTACTAACTTCTAAAGTCGTGTGATCTATCTGTGACAAATCGAACTCTGTGCAATCCATTGCCTTTTCTAAGGCTCTTAATATCTTATATATACATGTAAAATTATCATTCATGTTAATCTCCTTAAAAATAGATTTCGTATCTTCTCTATTCAACGGTTATATTTTAGGCATAATATAAGCGCCACGCCGAAGCTGAGCGCTTATATTCGTATTGAATTTTTAAAGCAGATCCAAAAGCTCCAGAAAATAAAACTTTGAATTCCTACTTTCGCAAGCTTAGTCAAAATATTGGTTCAGGTCTACTTCAGAATCAATTTCAACTCCAATAAGTTTATCATTAATAACTTTCAATGTTTTGCCATCAGGAAAAATATAAACCTGACATTGAGAGCCGTCCACGTCTTCAGCGAAAATGTCCTTTTCAAGCTGAGGAATATGCTTTTCCAAAGCGTTACACTGCTTTGAAAATATTTCCTTATCAAAAATATTGCAGATTTCATAATTATACATGCCGCTCACTCCAATCCAAACTGTTTATTCACTTCCTTGTTAGGCCTCATTGAGCTGTCAATGATAGCTTTATATATATCTTCGGGGTTGTCATACAATTTGCTGTATTTTCTGTAGTAAAAATCAAAATCGTGTAACGGCTTATTTTCATCAAGCCATTTTCTTTTGACTTGATCTTTCATAAGCTCCCTCGCTTGATATTTGTACTCGTTTCTTAAAGAATGCGATTGCTTTGCTTGGTTTTCCAATGTTTGTTCAATATCAATATGCTCGCCAATTCTTTTATCGTGATAATCATACCACTTACGCACATCACGGTCAGACATCTTACCTTTCATCTCAATTATATCACTATAGTCTTTTTCCGTCAAGTCAACTTTGATCTCCCCGACCCCAATATTCCCCAGTCCGTCAGCTGTTACACGTTCTCTCTGCTGAGGCAGGTCCATAGCTTTTGAAAACCTTGTATACTCCTGAGATGTTCCGCGGTAACGGCACCTTGCATTTATTATATCGTCCTCGTCTGCTCCCGCTTCCTGTAAAAGCTTTATCTGTTGGCGCTGTGCCCGCATTGTGGTTTCAAGCTTTCGCTGACGCTGCAAAGCTTCATACTTGGTATACTGCTTGCCGTTATACTCGGTCGGCTTATTTTCAGCG
Organism: Hominimerdicola intestinalis; assembly: GCF_054655215.1. Lineage (NCBI taxonomy): Bacteria > Bacillati > Bacillota > Clostridia > Eubacteriales > Oscillospiraceae > Hominimerdicola > Hominimerdicola intestinalis. The sequence continues at coordinate 41,099 of NZ_BAAHNZ010000002.1, forward strand.
GCATTCATTTTCTTAAGCTCCTCATCGGAGTAAGTCGGCTCAGATATTCCGGGGATAACAGGGTAATAATCATGATAACAATTTGCTCCGCAAAGTCCCGTGACAGTGCCCAGACCGCATACGCTGACAAGCTGTGCTTTGGTATACCATTTTCCCTGCCATACCTGATGAGACGGTCTTGCACCGCTGTGCCACGAAATTTCAAAGTAATCTGTATCAAGTTCCTTTGCGTTCTGCTCGTTGACCTTTGCCGTGAGCTGTGAAAGCCCCGTCATAATTGAGCGACGTGCAGCAACATCAACACGATTAGTCCAGCCTGTCGCATAGTCCACAGTACGCAAGCCACTGTTTGTCATTTCGGCAATAGTCTTTTTGATGACGGTGTTATAATCAAAAACACCTGTTGCAATGCCCATAACAGCATTGTCAATTGCTTTTTGATAGTATTCTGCTAAGGGCACAAAACCGAGATTTCCGCCGGGCTGCCGTACTGCAAAACCAAGCGACCGGGAAATGTTTTTTAACTCTCCCGCCGTCTGAGCAGATACGGCAGTCAAAAGCAACTGAAGTTCTGCATTATCGTCAATGGGTATCTGCTGCTTTCCTTTGTATTTGTACAGCTCCTCATCGTGCGAATAACCCTTTCTGATTATATCCTTATACAGGTGGTTTATTTCCGCCTTATCCAGTTTCAGGTATTCGGCTATGATTTTTTTAATCTCCCGCTTACTCATTCCCAATTGGTGCAGCCGATTAATCTGCCAGTCAGCCGCACGGGTAATTTCCGCATTGATCTTTATCCTACGGACTATATCCAGCATGATTTGAGTTTCAAGGGCTTTCATAGGCTCGTCTAAAACCATTGAAACGGCTTCTAACTCGTTAGGACTAAGCATTTATGTTACTCCCTATCTCCGTTTAGAATGGCTTTGTGTCCCTGCCGCAGGCTCTGATGACTTATTCGGCGTTACGAGCTTTACCTCGTCCAAGACATTTGCTATACTATCAAGGGTCATAGACTTAGCGGTTGCCTCGTCCTCACCATACCAACGCATACGGTACTCCCACAAGGGCATTACGCCCATAGCAACGTCCTGTCTGTCCTGATTCCGTTTGGTTTCATCGTCCGTAAGTACACTGTCCTCAAAATTGACCGAAAATTTATATCCACTCTGCGTAAGGCAATTGTAGAAGGCAAGCGCATAGCACAGATCGTCAAGACAGCTTCTCAAATTCTCTTGTATCGCTGTAACTGTATCATATTTACGCTGTTTAGACGATTTTACCTCAGTTGCGGTTTTGTCTACCGTCTGAGGGTCTGAAATATCTCCGTAAGACAACCCAACTGCAAATTCTATTTCACGTTTGTATTCTTCCAGTCCTGAGATAAAATCAGACTGCCGCAGCTGAGGAGAAAATTCTTTGAAAAGTTCATCCATATTTCCTGCGCTGCGGTATATACGGCTTATTTCCAAGCCTTTTTCCTTACCTGCGCTTTCAATTTCACGAAAAGCTGCGTCATCAAGATCTATCCTCCGCTCCCCGCTCTCAAATTCCCAGTCTAGTCTTCCGAACTGTATATCCGCAAGACGTATCAAGTCTTTGGCGGAATCAAAAACGGAAACGCCTGCAAAAGTTCCGTCGATCACATTATCAATAGGATTTGCATAATACCCGAATGCCGGACGATCCATTTCAGGATAATGTATTATCGGTGGAAGGGTCTCCCACCCGCATACTTCTGACAGTGGAATTTCTCTGCCCAAAGACAAGCCGTCCGATGATTCAAAGGCTCTATTTGTGATTGAAAGACCACTTTTATCAAGGCTGTGATATTCCAGTCTAATACGGTAATCATTATCGCCTATCTGCTTTACCTCGGGAAATATGACCTTTACAAGGCGTCCGTTAACATCATATTCAATCGGCAAAAACGCAGACTGGGGAAGATATTGAACCTTGTCCTTGCCGAGCGGCTTAATTATCATAGCCCCCGTAGCAAGACCCCTTTGCAGGTTTTTATTCAGATTTTTTGTAGCATTTTTGAATATACAGTCAAGCTGGGGGTTGGATACGGTAACCTCCATTTCATTTACGGATGTGTTGGAAAACTCCCTGACTATCGCCTGTTCGATTCGAAGTGAGCAAACTCCTGTTTTTTCATTTACCCACGAAGCCCGACCGCAGTACATATTATCCCACTCGTTAATAGCAAATGCCATACTTTCCGAAACTGCGACATTTATATCGCCATATGCCTTTTTTATTTCCTGCTTTGAAAACATCCGTCTTATCCACTCCTTTGCCGATCTTAATAAGTTCATTGCTTACTGACCCCGCCTTTTCCATATTCTCTCCGTGGCATAGCGAACGGCGTCGATAACATGGTCGTTGCCGTCGGGATACCCGCTTATCACATTTCCTTCTTTGTCTCTTTCATACTCATAATCAAGGAACTCCTGAGCCGCAATCGGGCAGCGCTTATTATCAATTATGATCTTATTTAGCGACTGAAGCCATTTATAGGAATACTCACGGCTTCCCGGGCCTTTTTCCGCACCTCGCGCAAGCAAACCATAGGCTTTGTAATCTCCAACCGATTTCTTTTCCGCACTATCACAGGTTATAAGGTCGTAAGAAGTGATCCCGAGTTCAAGCAGCTTTTTCGCCGTCATTTCGTTTGACTGTTTGTTGCAGGTGTATTCTTGCCAAATGTACAAAGTATGCTGTGCTGGAGCATACTGTACCCGTACAAACGCATACAGATCCGGATACCAGCCCCAGTCAACCCCGTTCATAACATTATCGTAGCGGTTAATTTCTTCGTCAGTTATTTCCCTGATCTCCACATTGTCAAATACATTTCCTCCTGTACCGTTTGCAGCTCCCAGATATTCATTTTCATAAGCCGCCGGATTGGTTTCCTTCAGGAATTCTGCGTCGTCCAAAAAAGATTTTCCAAGCCACTTTTTGGGTACCGACAGATAATTGCTTTCTGTCACAAGTCTGTCCGCTCGTGGGATCCTGATATATTTATTTGCCCAGTTCAGCGCCGACTTTGGAGGGTTAAACGACTTAAACTTATATGTAATATCCCCTCCTCTGATTACCGACTGCTCTATTTTTCTGACAGCTTCTTCGCCCTGAAACTGATCCAGTTCTTCAAACCACAAAATACCGATATATCCGTACGGCGGCTTGATCGACTTGATTTTGTTTGGATCGTCCGCACCTCGAAAATATATTTTCTGTCCGGTAGATATCCGTGTGATCTCCAGCGGCGATTTTGTAAACGCAAAATCATCATCAAGCATAAGCGCTGATATTGCCCACTGTATCTGCGAATAGACGGAATCCTTGATCGTGTTTCCTACGGCTCTGAGTACACAGGCGTGTATATTATCATGCTTAATCAGCAGGTCAACCACATTAAGACCAATAAATGATGATTTGGCAGATCCTCTGCCTCCCGGAAATACATATTCCGCATATTTATTTTCTTCTATATCAAAAAGCACCGGAGAAAACGCCGGCGCTATCATATTTGCCGGAATCCCTCCATATGCTTTGAGCTCAGATTTCGGCGGATCGTTTTTCAGTTTTTCAAGCTTTAGTTTATCACGTTGTATATTCAGATAAGCGTCATCCTGTATTATACCCCTCAGTTCATGGATAGCTTTTACATTTCCCTGTTTGGCCTGTTCCAGCAAAGCTGTGTTCACAATAAGCATATTATTCACAAAATCTTCGTCCAGGCCATTAAGATCAACTCCTTGATTAACAAGCAGATCGTAATCGGCGGCAGTATTTGCGGGAAGTGACAGCAAAAAATCCATCACCTGCTTCATTGTCTTTTTCCTGCGGCGCACTTCCCCCGATTTCTTTCCCCCCTTAGACGTTATTTCTCGGAGTTCACTCGGAGATCTCTCGGAATTTGGTATTAAGTTATGTTCATTAGGCAATCACCTCACCTCGCTTCGTATTTAAAATTAATATGGTTGCAGGACTGGGGGTCGAACCCGATCTCCGCATAAGGACTGCGGCGTGTTACTTTACACTATCCTGCTGTTTGCATAAAAAAGAACGCTCCGTGGAGCGTTCGGGGGGTATTATTTTAAAGATTTGCGTATTTCTTCAAGTTCGGATAACAGCTCGTTTTTAAATTCTTCTTCCTTTTGGTTTTCAATCGCAATCACCGACATATTATAACAGAACATTAAAACCAGATATATAAGAAATCTGATAAAATAAGAAAATGAAATGGCTGCTAATGCTATTGAAAACGACAATGAGATACTGTTGTCCATTTTTGAAAATGATAAATAAACTACTGTTATTAAATTGAAAATCAGTCCATTGCTTATGGCAGCTACAAACTTAACATCGTACTTCTTTCTGCTGATCTCAACAGTTAGTGATGTTCTTTGAGACGCTAAGATAGATATGACTGCGATATATATTCCGATGCACAATCCTATAAAATCAATCGTATTTGATTTAAGACTGCTGTCAAAGTGCTTGGAAAAACCCATCAGATTAATTTTAAAGTATTTGTCAGCTACATAGCAGACTGCCATAAAAAACACCGTAAAAACAGTGCTTGATATAACACTACGCATAAACCTCTTCCGGTAATCTGTCATTTTTTTCTCCTGTCCTTATTTCGATATTACCATCAGTTTTTTCTTTGCTGTTTTTAAAATCCCTCAGTCTCTTGTTTATAACTCTTCTGTTATGTTCAATGGCAATGTCAATACTGTCCAGCATTTCTCCTGCAAGTAAAGAACCCTTGCCCTCGTGAGGAAGCATTTCATTTAACTCTATATCTTTATTTTTCAATTTAGCCAATTGCACCTTTTCACTTCCGCCGCCTACAAAATTTAAGCTTACTTCCTTTACGACATCGCTCTTTAGATCAAATGACGATAAAAGATTTAGTGTATTTTCTACATTCATTGAATCCCTTCTGGAGTGCCCCAATCCAAGCTCAAGCTTAAATGTGCGGTTATCAATTTCTCCCTTTACTGCTTTTATTAACTCTAAAATCTGTTTGATTAATGAGCTTTCAGTATGTATGTTATCATTGTAGTATTTATTGATATTCGCATCAAGATTTAATATGATTGTAACTGACTTTACAAAGCGTGAGTTACGAATTACTTCTATTCCTGTTTCATAAAGAATAGGCTTTATAGAAAACATAAACTCTTCAGATTCAATAAAACTACTTAAGAATGCCGAAACGACCTTATTATTCGGCGCGCCTCTGTCACAAGTCATTGCCGCAATTCCTTCGTCAGCATTATAGTAAAACAAGTTAATATCGTACAGCTTCATATTTGCGGGAGTTATTTCTTTCGGATTAGAATCTAACGTTTGGTATGGCGTATTTTGCTTTAATGTGCCGAATGGTATAACAAACTCCTTGCTCGGGTTGTTATCAGAACGAATATATTTAAACATATATACGTTTTTTCCATATGCTTCACTTGGTACTTTAAGCTTATCCTCCAAAAATAAATTTTCTAAAGTGTTTAAAAAACTCATTACATTTAAGCTATTAGGTTCGCCCATTTGATTTACAAAAGATACAGTATAAAATTTCACTTTTTTATTCATTGGATTTATGCCCCCATCTAAAATATTATATACAAAATAATACCATAGAAAGAGTGATAAATCAACAGAACAAGACAAAAATAGCCTTTTTGCATAAATCTGAGATACTGCGTTTATGCAACATTTGAGATTTGCGACATTATGCGACATATATGCATAAACCAAACAATTAAGTATATGCTGTTTATTTACGAAAAAGACACCCTTCTCGGAGTGCCTTTCCCGCAAATAATTTAAGGAGGACTTCAAAGCGAAGTCAGTGGACGCCGCTCGGAGATCATGCGCTCGTCAGCGGCGGTACGGAGCCTTCGCCCCGTCCGGAACCAGTCCGCAATGGAAAAAAGCTTAAAGGCAATGTGGAACCTGTACACTTTCCTCAGTTTAAATTATAACACCGGAAATCCGCCATTTCCGCCATTTAAAAAATATTTTTGAAGTTTTCTCGTCGGCGTATGCTCTGAACAGTAGCCCAATCTGGTCGCAATACACTGCCAGCTCGGTCTGCGCTTGCCTCTTATGTATCTCAGGCTGACGATCGTGCGGATCTCGCTGTCTGATATGCCGCCCACGTACTCCTCAACAGCCGTGCGTAAACGCTCCAGTTCGCTCAATCTCACGAGAAGTGAAAGAGTATTACCGTCAGAAACATAACCCTCTATGCGCACGTTGTGAACGCTGTAGGGGTGCTTGCTCCCCGACTGTACCGTGTCGCCTGCATACCGTGCGTCAAGCTGCGGCTTGATGTCTGCGATCTCAGCGCAAACGCTGCGGTACGATTCAAGGTCGTTCTGAGTTATCTGCATTGTCTTCTCCTTTCAGGATCGCTCTGATCAGTTCTAAGATTTCAAGCATTTTTTGATCTCCAAATCTTGAAAGCTTCTTCTGCTGATTCTTTGCATAAAAATACAGTATCACTTTTACCTCCTTTAAAAAAATTTTTGTCACCGTCCATTCGTGCGCCGCAATTTCCGCAGAATTTTGTCTTGTTCAAAACTGCACCGCACTCGGAACACCGAAAGCCAAAGTGCAAATTACCGTGCTCATCGATATCACTTGGCGCTCTGTAAGAAACCATTTTGTCGCTCCACTTGCCATGCCTAACTTCTGCAACATCGGCAGATGGCTGAGCTAATATAATATCAGCAATGCAGCTTTCATCGCCAAGAATTCCCGATATACCTTTTTCGTGAATCGGCATACAACTTGCGGACAACTCGTTGATTAAATCGTCAACATTTATGTATTTTTGCATTATTTTAACGCTCCTTGTTTTATATCTTCATCCGCTCATTTAGGGCGGAGATTTTTTATCATATGAGTCCTATTTCTCCGTCAACCCGCACAAAACTCTGTCAAGCTTCCGGCAGATTTCGCAGCCGCTGTTCTTAATCTCCTGCGAATACTTTGCAACCGCCGCCTGACGATGTGAAACTGATTTATACATATCGTGATAAAATGTGTTTTCTATATAAGCGGCGATAAGTTTGTTTTTTTCTGCCTTTGCATCCGAAGCCGCAATTTTTTCGGATCTATAATCACGGTAAAGAATACGCAGGCTCATATAAAGCAGCTGCTCCGGCTGAGAAAGTCCGTCGGGAAGAGGCATAAGCTTTGCTGCTTCTGCGTTAAGCTCCTCTGCCCTGCAAAGAGCTTCATTCCTGTTAAACATCGTATTCGCCCCTCAAGTAGCTCACAATCAACTCCGAAGCCTGCAGCCAGCCGTAGCAGACCGATGAAAAGTAACCCTGTCCGTTAAGCTCCGTGCGCCACCAGAGCTGATTATCAGATGTTTTTCCGTTTTCAGCCTTAAGCTCAATAAACAGACCGTGATATCTTCCTGACGGAACAGGCAGAAATAAGTCCGGCACTCCCGATTTAACTCCCATAAGCTTTAAGCGTTTGCCCTCCTGTGCAGAACAGTGCCGCTCGTTAGCAATGTGAAACAGCAGTTTAAGCTGAGGAAATTCACGTCTGATATCCGCCTGCTGCGTCCACTTTATAAGCTGCATTTGCTCTCTGTCCTCTGATCTTGCCATAGATTAACCTCCCATTATCCTGTTTAGTATCTGACTGGCTTCAAACTTCGTAAGACTCTCAAGGTCTATGTCCGAGCTTTTCAGATATTTTTTTCCTCTGCGTTTAATAAGCTTCTTCTGACTTTCTGAAGCCGGTGCCTTTCCCCATCTGCCGCAAAGCCTTAGATCCCAGAGCATTTTACTCTCCGACTCACGATCGCATAGAAGAGTATACGCCTCATCCAGAGCCTGCTGCATATTCATTCTGCGTCCGTTAAACACCGTCTGCCCCAGACTGTCGGGACAGCAGATAATAAGTTTTCTGCCTCTTCCCAAGCTGCATTTGAGCGACCCGTCAGGCATCTTGAACCAGTTGACGTCATGGGTAACATACTGCTGTTCCTGCGCCCACAGGTCTACGATGCGAACGTTTTTTATCCAGCTTTCAGGGCAGTCTGACAATGAAAGCGCTTTCTCAGGCAGTTCAAAAAGCATACCCTCCATTTTGTCCTGAGATTTTTTCGGCAGCTCCGATATGTCAATGCCCAGCAGACTGGGAGCAGTGCATAAGCTTGCTTTTCCGGTCACCCCTACGCAGTCGATAAGAGTAAGCTTGTCCTTGCCCGGATACAGCCTTAACCCTCTGCCAACCATCTGAGTGTATAAAGCATCCGATTTTGTAGGTCTTGCGATAATAACCGTTTCTACCAGCGGAATATCTGTCCCCTCGGTAAATACCATACAGTTTACAAGACAGGGTATTTCACGGTTTGTGAACCTCTGGATAATATCTGCTCTGTTAGATGTCTGTCCTGTAACTGCAACTGCTCCGGGAATACGTTTTGCGATCTCATTGCACTGCTCCACCGATACGGCAAAGATCAACGTTGCGCCCTGTGCCTGTTCCCTGTAAGCCTGCGCTATGGCATCAGCGGTGCCGTCCATAGCCTTTTCAAGCTCGCCGGGAGCGTAATCTCCCATTCGGGTCCTTACCGCCGATAAGTCGTATCCTATATCAACCCTCTTGCAGAGAATGTCACATAAATAACCGTGATTTATGCCCCATTTAAGGTCACGCTGAAAAATGATATCGTCAAATACATCATTAAGCCTTGCGCTGTCAGCTCTGTTTGGAGTTGCAGTAAACCCAAGAAGCATTCGCGGAGCAAAGTGATCAATCACCCTCTTATATGTATTTGCCGCCGCATGATGAGCCTCGTCTACGATGATCATATCAAAGTCGTCAGATCTGAAGCTGTCAAGCCGCCGGACAATGGACTGCACCGAAGCGGATACCACCTCCTCCGTACCAGACGATCTCTCGGCTGCCATTTCTACTCCTGCCGAGCAGTCAAAATATTTAAGCGGCTGTTTGACAAGCTCTTCTCTATGTGATAAAATAAGCATACGACCGTAACGGGGTATGTTCGCAAAGGTAACGGTTTTGCCAAGACCTGTAGCCATCTGGATCAGATAACGTCCGCCCCCCGCAGCTGTTATCTTGTCTATACACTCCCGCTGATAATCTCTGAGGACTATATCCATTTCAGTTTCCAACCCCCTTGTTGATAACGTCATTTACGATCTCCATTACAGTTTTCATGTCCGAATAGGAAAGCGTAACTGCGGTTGTATTATCAGTCAGAAGCTTTATTACTCTTTGGCTCAGTTTCATTATTTCTGCAAGCCTGTAAGGCGGAATAAACTCAAGTCCTCTCTCTTTGGCAATCCTCATTTCATCTTGTAAGTTCATATATACTCCTTAAATTATGAATATTTTATTACGCCGTGGGACGTGCGGGACAGCGTGGGACGTATGTCCCACTTAAAAACTATACGCATTTACGCCATTTGGAAGGCATTGTGGGAATGTGGGACATTTTCGCACATTTTCCCTATAGAAAAAATCTATATATCAATAACCATATTTTATAATGTAATATATTGTAAATTAGCATTCTCTCTAATATGTATATAAAACATATATATAGGGGGGAATTTTGTCCCACAGTCCCACACAACCCGCAAACAGCGTATTTACGCATTTTGCACGTGGGACGAAAGTCCCTCAAAAGCCTTACTTTTGTCCCTCACAGCAATAGTGAGCTGTCCTTACCCCGCTTATCATAGTATTCCGTCTGGATATCCGGAAGCTTCAAAACAATGCATTCTACATTGACGCCGTTGATCCTCTTACCTCGAGTATTATTACGCCCTCTTACCAGAATTTTATTGTTTGATTTCAGCCAGCTGAGCAAAGCCCTTTGATTAAAACCCTGTTTTTCGGTGATCTCGTCAAATTTTGATCGGATAATATATGCATGATCGTCCTGTATGACGCCGAAAACCTCAGAGTTGTTTTCCTCACCTGTCTTAAACCTATTGCTGTTTGCAGCAACCCAGTCACAGACATATTGATAACCTCGTTCGCCTGCCGAAACAGATCTCTTCGTCTGCAAAAACCGAGACATCTCCTCGACAGTAGTCACAAGACCGCTCTTAAAGATTGCAGCATCGGCAACGTAATCGGCAGTTAATATCAATGCCGCCGCCATTGCCTGCTTTTCGGTAGTGTCCGACTGGCAAAGCATTTTAAAATACTCAGAATATATCTCCTTTATTGATTTCATTGTGTCGTCAAATTGAATTTTTCTTACAAAATCACGCCCTGCGTAACCGTAATTCTGCTTAACGACCGCTGAAATCTCCATACCGTTTTTTATTACAACATTGTTTGCTCCGCATTCAACGTCTATAACTCTGTTGACAGCTCCCGCACCGGCTGAATTGCCTACGATAGGGCTTTCGCCGGTTGTCAGAATAGTATTTCTCCATGTGGGTGTACGCTCGATACCGCCTGTTTTAGTACCTCTTGTACGCCCCGTACCCTGCGCAAGCTGATATACGTCAAACCGGCTTTTGCCGTGCGAATCCTTTGAAAGCTGAAGCTCGTCTATAAGAAACGGCAGGCTGTTTAAAAACGCCGCTGTTTTTTCATGCCCTACCTGAGTGCTGTTAAAGGTCTGTATGTATTCGCCCATTTCGGGATTGCCCCACACGGAAGCTGCCAGCATCAGTGCAACTGTCTTACCCGTTCCGCTGTCAACGCCCCAAAGATGTACAAAAAACGGCAGACATCCAAGAGGCTGAACCAATGCGCTTGCAAACGACGCCGCAAGAAAAATTCTCGCTGTCAGGCTTTCTTTTCTGCAGCTGTTGGCGGTTGCAAGCCATTTTTCGTAGCTGCCTTTTTGGGCAATTGCCTTGAAAATGTGCGAATAATTCTGCTCTCCGTCAAATGTCAGTCCATCAACGTACGGTGAAAATCCCTCCGAACCGATATAGCCCAGTCTGCCGACGGACTTTTTGAGCGGGATAACATTGCGATTAAGCGCTTCAACTTCTTGGAAGTATCCTACAAGCTCCTTTGCAGTTTCGGAGGACACGTCAACGCCGCATTTTACAAGCTGAGAAATATTTCTGCTGTTGTAAAGTATCTCTTTGGATACGACCTTTTCCTGCCACTCTCCTCTGGAGCGGTAAGCGATATTAAGCTTTTCTTCTCCCGTGTCAATGTTCTGCAGACACTCAAATGGTATGATCGGGTGATGACAGATTACGTGGTAACTGCCGAAGCCGTCTATTGTATATACGCCCCCGTCATCAACATTGTATTTACCCGCCTCCAGCTGCATATACGGGCCTGTGAAAGCAGTGGGATTATTGATAATAACTCCGCAGCCACGCTGCATTTCTTTCATTTTGACAAAATTCTTATACAGTCCTTTAAAAGCCTTTACACCCGCATTTGCCGCCTGAACCGACATCTGCTCTATTTTGAGATTGTGCATAAAAGGATCGTCCTTGTAGGCGTAGACCTCCTCATATGGCTTGTCTGTAGTAAGGAAGTCCTGCTGAGTATAATTTGTTATTATCTCCGCATCAGCGGCTTCGATATTATTTTGGCTGTCAGAACGGTATTCCATCTTCAGTTAGATCCTCCACAAAATCGTTCGGGGGCAGAGCTCCCGATATAGTCTGAGGCGCAGACATACCGGCAGCGGGCTGGACAAAAACTCCCTCACAATTAAGGTGCAAGTCGATTTTGGTTTCGCCGTTTTTGTTTTGATACTCCTGCCGCTCGACCTTGCCCACGCACAAAACAACGTCAGATTTCTTAAGTCCCATAGCAGCTCTTGCAACGGAATGCCAGCACTGACAGTTTACCCAGACCGCTTCATTCTTTTCGCCTTGTATCTTTGGCGGACGCTCGCCTACCTTGACCGAGAATTTAGTAAGGGAGGAGTTATTCTGCCCGACTTGTTTGTATTCTGCGTCCTTTGGAAGAACTCCACTTATTATGACCGAGCCGTCAGGTAATTTAGATTGCATTATCAACCACTCCTATATCTCTATAATCAACAATTTCTGTAAGTATTTTTGTATTCTTGCACCAGTCGCACTTTTCACAGCGTACAGGCTTCTCATTACCGGCTTTCAATGCTTGATAACGCAGCGCCATTGCTTTTACCAGTGTAAGACATTCATTAAGTCTTTCCTGCGGAATGCTCATAACACAAATATCTGTAGCACTTTCCTTTGTCGCCGCTGCAATAAAGAACGGCAGTTGTTTTCCTGTGTTCTGACGGACGATTTCCTGATATATTGCACCCTGAATGTCATAGTGCCAAGACTCAACGAAAGGCTCTTTACGGTGTAATTCCGCATTCCATATAGGCTGAAAATCCTTCATACATTTAAGGTCTACAATAGCTTTGTCTTTATGGTAGCTGTCAATCTTTATTTTGAACGGTACCTTTGCAATTTCGCCTGTCATAATGACCTGCTTATCACCCGACATATATTTCGCGAAGAGCGGATCACGCTCGCAGCGCTGAATGATTTCCTCTGCCTTTGAGTAATCAGCCTTCAGGTTGCCGTCCTTTCTGAAAATTTCAGGGTGCTGAGCCTTGAAAACATCAAGAGTACCCTCATAATGAGCATCAACGTATGAGCCCACCAGAAGAGCTGTGCTATCAGGACGCCTATAATCTCCTGCAAGTTCTGCGAGAGCCTTGTCCTCACATTCATAGAAGCTTTTCCATTGTGAGCAGGACATATATTCCATGTCTGCCTGCGTTGTAAAATAGTTTTCGTTTGTTAGGATCATAAGTAGTGTACCTCCAGCCAGTTATCATCCGTAGTTCGTGTGGCGATAAACTGCAATCCCTTGTCCCTGCACTTCTTATACAGAGCGTTCCTGTTCTTCTCAGAAAGCTTTTCTGCGCCGTCAATAAGAATGATCTGTAAGCTGTTTGGATTGCTCAGGGCAACGTCAACGCAAAGCTGGAGCTGTTCTCCCTCTGAAAGGTTTGAAACAGGAAGTCCATTGATTAGCGGGATTCCATTTTTAACTGTAAGCCCCTCAACCGGAATTGTTGCGTTTTTAAGGATTTCTCCCGGAAGGTTTCTCGCAAGTTCAATTTTCTCTGTAAGTCTTTCGGAATATGCAGTAAGCTTTTTTATTTCGCCCTGCATTGCTTTCATACGGTAGTATTCGTTGAGATGCTTTTTCATCTTCTCAGCCTCTTGAACCTCCTCCTGCATTGGAGCAACATCAACGGGAGAACTGCCGATGTACTTGTCAGCAGCCTTAATATTACTGTCAAGCTTTGCAACCTTTTCTTTGTATTCGCTTTCAATAACCGCAGACCTATCAGCGACTCTTCCTGTAAGACACTCAAGCTTGTCCTCTGCCGCCTTGATCTCTGCTTTTTTACGCTCAATTTCGGACAGAAGAGTTTCACGTTCTGATGAAATTGCGCTTTTCATATTTGACACAGCTATTTCCATTTCCGCCTTATAGCCACGAATTTTATTATCGTAACTGTCCTTGAAAAGCTTTGCACGCTCAATTCTGTTGTTGATCTCCTGAGCTTCCGTAATTGCGGTATATGCAGCGGACAGATCGTATTCTTCCCATACCTCAGCCGTGAAATTTGCAGGAATATCCTTTGCGATGTCCTCGACAAAAGCAGTTTTGTTGCGGATCTCACGGTTAATATCCTGTCTGAGCTGAAAGTATTCACCACGCTCCGATTGAATGTCATTAAGTACCTGCAGAATGTTCTGAGAATAGTCAACGCCCTGCGGAATTTCTCCGAACTGATTCTTTATCCAGTTCAGATCCCAGTCAAATTCTATAAGATCAAGAATAATTCTGTTCTGCTCCTGCTTTGTCATCTGCGTAAACTTAACGGGATCAAGCTGCAGCGGCGTAAACAGCTCGCGCAGGACACTCTCCGGCGCAGAGACAGGCTTGCCGTCCTGTCTGATGTTCTTATAATCTGCCTGGCTCGAACGTTTTTTGCGGTCAATGCTCAATCCTGTATCGGTCTCCAGAATAATTTCGCCCTCTGTCTCGCCGCTGTGGATAACGAAATCTCTGTTGCTCTCATTTGTGAGGGCATATTTTATTGCGTCAATAATTGAGGTCTTGCCCGCTCCGTTTGTGCCTGTGATCTCTACAGAACGTCCGTCAAGCTCAGTTTCTTTTATGCCGTATAGGTTTTTGATCTGTATTCTTGTAGTTTTCATTTTCAGCTCCTTAAATTATAAAACGTCCTGTGTTGTTCTTTTATGCGTCTCGCTGTCATCTGCCTCATCATCTACCTGTATACCCATAAGTATTTCAGGGCAATAGACTCTGGCAAAAAATGCGGCCGCTCTGTAAGCAAGCATTTGTTCGGGCATATTGCGCCATTTGGGATTATTTATCCAACCCTCAGCTTTCGCCATAGCGATTGTAACGGTTGACCCCTCCAACACATCGCCGTCATCGTCAGTGGCTTTGATGTAACAGCCTCGCTCATCGCTACCCTTTTCGCCTACATATATCGTTTTAACATTTTTGAACTTGTTCTGGATAAATGACTTGCAGGCCTGTCCGCTCCAGGAAGGCTTACCCTTGACAACATAAAGGTTCTGCATAACCATCATCGGAGAGACTCCCATTCTGTTCGCCATATCAATAGCGATTGCGGTATCTTCGACCTTGCCCTGATAGTTCTGAGGTATAATGCTGGATTGGCAGAATGTCTTTGCCACCTTGTAGCATTCTCGAAAGCTGTCTATAAAGTTTCCGTCTGACGAAATTGTCATTGGCGTATGCTCCTGCTCAGCGACGAGAGCAGCGGTTACCTCTGTGATATCATTCATTTCTGGTCCTCCTTAAATGCTTTTATTAGTCGCTATACGGTCAATTAACATTATTATCGGCATTGGATCCACCTCATTGGGAATTGAGTTTGCCAGCGCATTGCATATCATCATACGCTCGTCTGCCGTAAGTGATATTGTTTTATCGCCTTTTATGTTCAAGCCTTTTTCGTATATGCTTTTAGCCATTATCTTCGTCCTCCTCTAATCCAAAATGTATTCTATCCACTGCATACCTTAGCGTTACCGCATACCTCAGCGTTACCGCATACCTCAGCGCTGCCGCATACCCAAGCGCTGCCGCATACCCAAGCGTTGCCGAATACCTTAGCGTCATCGCATACTTTAGCATTGTCGGATACCTCAGCGTTACCGCATACCTTAGCATTGTCGGATACCTCAGCGTTACCGAATACCCAAGCTTTGCCGCATACCTCAGCGTTACCGCATACCCAAGCTTTACCGCATACCTTAGCGTTACCGCATACCTTAGCGTTACCGCATACCCAAGCGTTGCCGAATACCTTAGCGTCATCGCATACTTTAGCATTGTCGAATACCCAAGCTTTGCCGTCATGGCTTAGATTACTCTCTTTTTCGACAAAGCCGCCTAATTCTCCTGACTTAACACTGCCGAAATCAGTCAACGCTCTTATCCTTGATAGTTTGTGGCCGCATATCTCCACAGTCTCATTTGTCAACTCGTACTTTTTCATTTTTCGTCTCCTTATTACATAAGTCCGCCACTCAGATACATTGCTCCAGTTACAACGCAGACTATCATCATTACGCTTACGATACCAAACAGCCCTGCCACGAGAGCTTGTCCGGCACGCTTCCTTAGCCTGTTCAGCTTCTTTACACGTTCCGCTTTTTTTCGTTCCTCTCGTCTGCGCTGTATGTACAGTATCTGCGCTACGCATACATCCGGGTCTATTGGCGTGTTATTCGGGATCATGGGGTTTCACCTCGATTTCTTTTCAGAGCGGCGCCTGCGATCCTGACCGCCGTTCTTTCAAATTCCTCCCTGCGCTGACGCAGCTCTTCCTCCGTGCAATCCTTATATGCGTCGTCACGAAAGCGTACAAGCACTTTGTACGGCTTCCCGCTTGATGAGTAATAGATCCTTTCCGTTGCCGAGATTACCATGCAGCCACCTCCTTATTAAATAATTGTATGAAACTTGAAAATTGTCCTATGCTCAGACGAGCTCACGGCACGACAGCACAAACTCACCGCTCGACCGATAAACTCCGCTGATAGCTTCGGCTAGGGACTTTGCTCTTACCGTTGTTGTCCTTTCACGGCCGTAGCTGCTGCCGATCTCGATTATGTAGGTTTTCATTTTGTACCTCCTTATATAATTTAATGCGCACTATCACAGACTAAATCGGGAAAGAAATCTAAATAACTTCCGAGCGTAAAATTTTTGGAGAGGGTGAAGTATTGCAGTACTTTGCCCTCTTATCTTTTGAACAGCTCCTCAACGTGTAAATCTGGAAAAAACTTCGCTCACAGAAACCTGGCAACAACTGGACTAAAAAATAAATAGTCCGAATATAGAGCCATTGTTACAGCAGTGGTTCTATATTTTTATTCGCTTTTTTGAAAAGCAAAGACATTTGCCGAAAATGTTTATCTGTAACCACGATTCAACATAAGTTTTGTCGTTTTCACGATACTTTGTTATATAGTGGTGCATTCCCTCCCCCTCCTTTCGCGGGCTGAAATTGTACTACCCTTGATTTTTACTTTCATTTTTCTATGCTCCTTTCCTATGCAGTTTTAGAAATGCCGAGAATATCATCGGGAGACATGTTGAATAGCTCAGATATTTTTATGAGATAGCTCATAGGAAAATCGCCAGTGTCTTCCCAACGGTAAAAACGAGACCGCGAAATTTTTAGCTTATCGCAAAACTCTTGAAGTGTCCAGCCTCGTCTGCTTACCTCTGCACGAATATTATTGAAAACATCCATCTTTTCACCTTCTTTTTGCGTTTTTTGAACATTTCGTTCCCTGCAATTATTATTATACGCTCAATTTGTTCCGACGTCAAGTCATAAGTTGCACAAAATGTTCAATGTAATATTGTGTTATTTGTACATATTGTTCCGATAAAGTTGCAAAAGGTGTTGACATTGGGCACGATTTGTACTATAATAGTTGCAAAGGCGGTGATAAAATTATGGAAGCAACAGTAGGCGAACGTTTAAAAAGGGTTAGAATGCAAAAAGGAATAAAAATAGGCGAAATTGCAAAGGAACTTGGAATATCTGAAAGAGCATATAGAAACTATGAAAACAATGAGCGTGATTTAAGTACAATGACACTCCTGAAAATATGTTTATATCTAGACATATCATCTGAGTACATATTAGGAATTAGTGAACAAACAAAAGGACCCTCCCCCATCATAGATGGGAAAAGAGCCCTTGAGTTAAAGTTGGAATCGCTTAGTACCGATAGTTTACGTGAACTAGACAGATTTATGGATTATCTTTTGTGGAAGGAGGAACAGTGACAATAGACTTCTTCTTTTGTCTTTTCCTCTCTAATTGTTCAAACTTATCAATGATACTTTTGATTAATTCCCTGCGTTTTTCTTCTTCACTCATTATGTAACAATCCTTTCTTTTTCTTTGAACGCTTGTTCTACTACTTATATTATAGAACAAGCGTTCAGATTTGTCAAGGGATTAGAACAAATTTTCTTTTAAATATTTCAAAATTTCTCCCCCTCTATAAGTATTAACACAAGAACTTATCAAAAAGTGCAAGCTTGTCCAATATAATGGACAGGAATTTAAAAAATTATGAGTTCCGACAAATTACAACAAAAAAATTTAGCTAATGTGACGACAGTTGAAATATGGGGATCAGTAGCTCCGTTTTCAATATTATTCAACGTGCTTTTGCTGATTCCTGTGGCTTTCGCCAACTGTCTTAGCGTAAGGCCCGCTTTTACCCTATGCTCTTTTAACTTTATTTCGTACATAATGACACCTCCGGTATTATTATATGAGGTATATATTAAATCATTACGACATATTAAGACAATAACAAGATATTATATTGAAAATTCTGAAAATGTGTTGTATAATGGTAATATAAATTTATTGTGGTAGGTGCTATAATGACTTACCGGCTGTAAAAGTCTCCCTCTGCACAGAGGGAGAGGATTGAAATATGAATAATTTGTAATGGGAGAATAATATTATGGAGTTATTCCGCAAAAGTGCTTATGATGTCATTTCTGCTAATTATGCAATTATAGGACCAGGCCGTCATAAGCTTGCACAAAAAGTCATCAACAAATATAAGGATTCAAGCAAACCACTTGACTTATTAGGAGTTGCATATGCTTATATGTGGGAGGGTGCTTCATATCGCAAATTATCAATAGAATACTTTGAAAAATATATTGAAAGTGGTTTCAGACTTAATACAGAGCATACATCAATTAATACTTGGACTATTTATTCAGATATGGCAACACTATATGAAAAAGAGTATGAATTTGATAAGGCAATTATTTGTTTACAGAAATGCATAAAAATTGACGGTAAAACAAATCCGTCTGATTACACAAGAATAGGCGATATTTATGTTAAAATCAGCGTTGATAAAGCCGAAGAATATTATTTATCATTACTAAATAACCCAAGACTTTTTATGCATAAAAGAGCTTTTGCATATTCTTTTGATGATGTACTTGAAAAGAAAAGAAGAGGATATGTATACAGACCAAGAAAAAAGAAATAAAGCAAACAGATTTATATATAATTATTAGGAGGAATAAAAAAATAAAAAAATTATTAGCAACAATTATGGCAATTACAACAGAGTAATATCTGCAATGCTTGTTATGGTATTTGTCACCTGATGGCTGTACGGAAATGACCAAGGATCAAGCCGAACAGTCAGGATACGAAGCTTGTAAAGTCTGCGGCGGATAAATAAAAAACGCCGTCCGAGCTTTGCTGGTGCTCGGACGGCAATAAATTATGCAATTAAAACCACTGCAAAGGAGGTCAAAAAATGCCCTACTGCATATATCTGAGAAAATCCCGAAAAGACATGGAGTTGGAGCAATACGGTGACGGTGAAACGCTTGCGCGCCACAAACGCACTCTCCTCGAGCTTGCCCGTAAGCAGAATCTTACTATAGGCGAAATCTACGAGGAGATCGTCAGCGGTGAAAGTATCGAAGCCAGACCTCAAATGCAGAAGCTCCTGCGTGACGTCGAAAATAATCTGTGGGACGGAGTGCTTGTTATGGAGCTTGAGCGTCTTGCAAGGGGCGACACAAAGGATCAGGGCACCGTCGCCCAAACCTTTAAGCTTACCAATACGCTTATAATAACGCCTCAGAAAACCTACAACCCGCTGAACGAGTTTGACGAGGAGTATTTTGAGTTTGGTCTGTTTATGTCCCGCCGGGAGTATAAAACTATTAACCGCCGGCTTCAGGCAGGACGGCTTGCAAGTATCAAGGAGGGCAATTATATAGGTTCGCTCCCCCCATTCGGCTACGATAAGGTACGCCTGACAGACGCAAAGGGGTACACTCTTGCAGAAAACGGTGAATCTGACTACGTCCGCATGATCTACGATCTCTATGTAAACAAAAATATGACCCCGGGCAAAATTGCCGATTATCTGACATCTATCGGTGTTCAGCCTAAAAAGGGCGGTAAATTTACCATGCACAGCGTAAGGGATATATTACGAAATCCGATCTACATTGGTAAAGTCCGTTGGAATTGGCGTCCGAATAAAAAATCAGTACAGGACGGCAGGATCATTGTTACCCGTCCTCGCAGCACGAGTGAGAGCACAGTTTTGATCAAGGGTAAACATCAAGCTATCATCAGTGAGGAGATTTTCAATGCGGCTCAGAAAAAGCACGGAAGCAACCCCAGAACGCAGATAAAGCATGAACTGAAGAACCCGTTTGCTCACCTTATGTACTGTCGTGAATGCGGCAAAGCTATGGTATACAGGACCTATGCAAACAGCGAGCCGCGTATTATATGTGCGAATAAATACTGCGAAATATCCTCTTCTCCCTTTGAGGTAATAGAGAAGTCAGTTATCGACAGCTTGACTGAAAAGTTAGGCGAGCTTGAAATTGCAGCCGCTCAGCCTGAACAGTCTAGTGCCGAATTTAAGACGTATCGGTCTGCTGTGAAAAAAATTGAGCAGGAACTGGAACAGGCCAATGCACAGCAGAATAAGCTTTACGACCTGCTCGAGCAGGGTATTTATACGCAGGAAATATTTTTGGAAAGACAGAAAGCTTTGGAACAGCGCAGAAAAGATTTACAAAACAAGCTTGTCGCCGCAAGAGAGAACGCTCCGCAGCCAATCAACTATGAAGAACGTATAACAAAAGTCCGTCAGGTCCTCGAACTGTACCCAACTCTTGACGTAAAGGAGCAGAACACGCTGCTTAGAAGCGTAATAAAGCGTATAACCTATTACCGCCCCAAGTCGGATAGGTATCACCAAAACCTCGCAGAGATCGATATTGAGCTTGTATTTTAAAGCGATGAAGTTATGTATATCATTGAGGAGCTAATTCTTCTGTTCCTACATCTGTCAATATAGCCTGAACTTCTCTGCACGGCGCTGCATAACGCTGATTAAGATACCTTAATGAAGCTCCCAATTCGCCGTCCGGGCCGCCAAGCTGACTGATAATTACCTTTGCAAGCGCAGGATTAGGGTTCTTGATGTTAACCGGATATTCCAGTTTCTTTTCATACTGCCACATTAACTTTCACCCCTTTCCCAGGGAAACGGCGTACTTACCCATTCCCATCTCTTCGGGTTGTTCGACGCACCTGCTGTCAGAGGACCGAACTTCTCCTCATATTCCCTGACGACTTTCTCATACTCAGCCTTGTGCTGCTCAAAATACTCAAGACCATTGCGGCAAGTCGGATGACTGTCCAAATATAGGTTAGCCTCGACTAAGGCAAAGGTAGCAGCCTGTACCTTTCTCATTAAACGCTGCTTTTCAGACATTGCCACGCCTTACCGCCTCCTCTCCGATAAACGGTTTATCAAGCGACGGAAAAACCGTACCTCTCGATAAGCCTGCGTCAGAGTCATACGGCTTTTCCCAGCTCTGGAAAGGCACATATGCCATTGCTACAGGCGTATCCGGAGGAAACGCACCCTGCGGCATGGGACAGTTTTTACCCATGCAGGGTTTTGAGTCCTCTGCGTCAAGGATTTTTCCAAGCAGTCCGCTCTCCATAAAATCCATTATTAAATCACTCCTGTTACTTGTTCTGTATCACAATGCGTAACACTTTATTATATGTCCGAAACAAGTATCCGGTTACTTCTGATACCGGAATAAAACAGAATAAATTAAGAGCCGGAGATAATTCTTCGGCTCTTAATTTATTTAAAGAAATTCTTTTACATCGGTTACAAGCTTCTGCTCCGACTTTATCAGATCTTTTGTTATTTCGGTAACCTCTTCATCTGCCCCGGTGTATTGGTTTAGGTATCTGTTAAGTGATTTTACGCCCATATTACAGCCGTCGGTCAGCAGATCGGCAATCGTACTGTCAGAGTTTTCAACTGCCAGCTTAAAGTTGGTTTTCATCCATGACATACTCTTAGCAACAGGGTGCGGTTCCTTTGTGCTTTGTCCGTACTGATTAAGAAGCTTATGAGTTTTATCGCCCAGCCGCTTATGTGTTTCCCTACATTCTGTCATTACTTTTTTAAGCTTTTCATTCTTTACAGAGGGAAGCATTTCGTTTAATGACTCAACCCCCATCTGTATTCCCGAATTACATTCTGTCAGAAGCTTTGTTGTATCATTTTCAGCCATTTAAAAGCATCTCCTTTCATATGTAATTATACCCGTTTTTAAAATATATACTCTTATAAATAATAAACTGCACCGTATTAAACAGTGCAGTTTTATTACAAGGAATATTTTTGTTCTTTAATTTTAAATTTTATTTTTAACTATTCTTCTTTTTTATAGCAGCTATTCCTGCAATGCTGAGAATAACAGCTGCGGACAATCCGCCGGCTACTCCTGTATTAGGAACTGAATCAGACGGCTTTGAACCTGCGGAAGACGCGCTCTTTGAAGAAGCTGCTGACGAAACAGCTGTACTTGCGCTCACATCGGATTTTGAAGACGTATCCGCTGTTGATGAAGTATTTGTATCTGCGCTTGACAAATCAGCTTCAGATGAAGTTACTGCTTCAGATGAAACATCAGAACTGCTGATCTCACTGCTTGTTTCAGAGGATACCTCCGATGAGGTTTCTGATGATACATCAGAAGACGAGGAATCACCGCCGGGTGCAGCAAGCGTAAGCTTTGTATATGTCACGCCGTAGCCGCTTAACATCATACCGTTAGCTTTCAGCGTAGCTACGTCATCTTCGGTAAGTTTAAATGAAAATGTCATATCTCCTGCCGCTAGCTCCACACATTGATAAGCATTTAAAGGAGAAGGTCCGCTGAGAGGAGGCCAGCCGTCGGCAGCGCTCATTATCTTAAGCTGCCAATAATATTCTGAGCTGTTTTCCGTAAAATCCAAGGTAACCGTATCACCCGCTTTTGCGTCTGCAAAATTATCAGCTGCAAGTCCCTTAGAAGAACCCCATGATGTGCCGACATCAAAATTACCTAAATCAATCTCTTTATATACAGTCAGGTCAGAGGGATCAGTTTCTGATGACGATACATCCGCAGATGAAGATTCCGCTTCTGACGAAGACTCAGCTTCAGAGGACGACTCTGCAGGCGCTTTCTCTAAAGGAGTAAGAACTTCAACTTTAATTTCATTATTTAATACGAGGTTACCCAATTTGGAACTTCCGGCAGTAGCAAAAGCTAAAGCTACAACATCATCACGAGCAGATTCACCGTTAACACCTGTCTTATCGTTATGAGTAACATCACTTAGAAATTCCCCTAAATCAAAGGTTTCTGTAACCTCCGCTTCAGGAATACCGGTTGTTTTTATAAGTTTGGTTTTTCTTGCAACATCACTTTGGTCGGTCTTATTTAAGCAAATTGCTTTAATATTAACTCCATTGTTAATTACATCACTGCCGTTTTTAAATGTAACTCGTATTTTTTCACCGTTCTTTCCGTTACAGAAGGGATATTCTGAAATATCATACCTTAATTGATATGCTGTTCCGTAACCCCCAAGAGCGCCGTTAAAAACTTCCCTCTCATATATTGTTTCGTCAGCGGATCCTATAATACTGCCGCCTACAACTCCACCAACTGCAATAAAACCCGCCATTGCCGACGCCAGCAGCCGTTTTAATTTCATAATGTCATCTACCTCCAAAATAATTTTTCTCAGTTAGAACGAATGTTATTCCTCAGTAAATATAATAGCATTTTATTACATTAATTTCAAGTAGTTTCTTGCAAAATTCTAGATAAATATTCCACAAAATTTACTGTGAATTATTGTGAAAATTGCTTAGAAAACGATAACAATACATATAATTTCTGCAACTACAAAAATTGCACAAAAATATGGGACTTACAAAAAAGCAAGTCCCATATCTTATAAGATTGAAATTAAACAACAGGGAGGATCAGATCAATTGAACATTCTGTTCCTTCTAACAGACCCCAGTTCTGGAAGATGTATGTGCTAACAGGAGCAGTAATTCCGGTAAATTCCACGAAATTCTCATATGTGTCCTGATAATAATTATCAATTCCCATTCCTACAGAAGCAAGGCAGTTTGTTCCTACATACCACTCTGCTCCGTTTCCGCAGATACCAACGGCAGCTTCGCCTTCTTCGCCGGCTCCGGTATAGCTGATCTTCAGCTCTGCACCCGGAACAGTCGCTCCAAGCTGTACAGGAGTAAACGTCGCCGCATTATCGGCAAGATCTCCTGTATAAAGGTTAACGGTAACAGAAGTTGCGTCAGCCTCTACAGGGATAAGAAGATCTACCTTGAAATTAGAATTCTCTGCAAGTCCCCAATTCTGGAATACGAACGATTCAAGATCATCGCCTACTCCCGCAGCAGCTACAAAATCACTGTATCTATAGGTAAGAACACTTTCAAAGCTTTCACCCTCGGAAGCGAACGACTTGCCTGCACTCTGCCAAGCCCATGTTCCCTTTTCCTTGCCTGCAAGTCCTACTACTCCCCAGCCTTCCGGGTTAGCAGATGTATAGGTAAAGCGAACCTTTGCGCCCGGAATATTCTTTCCAAGCTCACCAGGCGTAACGTCAAGACCCTCGGACGCCAGAACGTCATCATAGATAGGTACTTCAACGAAATGCTCAACGGGAGCTACCAGCTCGATAAGACAGTCTGCGCCTTCAAGACCCCAGTCCATGAATACATATGTACGGACATCATCTCCGATATCCGCAAAGGTCACGAACTCGTCATAGGTCATTTCAACAGTACTTGTAACAGCCTCGCCCTCCGAAGCAAAAGCAGGGTTGTTTTCCGACTGGAGCCATGTCCATGCGTCGTCGTTTGCTTTTCCGGCAACGCCGATAACGCCATAGCCTTCTTCCTGTGGCGATGTGTAGGTAACTCGGATCTTTGCACCCTCGATACCCTTTCCAAGCTGCATAGGGGTAAGCTCCGTATTGTCCAGCGGTCCGTTGTGAAGAACAGTAACATTCACTTCCGGCTCCGGAACAACAGGATCAGTGTCCTCTGCGCTCGCCGCCATCGACATCATACTCAATGCCAAAGCGCTCATCGTCATTGCCGCTAACAGTTTCTTGGTTTTCATTCTAAAACCTCCTATTTATATAGTTTATGGATTATTTTCAAATCCAATTACATTATATCACTAATTTCCAATAAAATCAAGGGATTTTTCACATTTTTTATCAAAATTTTTCACAAATTTGCAGGCACATTTTTGTGTTAATTGACAAATTGTACATATATTTAGCAATTAAATAACTAATCTCCCATATATTGTCGAAAAATGTCGATATTTTAGCAAAAACCAAATATAATTTCGATTGATCAATTAATCTCAAATTAACACAGCTTAAAACTAATTATAAAAAAAATCAATGTCTAAAGTCATACTTCAGACATTGATTCCTAATAATTTAAGATAAGCTAACTCTTACTTTTTCTTCTTCGCCACAGCGGCGGCAGCAAGACTGATAATTGCGATAACAGAAATTCCTCCCGTCATCATACCGGTATTGGCAACAGGATCGTTAGCCTTTGATGAAGCTGACGATGATCCTGTATTCCCTGTATTCGATGATGAAGCTTTGCTGTCTGCTGACGAACTGCCTGAAGAAGTATCTTCCGTCTTTGACGAACTGCTGTTATCTGAATTGCTTTCCGTATCAGAAGAACCGTCCGATGTGCTGTCAGCTGACGCCTTGACAAGTGAAGCTATAGCGTTATTAAGCTCTTCGGTTACAGCCTTTATCTGTGAATTTGTGCTGTTATCGGTAATAGCCTCGGCTTTAGCCAAAGCATCTTCTACAGCTTTCCACGACTTGTCAGTATAATCGTTCTTATTCAGAGCATCTGCCGACTCAACAGCCTTTTCAAGTTCAGCTGACGCTTCCGTAGTATCTGCAATTACCATAGAATCTACAGCTGAAGTAATCGCAGACTTAGCGTTAGCAATTTCGCTCTGTAATAAGCTTTCCTTTTCCAAAAGCGCTTTAGCTTCCGAAACCGCTGTCTTTACAGCTTCAATGCTTTCAGCAGTATAATCTCCTTCAATAAGCTCTGAAAGCATTTTTTCAGTTTCGTCTGCAAGCTTCTGAAGCTCTCCCTTAGGATCATTTTCAGGGATACCGCTAACCGTGAACGTAATTTCAATTGATTTTGAGCTTGCCAGCGATTTTGGATCGAGAGGAGGATTCTTCTTTGTCGAGCCGTAATCATTGTATATTTCTATACGGTAATTACCATTGCTTTCGAGATCGCCGTACTGAATTTTAGAAGCGTCAAAAGCCGTTTCAGTTCCGTCAACCTTGATCGAATCAAGAACCGCTTTGATGTTAGGATAACTTGTAACTGCTTTAAGCAGATCAACATTAAATACGAAAGCTTCTGTCGTAGCCTGAGCAGACGTATCAATCTTGATCGTAAAGGTACCGTTGCCCTCAAAGGTTTCTGTTATATTGTACTGCGGCCACCATCCTGTATTGGAGAACTGTACCGCGCAATCGAACGACGGAAGTCCGATAGGAGCCGACTCCAGTTTTTCAATAGCCGCAGTAAGCTTTTCAGCCGCCGCAACTATTGAAGAAGCCCCGGCATTATCATTTGCATAAACCGTTCTGGCTTCCTCAAGAGCCGTGCTAAGTTCAGACCATGTTGTTTCCGAGTAATCGGTCTGAACCAGAGCCTCGGCTTTATCTATCGCATTCTTCAAAGCTTCTTTAGCCTCTGTTGCGTCAATTTTAACAAGCTTGCCTATAGCTTCGCGAATCTCATTTTCAGCCGCCTCATACTCAGCTGCCGTATGCAAGATATCTTTTGTATATTCATCATACTTTGTATACACGCTTCTTAAAGCCGTCATGCTTTCCTCAGTATAATCCTCTCTGGTTTTGTACCATAATTCATGCGCCTCATTATAAGCGTTTGTAAAATCGCTTTTGTCTGCGGAATTTACGGTAATTTTTACAACGTTGCTCATCGCCGAATTGTAATCGTCCGTTTCGGGAGTTACAGCCCGCATATAATATGTTCCAGCATGCTTCGGAACGATCTTTCCGTCAGAACCGACAATTATGTCGCTTGTAACATATAAAAAATCTTTATTACTAGAGAATTGATATGCAACCGGCACTCCGCTGGTATTTTCCTCAACGCTGACAGTAATATCGCTCTCGCCGTATGTCATCGACTCGGCGCTGGCGCTGATCTTCAAAGTGCTGTCGGATTTACCGCTTGAAAGATCTACTGTGACTTTTTCTTCGCTTACTCCCATGCCGGTAAGAGTCGCCTTAACGTCATCATTTGCTACATGCCAAACTGCATCTGCACTGTTATTTTTGAATTTAATCTTTGTAAGTTTCAGTTGACTGCAATATAGATATACTTCTTCCAAATTTTGGGCATTTGTTAATCCTAACTGTAAGTAACCAGTATAACGTATCGTTAAAGATTTAAGGGAGCTACCGGTATCAGTCACTGCAGTTACCTTATATGGATTATGACTCGAAAGAAACTCCGGTGTGGCATTGACATTCGGTATATCGAGCGAAGTTGCGTTCACACAGTTAAAGAACTGATTGTTTACATCTACAGGCAGTCCGTTATATTCAGAGGGAATATCAGGATAACTCGTAAGATTACGGTTCACTTCGTTTATTCTCAAATAATAATAATTACCGTCTGCCGAAAGTTCATAAGAATATATTTCCGATTCAGCAACCGCTGAAAGCGACGCTCCGCCCCCGCAAAGCAAAATCATCGCACTGGTCGCAGAAGCGACCAGGCGATGAATGAACTTGATTTTTTTCAAAGCAAATCACTCCTTTAAATTTTATGATGCCGTAGGATATACCGACATAAGTTCAGCAATAATTGTTGAACCCGTTGAGGTAACAGCGTTGAACCTTCTGTCGATAAGTCCGGAGCCGTTGGCGCTTACACCTATAACTCCGTTATCCCAGTAAGCTGTTGATACGCTTACATTGGTAACAGCTTTAGCCTTCTGGTTGAGAGTCTTATTGTACAAAGCAACAGCGCTTATATTGTTCTTGAAGTTTGCGCAATACTCTCCGATAAATACGGGATAGCCCTTGTTGGTTACCTTGGCAAGCTGAGCCGCCATATAAGCTTCGCCGTATGCTGACTGATCCCATAAGCTTGTTCCGTACTGGTTCAAAGTAAAATCATAGGGATCATAATAATGAACCGAAAGAATCTGTCTGTTTGCCGTCGAATCTTCAGGCATATCAAACAGTCCTTCGTCAAATCCGGCAGCGGTAAGGTTGATGTCGGTATTGTAGCCCGGCATAATAAGGCAGCGGTCGTCGTTTCCGTCGTTTGTGCCTGTTCCGCGCACCGCATTGACAAAAGCCTCATTCAGATCATTAATATTTGAGTATGCATTTTCAAACTCAGCGTCTGTAAACTGAGATCTCTGATATTTTCCGCTGATCATAAGCTCGTTCATTCCCTCGAACAGCAGAGCCTGATTGTAGTTTGCAAATTTCTGAGCGATCTCTGTCCACATAGCGCTGTACTTAGTCTTAACGGCTGCAAACGCCTGACTTGAATTGTCAAGACTGATGTCGATCCATTTTCCTGTAACTCCGTCGCCTCCGTCATGATGAACGTTAATAATTACATAAAGTCCGCAGTCCATCGCTCTGTCAACAACAGCCTGAATCCTGTCAAGGTAAGCGTCGTTAACATCGCCTGTGGAGCTTACCATATTAAGATAGCTTACAGGAATTCTTACGCTCCTGAAACCCTGATCTCTTACAGCCTGGAAAAGCTTTTCGGTTACAACCGGGTTACCCCATACCGTTTCTCCTACATTTCCGCTGTTATCTACAGAATCAAATGAATTTCCGAGATTCCAGCAAGGCGCGAGATTTGCGTTAATGGTATTCGCGGTCTGTCCGGAAACGTTAAGAGCGTTGCCTTCGTGATTGTCATAGATATGAATCTTCTTGACCTTACACTGATCGTAGCAGGCTACGAAAGAGGTCATATCCTCAGGTATCTCTGTAGTGTAGGTATAGGTACCAGATACGTCAACATTCGGATAATTTGATACTACAGGATTTCCGTCGCTTTTAAGCAGTTCTGCCTGAACAAATGTATTCGGCGCGGAAGTATACTCGACAGTTACGTCAACTGTCGGATTTTCAAATCCGTTTACCGAGAACTGCGAAACATCTATGTTCCACTCGTTTGTCGTAACATAAGCTCCAGAACCCTCAACTGTCATAGTTCCGCCCGTGCCTTTAGTCCAGTCACCCGTAATCGTTACTTCTGCACCCGGAACAACAGCGTCAACATATTCAAGAGAAACGATCGATACGCTTGTATCGCCGATCTTACCCGTCTGAAGATTGATACCGTAAGGTGTACTTCCTGCGGCAAGTTTGCCTTCAATATCAGCTATCGAAACAGTAGCTGTATACTCTACGCCAACCTGAGGAGCCGCCTGCCCTACTTCTGTCGGATTCCATCCGCCCCAGTTAGTATCAAACACAAGGAAATCAAAAGTATCCGAATAATCAACATCCTTTAAGCTTCCGTCGGCTTCAGCATACTTTCCGTCCGCATCAAGACTGTTATACTTATACTTGATCTCAAAAGAGCTCTTGCCGTAATAAGCGTTCTTCATGTAAGTAGCGATATACGTTCCGCTTCCCGTATATGTACCCTCGTTAAAAGCGCTGACCCCCGCCGCGGTTGCCATTGTACAAGCAACCGCCGCTGCAGAAGCCATACTTATGACTTTTTTTACTAAATTCATAATAAATAAACCTCCTTTACAATAGACATTCAGCTTTGAATATCAAAACCGTTTATAACTTACAGCTTTTCAGTACATCGGAATCAACCTCCCTTTTATCTTTATTAATGACTTTGCACTTGTATTCGATTACAGCTATGCAGAATGTCATTTGAATTTATCTTCTGTAAGCTATGCTTCTATAATAGCACAATTAAACATATTTTTTGCTTAAACGGTAAAAAAATATGGCTAAATGGTATAATTGGAAATTATGAATTTATTGCGTAAATAAAAACAGACTTTTTATTACAACTTACGACATTGGATAATTTCAATATATTTCAGAGATCACGCACCTGAGTATATGTAACTTTTTACAAAGCTATCTTTACAATAAATTTAGATCTTCAACAGTTTCTTCTTTACATCTTCCTGCCGGTTTTTGCTTATAGGAAGCTCTTCTCTTTCGCTTCCGTAAATAAATACCCTGCTGCCCGAAAACTGTTCGATATAAACCGGATTAACAAGAAAAGATTTATGGATCAGTATAAAGCTTCTAAAGCATTCATCATTCATCAATTCAGATATTTTACCGTATATTTCGATATTTTCATTGAATGTATGAATAATAATATGCTTTCCGCTGCTTTGAATATAACGTATCCGAGAGATCATGATCGTATTTTCCATTCGGTTTTTAATAAA
Organism: Hominimerdicola intestinalis; assembly: GCF_054655215.1. Lineage (NCBI taxonomy): Bacteria > Bacillati > Bacillota > Clostridia > Eubacteriales > Oscillospiraceae > Hominimerdicola > Hominimerdicola intestinalis. The sequence goes on from NZ_BAAHNZ010000002.1 coordinate 71,114, forward strand.
TCTAAAGCTTCTGCAGCTGCAGTGACCTATTATAAACCTATCGATGCAAGCAGTTACCTCTGATTCTGTAAGCGGTGAGATCAAATAGTCAAAAGGCTTTAATTTTATAGTATCAACAGCTTTTACTTCTGTATCCGATATAAAAACCAGTTCCGCCGTTTCATCTAAATAACAGTTCCTTATCTTACCGGCAAGCTCAATTCCTGAAATATCTGAAGCGCTGTCAAAAGAACCGATACAGATAAAGATAAGATCAAACCTGTTGAACTTTGAATATTCCCGCAGCAGCCTGCCGTTTGAATCAAAACAGGAAATATTCAAGCTTGAGTCATACTTTATATCGTATCTTGCCAGTGTTTCCTTGATCAAACTACTGTCATAAATAGATTTGCAGATGACGGCTACTTTTATCATATAAGCACATCCTGTCAATTATTAAAAAATACACTCTATAATATTTAACAATCAAAAAGGCCGAATAGTGCAAACGATTACAGAAAAAAGCGAATTTTTTGTTTGATTGCACAAAAAAATTGAAAGTCTGTAGACAATATCCACAACAAATTAAATTTAATAATAATTATTTTCATAGAAATATTTTACTTTTGTTCCATTTAAATCAGAGCAGTATATAATACAAAGCAATCGTAAATATGCACAAATAATCTGCCGAAAATTATACAGGTTTGTAGAAAAAAATTCGAGCGTTACATATTTTTAGAAAATATATTGTATTATTCCAGAAAATACTGTATAATAGCAGTAAGCGGCAGCAGATCGCATATATCCCTTTTTTAAGGTAAAAAGAGATAATCCTGACGCTTCCAAACCTTAAAAATATATCAAAACCGACAAATTTAAAAAAAAGATTGCAATTATAGATAAACCGTGATAGAATATAATTAGTGAAGTTTAAATTGAATAAAAAAGAATATGAAAATATCCGGTCTTAAATTAAAGTAAAGAGATGGTAAAGTATGATATCGCAGAAGACGATCCTGGTAGTAGAAGACAATGCTGTTAACCGAATGACGCTATGCGCTATTCTTGCTTCCCGATACAGGGTACTGGAAGCGGAAAACGGACAGGACGCACTGAAAGTTTTAAAGGAGCATAACAATGATATATCGCTGATACTTCTCGATATAGTAATGCCTGTCATGGACGGCTACGCTTTCTTATCTGCGATCAGGGAAGATCCTTTATTCTCATCTATACCGGTCATAGTTACCACTCAGAGCGACGGAGAAGCGGACGAGGTCGCCGCTCTTTCGCACGGCGCAACGGATTTTGTAGCCAAACCGTATAAAAGCCAGATAATCCTTCACAGGGTCGCGGGAATAATCCGTCTGCGTGAGACCGCTGCTATGATTAACCAATTCAAGTATGATAAGCTTACGGGAGCTTACAACAAAGAATTTTTTTATCAGCAGATCAAAGAGATAATACTTCAGCACCCCGAGCAGAAATATGATATAATTTGTTCAGATATAGAAAATTTCAAGCTGGTAAACGATATATACGGAATCAAAGCCGGTGATAATCTTCTCAGATCTGTAGCGGACGTTTACCGAAGATATGTCGGTGAACACGGAATATTCGGAAGGCTTGACGCAGATCAGTTCGTGTGTCTGCTGGAACATCACTGGGATTACAGCGACGATATGTTTATCGAATCATGTTCAATGATAAAAAATATGTCGGGATATAAAGCAATAGTGCTGAAATACGGAGTATATGAAGTAAAAGACCGTTTAATTCCTGTGGAGCAGATGTGTGACCGCGCTCTGCTTGCGGCACGAAGCATAAAAGGACAGTACGGAAAATATTTTGCAAAATACGGCAGCGAACTTCGCACAAAGCTTCTGAAAGAGCAATCGATAACCGACAGCATGGAATCTGCGCTTTCAGACGGTCAGTTTGTAGTTTATCTTCAGCCAAAGTACAGAATAACAGACCGGCAGCTCAGCGGAGCCGAAGCGCTTGTACGTTGGGAACACCCGGAGTGGGGACTGCAGCCGCCGTCTGAATTTATACCTCTCTTTGAAAAAAACGGCTTTATTTCAAAGCTTGATAAATTTGTCTGGGAAAAAGTATGTGAGGAACTGAGGAAATGGGACGATAACGGCTATCCCGCCATACCGGTTTCTGTAAACGTTTCTAGAGCGGATATATATAATGCCGATATTACTGATACGCTTCTTGATATTGTACGACGCTACGATATTCCTCCGTCGCGTCTTCATCTTGAAATAACAGAAAGCGCCTATACGGACAATCCTGAACAGATAATACAGACGGTAAGCGAGCTTCGCAGGTACGGATTTGTTATTGAAATGGACGATTTCGGAAGCGGTTATTCATCGCTGAATATGCTTAACCAAATGCCTTTGGATATTCTAAAGTTAGATATGAAATTTATCCAGAACGAAACTGCGGCTTCCGATCAGAGAATCCTTAAATTTATTATTGATCTTGCCAATAGTATGGATCTGAGCGTTATAGCCGAGGGAGTTGAAACCTCGGAACAGCTTGAACGGCTCAGAGATCTGGGTTGCGATCAGGCTCAGGGTTACTTTTTCTCCAGACCAATGCCTGCTTGCAGCTTTGAAGAGCTCCTGCGCAGCGAAGATATATATACGCTGTGCTGAGTATATTGCCGCATTACAGTAAATCTGCCGAAGCCTACAGCGCCTGATGCTGTAGATCAAATCCTTGAAAGGACGTATCAAGCCAGTGAAAAAATTTCGTGAGATATTTGAAAGCTACGGCGGCGACTGTGATTCGGTCATGGAGCGTTTCATGTCGAATGAGGCTATGTATATGAAAATATTCAATATGCTGTTTCAGGACGATAATCTGAAAAAGCTGGGCGGCGCGATCGAATGCGGAGATCTTGAAAAAGCCTTTGAAGCCGCACATACTCTCAAAGGAGTAGCTGCAAATCTCGGACTTACCCCGTATTATAAAACAATAAACAGAATTGTCGAGCCGCTGCGCTCACGCGAGCCGCGTAATGACTACCCTGCCCTTTACCAAGATATACTGACCTCATTTACCGAAGTTGAAAGGCTAAGAGAATTACTTACAGCTTCTGATTGATTTGAATTGTTGATTTCTTCTTATCCGGCGATGTGCTTTATTTTCCTTTAAACTGATCTTTATAGCTGTGATCAGCCGCCGTATAAAAAAGTTTTTGATCGTTCTGAAAAATAATGTTAAAAAGGATAAGATTAATATGAACAGACCTAAAGTCAGACAGGAAATTACTTTGATAAGAAAATTCACGTTAATAGGTACTATATTGCTGCTTTTACTTATGCTGCTGTTTTTTGTAGTAACGATTTTCGGCAACCAGCACCTGTCCACACAGATGGCTCTGCTTACCGAGCATCCTTTTACAGTAAACGGTGATGTCGGAAATATAAGAACAAATCTTGCCCAGATGCGCGTCAGAACAGAACGCCTTCAGGCTTATAATCAGCCGGAAGACGTTGAAAAAGTAAGCTTAGCTCTTAATAATCTGAATAAGGAAATGGAAGATCTGCTGAACGACGTCGAAAACCTGTATCTCGGGCCTAAGAAGGATACCGTAGCACTCAGAAATTCATATAATGAAATCCTGGAAGCCCATGAGCTTCTGATGCAGTTTGCGGAGCTTCCAGAATCAAATACAGATAAAATTACCGATTACGAAGAAAAGCATCTATATCCGCTGTATGATAAATTTGAAGAAAACGCTCAGAATATACTGTCTTATGTCCGTGATACTCAGCAGAATATCTTCAACTCAGCAAACAAGATGGGAAGAACTACGCTTACATGGTCAATAGTTCTTATTGTTGCCACTGCTTCAGGTCTATTGTATTTTCAATCATCTGTCAGAAAGCTCAGTCAAAGACTGTACGAAAAAAATGAGCAGTTTGATATTCTCTCCAATACCGTTGACGAAGCTTTCCTTATTTTTGAACTCAGTAAAAAGCAATGCGATTTTGTATCAGGAAGTACGGTCAAGGTTCTGGGAATACCTGCTGATAAGCTGCGCGAAGAACGTAAAATTCTTTTTGATTATATGAACGAAGCTGACGCAGACAAAATAAAGAAATCTGTATATTCCGAGAACTGCAAGTCCTGGAACGATATAATCGAATACAACTATCCAAAAAGCACTCAGTCTCACTGGCTTCAGCTTCGTATATACCGTGTCGGCGGAAAAGAAAGCGATAAGTTTATAATGACACTGACTGACCGAACAGAGGAGAGGCGTATAAATCAGGCGCTTAAGGACGCTCTGGCAAGCGCTCAAAACGCAAATAATGCAAAACGTGATTTCCTGTCGCGTATGAGCCATGAAATACGGACTCCTATGAATGCAATAATTGGCATGACAACGATAGCTGCCGCTTCTATTGAAGATAGGCTCCGCGTTGAGGACTGCCTTAAAAAAATTAGCTATTCATCAAAGCATTTGCTGATGCTTATCAACGATGTGCTTGATATGTCGCGTATAGAAAGCAACCGAATGAGATTAAATCAGGAGCCGTTTGACCTATTCCAGTTTCTTAACGATTTCGTATCAGTCATATATATGCAGGCTCATGACAAGGGGCTAGAATTTACAGAAAGGACCTCCGGTTTTTCAGAGCATACTACATATATAGGTGACTCACTGCGGCTTAATCAGATACTTCTTAATCTTATTTCCAATGCAATAAAGTTTACTCCCAGCGGCGGAAAAGTAAGCCTTGAGGTAACAAACCTTCCGAAGAGGAACAATCAGAACTGGCTGCGTTTCGTAGTATCAGATACAGGTATAGGTATGGACGAGGACGGACTTTCACGGCTCTATGTTCCTTTCGAGCAGGCAGACGCTTCGATCACCCGAAAGTATGGCGGTACCGGACTTGGAATGTCAATTACTCTTAATCTTGTTATGCTTATGGGAGGAAATATAGATGTCAAAAGCAAGCCGAACGAAGGCACTACTTTTACCGTCGAACTTCCTTTTGAGCAAAGCAATGTTGATATTTATCAATGCAAGGATATAAATATGGAATCGCTTGACGTACTTATCGTTGATGATGAAAAGGACGTTTGTCTGCATACTGCCTTGCTTTTAGAAAAAATGAAGATCAATGCCGAATGGGTTCTGAACGGAAAAGAAGCGGTAAAAACAGCTATAACACATTGGGAAGCAGGAAACGGATTTGACGTTTGCCTTATAGACTGGAAAATGCCGGATATGGACGGAATAGAAACTACCCGCAGGATCCGTGAAAAAATAGGCTTAGATACGCCGATAATAATTATTACTGCATATGATTGGACTGAGATCGAAGAGGACGCCCGTGCGGCTGGAGCAAATGCTTTTATTGCCAAGCCGCTGTTTGAATCTTCTCTTTATAATGTTTTGGTGAACGTTACTAACGGCGCTTTCGGTTTGACAAAATCGGCCGCAGCTGAGGACGGAAACACTCTTAACGGAAAACGGCTTCTGCTGGCAGAAGACAACGCAATTAACATGGAAATTGCACAATCACTGCTGGAGATGAACGGAGCGACTGTTGAATGCGCTGAAAACGGAAAAAAAGCGCTTGAACGTTTTATCGAAAAAGGTGAAGGCTATTTTGACGCCATATTAATGGATGTTCAAATGCCGGTCATGGACGGCTGTGAAGCAACAAGGCGGATTCGCGCATCCGAAAGACCGGATTCAAAGACGATACCGATAATTGCGGTTACGGCAAATGCTTTTGCAGAGGATATTTCAGCAGTACTGGCTGCCGGAATGAACTGTCATATAAGCAAGCCTATTGATATTCAGCAGCTTTGCTCTGTACTTTCACGTCTTTGCTGATCTTACCCGACACAATAGAATAAATATAAAAACCACTTATGACATTGATCATAAGTGGTTTTCATATATACGTTTTACAATAACGGAAGTCTAATTTCGGGTCTTTGACTATGCACAGGTATCAAACGCCATTGCGCCAACCTCTGCATTTTTAGGAACAGATATTTTCGCAAGCCTTTCGCAGCCCGAAAAAGCATAGCTGCCGATAAATTCTAGCGTATTGGGAAGAAATACGCTTTCAAGCTTTTTACAGCCGCGGAATGCACCAGACAGTATTTTTTCCGTTCCCTCAGGTATAATAACTGTTTTAACACAAGTCTTTGCAAATGCACAGCCGTCGATTATTTTTACAGGATATCCGTCTATCTCAGAAGGAACTATTACGTTTTCATCGTTTCCGCAGTAGTTGGTTATACATGCGGATCTTATATTTCTGTCGCTTGATCTGTCATAGACCCTTTCTACAGAATAAGTAAACGGCGATTCACGCTCTCCGGTCTTTTCAAAATCAAAACGATTTGCTTTAGCGTATTTATATACGGCTGAAAGCTTTTTCCCGCTCAGTAAGAAGCCTTCGGTTTTTGTCTGTATATCGCTGTATCCCAGCGCTTTATCACCTATTATTTCAACAGATGAAGGAAGCGATAGGAATTTTAACGACTTGCAGCCGCAGAACGCCCTGTTCCCTATATAAGTAACGCTTTTAGGTATTTGTACACACTCAAGAGAAACGCAGTCCGAAAAGGCTTCAAAGCATATATCCCTGACGGTATTAGGTATTTTGACCGACTTTATAAATCCACAGCCTGAAAAAGCGCCGTGAGCAACAGCTTTTACTGTAATACCGTCTATTTCACACGGTATCTCCACCCTTTCTGCACGGCCGTTATAACCGGTGACCTCAGCGTATTCAACACTGCGTTTATTCTGCATATCAAAATACTCCACCTTATTGTAAGTAAACATCAGACCGGTCTCATTTTTCATAACAGCTACCTCCGAATTATAAAATTATGATAAAATCAGCTAACAACTTTAAAAGTTATACACATTATAGCACATATTTTTTTGAAATGCAATAGTTTTTTCATAAAATTATTTATTTTATATGAAAATAACGTTTTCGCTAAGACGATAGAAAATGTAATCTTAAACTTTAGTTCATTTTATTGCTTTTTAGATATACTACCCTATAAATTTCATTATTACACTGTATTAAATATATAGTCAATAGTCACAGAAATAGCGGAGAAAATTTGTATAATCACATATAGAAATCAACTGCGGATTTTGGTATAATAAATATATAAGTGTATTAATTTAAGGAGCAAAGCTATGAAAAATACAAAAATATACAAGAACATGACCTGTGCTGCAATTACCGCAGCAATAGCCTTACTTTCATCGGGTTGTTATCTGCTTCCGGACGAGGAGGAGATCCTGCCCGCCCCTACCGTTAAAGCAAGTGAAGTAAAGTATACCACGGTTACGGCTCAGAAAAAGGATCTTGAAAAAAAGGTCGTCAATTCCGGAACCGTTACCGCAGAAAAACAGTATAACCTTGTCTACGAGAAGCAGGGCGGAACGATCAGCAAGTTTTATGTTCACGCAGGCGATTCTGTAAAAGAAGGCGATCCAATATGCGAGCTTGATACGCAGGAGCTTGATTATCAGATCGCTGAAAAGGAGCTGTATCTCAAACGTGCTCGGCTTAACGTTGACGTAATATACGAAAACGGCGGAACTCAGTCGGAAATAGATAAAGCTTATGTAGATGTAGAACTGCTTAATAATGAACTAGACAAGCTTTATGCTCAGAAAGAAGCCGCAACACTTAAAGCTCCGGTAAAAGGAATAGTTTCTTCTCTTTCCGATGTACGGGTAGGAGACAGCGTAAATACCGGACAGGCGATAGCTACAGTAATAGATACAACAGGACTTTACATAGCTATCAAGCCAAACGATTCCAGAGTATATAAAATTGGCACAGAGGTAAAGATCAGAATTGACGATAAATATTATAAAGGTGAGGTCTTCATGACGCCTGACGAGCTGGCCGATTATCAGGAGGAGCAGTCGCAGAGCCACGATAAACCAGACGATACGTCAATTGTCTTTGAAACCGAAACTGTTTATGTCAGATTTACCGAAAAAGTCCCTACGGATTCTGTTGGACAGCTTGCAGACTGTATTCTTATTCAGGACAGCGTAAAGGACGCTGTTGTTATATCCAATAATCTTATAAAAACTGTTGACGGAGATAAAGTTGTATATGTTTTGAAGGACGGCGAAAAAACCGCTGTCAAGGTTGAAACGGGTCTGGAAACAGGTTCGCAGACCGAAATAGTTTCCGGAATTAACGAGGGTGACGAGCTTGTTCTCAGATAACGTTTTACCATAAAAGCAGTTTATTGAAAGGATTATTGCAGATGTTTACTTTGCTTTTCCGCAAAATGCGGAACACTAAATGGATGGTGCTTTGCCTGCTTATAGGATTTATTATGGCAAGCGCAATGATGAGTACTATTCCGATATATATGAACGCTTCGCTTCAGAGAATGCTGGTAAAGGACATGGAGGCTTTTCAGCTTGAAAATGAAATTTATCCCGGAGCGTATAATACCTCTTATTCTGTAACTCTCGACATTTCCGCCGACAAGCAGCGCAAGGAAATAGACAGCGTATCATCTCTGGTCGCAGAATCGTACAACGATCTTGACTGCCCTATACTGACCCAGAAGAAATACATATCTGACGAATATCTGTACGTTACAACTATAGAGGCCGCGGCAGGCGAATCCGCTTCCCGTCTTACTCTCGGAGCTATGACCGGAATAGACGAGCATATTGCGGTAAAATCGGGAAGAATGTACGATAAAAACCGCCGCAGCGACGGAGTTTACGAGGTTATAACCACAGAAAAGGCACTGAAGGTTTCGGGACTCGTTACCGGGACAGTATATGAAATAGCAAACGTTTTTGATTCTTCAGCTTCAATAAAGATAGAAATTGTCGGAACCTTTGATGTTGCCGACGAAAACGATCCCTACTGGGCTGAGGGACTGGACAGCGAATACCTTAATACTATGTTTATGGACTACGATCTGCTTTACGGCAGCGCGCTGGATTCCGGAGCGGTAAATATAAACAAATTTTCACAGCGCTATGCTATGGACTACCAGCACATGAACATGAACAATATGTCCTCTATGCTGGAAAAGACCGATGCTCAGGCGCTTGCGTACAGCGATAATAAAATAACCTTTAATCTTCCTGCCGCTTCAATTCTGGAGGATTACGGCGAGAGAGCTTCAAAGCTGAGGCTGATTCTCTGGCTTTTGCAGATACCGGTAATAATGATGATACTGGTTTATCTTTTTATGGTTTCACAGCTCAATGTTGAGCAGGAAAAAAACGAGATTGCTGTATTCAAGAGCCGAGGAGCAAGCAGGTTTCAGATCATGCTTATTTATGCAATGGAATCGCTGTTTCTAGGTATAATCACAGCAGTAACAGGTCCGTTTGCAGGAATGGGTCTATGCAGGATCCTAGGTGCGTCAAACGGCTTCCTTGAGTTTGTAAACAGAAAATCGCTGCCTATAGCAATGACAAAAGACGCATTTTTATACGCAGGACTTGCGGTCATAGTCTTCTTTATAACTACTATGGTACCTATAGTTCCCGCAACTAAAACTACTATTGTAGAGCATAAGCAGTCAAAGTCCAAAAAGAAGAAATTCCCTCTTTGGGAGAAGCTGTGTCTTGATTTTATTCTTGCAGGCGGTTCTGCGGCCTGGCTGTATTTTTACAATAAACAGCAGGAAAAACTTATTGCCGAAGGTCTTACCGATACAACGGCAACGGTAAATCCCCTTATGTTTATTGCTTCTACAGCATTTATACTGGGACTCGGCTTGTTTTTTATAAGGATCTACCCATCAATAATAAGGCTTATTTCCAAAATAGGAAAACGGATATGGTCTCCGTCGGCATATGTCTCTCTCAACAATATAGGCAGATGTGCCAACGGACGGGAACGTTTCCTGATGATCTTCCTTATTCTTACCGTTTCCCTGGGCGTATTTTTCGCTAATACTGCAAGAGCGCTCAACCGAAACGCCGAAGAAAGAGTTTCATATTCTACAGGCGCAGACGTAACGATAGCCGAGGAATGGGAAAGCAGCAAGACATCCTCTTCCGTTTCCCCCCCTCAGTCTGCCGCCGGAGCTTTGCAGAGCACTCAAGAAGTTTCAGAAGAAGAGGAAACTGAAGGCGAAGAAAGCATTGAATATATAGAACCCGTTTTCGAGCGTTTTGAAAATCTTGCCGGCGTAAATACCGCAACCAAGGTATTTGTAAAAGACGGCATAACTATTCAGAGCAGTAAAATGAAAGTTGCTTCCAGTTCATCGAAGAACGATGAGGAAAAAGACCGCGAGGACTTTATGCAGGACTATCAGTCCTCAGCCAGAACAAGCGACTATTCTGACAGGGTAAAGCTAATGACCGTTATACCCAGCGAATTTTCAAAGGTATGCTGGTTTGAAGAAAGACTTCTTCCTGCCCACATAAACGAATATCTCAACGCTTTGAGCGAATACAATGCAGGAGTTATCCTTTCCTCCTCGTTCAGGGATAAATACGGACTTGAGCTTGGCGATACTGTAAATTGCTCTTGGGGTTCAAACGAGTCATTTGAAGTCACTGTACTCGCTTTCGTGGATTACTGGCCTGCAATGAACCCGTATGAAACTGACGAAAACGGGAACTACAAGGATTTCGCAGTTATGAATTTCGACTATGTAAGAGTTCAGACTGCGGTTGAACCTTATCAGGTCTGGATAGATCTCGACGACAGCGTAACAACTGAGGAATTCTATAGATCCATTGAGGACAGTAAAATAACTCCTACAATGCTAAACGTAAAAAGTCAGGAGATCATAAGTGAGAAAACCGACCCTATGCTTCAGGGAATGAACGGAGCGCTCACCCTCGGATTTATAATAATTATGATAATGTGCATTATAGGCTTCCTTATCTACTGGATACTCTCTATAAAGAGCCGTACTCTCCAGTTCGGAATCCTTAGAGCAATGGGAATGAGCTACGGAGAAGTAATAGCGATGATAATCTATGAACAGCTGCTGGTTTCCGGAGTTTCCATATTCGCTGCAATATTTATCGGAGGTTTTGCCAGCGACTTGTTCGTACCGCTTTTCCAATCGCTGTATAATGCCTCGGAGCAGGTCCCAGGATTCGCTGTAATACCGCTGAGAAGCGATTACCTCAAGCTTTATGCTGTTATCGGACTAATGCTGCTAACAGGATTTATCGTTCTCGGAAGGCTGATCTCAAAGATAAAAATTTCTCAGGCACTGAAGCTCGGAGAAGATTAACTATCTGTTGTAATTAAGAAAAAGCTTTATTTGCGGCTCACAAAAAAACACAGTCCATCGGCTTTACTGCCTATGGACTGTGTTTTTTAATATAGCTTACTTTCCTTTGATAAGCTGCAATATGAGGTGTTCTTCACTAAGAATTTTATCATGCTTTTCCTTACTCCTCTGTTATAAGTTCCTTAGGCGTCTGTTTGGAAATTATCCATAACGGCAGAATAACCGGCAGAATTATATTAATTAATAAAACGGGCAAACAGAACAGAAATTCATATTTTGTAAATTCAAGGCAGAAGTATTCAGCAATACCAGTTTTTGAAATCACAATATATGCAGCGGCAGCCAAAACAACTCCCGCCAGCGATGTAATAACGGAGTTTATTAGGCTTATCAGTGAATTAGATCTCCATCTTGCTCCGCATATATATGTTATCAGAAACGTTTTCATATTGCATTTCGCAGCAATAGCGGACGATGCTACAGTGCATATTAAAGATATTATAAACACGCAGATACATATAGGAAGGATAAGCATAATATCCTCAGAAAGATATTCAATGCTTTTTTTATTAAGTTCGTCTGAAAGATTGAGAAAGCCGCCCATTTTGAACAGTTCCCCTTTGATTGCGTCGGCTTCTTTATCAGATAGCCCGTCCTCGTATTTTATAAATATAATTCCCTGCGGTGAAACTGAAATAGGAGTAAGTTCAATATCGTCGTGTCTTATAAAAATCATATTGCCTTCAATATTTCCGTATAGATCTCTGAAATCCTTTGCAAATTCATTTATCGATGAATTAGTAATAAACTTTGCTTTCTGAGCAGTTTTTCCTACAATTTTAAGCGGATAATAAATTTCGTCTATGTAGTCATATACTTCAATAGTATCGCCTACATTATACTTACTGGAATAGCTTACAACGGCGCTTATATAGTTTTTATCGCCTTTGATATCGGACAGCCATTTCCCCTCTTGCATTTGCGGTTTGTAAAGGTCATACATATTCTTATTGTAAACAACAAAATCAGGATGTGCCTCATCTTCATTTTCTGTATTTGGTATCATAAGGAAATCAGTGGTTTCCGTACTGTATATTTCTTCAATATTATCGCTTATATTTATTATATCATTATAGCTATAGTAATTTGAAAGATCATCAATATAAGATCCTGAAGCAAAAAGACACATACCTTCAGAAGAAAGAACCTTTCTCAAAGGCAGATAATATTCTATTTTAGACATAACAGATGACACGCTTAAAATTATCATTAAAAGTGTAACTGCGATTTGCAAAGCTATAAAAATATTTGTCAGCAGGTTTCTTCTAAGCAGCTTCATTGAATATTTTATCATTTCCGTCACCTCTCCTTTAACTGTTCAACAGGTTTAGCTGAAAGCTGACGTACTATCATTATATTTGTAACCATATAAACTGCAAGCACATTTACCGCAAACATAACAGCAATATTTTTGGTACTGTAAACAGCTTTGATATATATTAAGTAGTGCGATAACACATGAATTAAAAAACCAAAATACAAAGCGTAGGCAATCACCGCGCATATCAGGGAAATAATAATAATTTCTGCTATACAAATTCTTCTTGATTTTCCTTTGCTGCACCCATTCAGTCTTAATATAGCAATAGTTCTGCTTCGTTTTTGCAGAACATATTTATATAATAGCATAAGAGTAACGGCTGAAAGCAGCGCAAGCAAAACTGATACCGCCATTATTGAATTGTAAAATGGCAGTTTGTCTGATGATACGGTTTCTATTTTCGGTACATATGCATAATCTCCATATACCTCTTTACAGGCGTCAGCAATATCGTTATATGCTGATTTTGTTGCTAGGTCATTAAAGTAAAAGCTTATATTTTCAATACCGTCTATATCGTTCGGAGAGTTAAAATAAGACATTCCAATAAAATCATCCATAGTTTCTATTCCGCAAACCACATAATGCTTGTCTGCTATGATAACGTCAGCTCCAAGGTATTCCTGACTATAATCACATGGCAAGGTTATTTTATTGCTGCCCTGCATAAATTCCTCATATGTCAACGGAACTCCCGAGCTTACAGACGAGCTGCCGTACGGCGCTAAAGTTTTTTCATCTTTAAGATATTTTAATCTGAAAGCAACGGATATATGATCATATCCTTCGGCAAACTTAAGATCGGTATTATTAAAATACGGAAAATAAACAATCAACTCCAGTTCCTCAAGAGTTTTTTCATCAAGGAGATCAAGAAGCTTTTTTACAGAACCGTTATCAACGCTTCCGTCGCCTGTACAACATATACTGCCGTCATCATATCGGAATTGTTCTATTAAATTTCCAAAGCATATCTCAAAGGAGGTTTGTTCAATCGTTTGATTTTTAATAATTTTGAAGTTTTGAAAAGCTCCGAACGAAAACAGCAAAACAATAAATGATGTTATTTGACAAATTATAAACAAGCAAAAAAATAAAATATTATTCTGTACAAAGCTTTTTATATTCTTAAATATGTATTTCATTTATCCTCCTTTGAAATATCACTGCTGAGAAAATCCTACCTTGTATATTTAATTATATCATATATTTTAACATATTTCAATACACTACCTCAATCTTTGTTATTTTTACAGAGACTCTTATATTCTAACATACAGTTATTAACAAATAAAAGAACGGAATCCACAAATTACAAATGAATTGTGGATTCCGCTCTTTAAACATAATTGGTGCGGCAAACGGGACTTGAACCCGTACGTCGAAGACACACGCCCCTCAAACGTGCCTGTCTGCCTATTCCAGCACTGCCGCAATCGACTTTACTATTATAGCATCTGATATTAAGTTTGTCAATAGCTTTTGTGCGATTATTTTTGGTTTTACAATTTGTTAATTTCAATTTTATCTAAGCGAAAATATTTTTCCATTAAAAGGTCAAATACTATTTCCGTATAGAATTCGCCTTATAAAATCTGCCTGTTACAAAATCAACATACAATCCCCGAATGAGAAAAACCTATACTTTTCCTTTACCGCAATTTTGTAAGCGTTCATTGTGTTTTCGTATCCCAAAAAAGCGGAAACCAACATTATAAGCGTACTTTCAGGAAGATGAAAATTTGTGATAAGTCCATCAAGGACCTTGAAATTGTACCCCGGGTAAATAAATATATCAGTATATCCTTCACATGGCTTGATCTCTCCGTAAAACGTCGCAACACTTTCAAGAGTTCTGCAGGAGGTTGTCCCTACCGCAATTACCCTGCCGCCGTGCTTTTTAGTTTCATTGATCATCATAGCGGTTCTCTCTGGTATTTCATAGTGTTCGCTGTGCATTTTATGTTCAAGTACCCTGTCCTCCTTTACAGGCCGAAAGGTTCCCAGTCCTACATGAAGTGTAACATACGCTATGTTTATTCCTCTCGCTTGAATATCTTCTAGCATATCTTTTGTAAAATGGAGTCCTGCCGTAGGCGCTGCGGAAGAACCTATTTCGTGTGAATAAACTGTCTGATAACGCTCCTTGTCGGCAAGCTTTTCTTTGATATACGGAGGCAGCGGCATCTGACCGATTTCGTCAAGCGCAGCAAAAAAACTTCCCTCGCATTCAAATTCGGCTATTCTGTTGCCGTCTTCAAGAATATCGGTTATTACGGCGGAAAGCTTTCCTCCCCCGAATACAAAGCGCGTACCGATCTTTGCCTTTTTTCCGGGACGGCAAAGTATTTCCCATTTCATATTTCCTTTCTGTTCAAGCAGAAGAAATTCGATAAATGAGCCGTTGTCCGCCTTCTCACCGTAAATTCTTGCCGGAAGGACTCTGGAATCGTTTAGAACCAACAAATCACCTTTCTTGAGGTAATTACATAAATTATAGAAACGGCTGTGTTCTATTCCTCCGTCTGCACGGCCGATTTTCATCATCCTTGACGCATTTCTCGGCTCTATAGGAGTCTGGGCAATAAGCTCCTCCGGCAGCTCATAATTAAAATCAGATTTCTTCATATTTTTTAAATCCAGCATGATCTTATCTCCGTTTCCTGCTTGCAGAAAGAATAAACAGCGATTCTTAGCTGCATATTCGGTTGTTTTACAAAATATTAATAAATTTTCTGCTAATAGTCTTGACATACGGCATATTATTTGTTATGATTAAACAGAACAGATAGAGGTGCGGTCAAAATCAGTAGCATTTTTGAGATGTCTGACATCACAGCTTCCCAAAGCTTATTCTTAAATGTGAAAGGTGCGACTGCCGAAGCACAGGCTTGGGATACCTGACTGCTGACTGTAGTTTTAACAGAACTCCAGTTGTCATCATTACTTATGATGGAGTGCTATCGGCATATTATTTAAATGTGTCAACATTCTTATTATATTGTATGATGAGCTGGTTTTCAACCAGTTTTTTTATTGTTTGTTTAAATTTTATGTTTTGTGCAAATTTACGCCGTAATAAGACTTTATTTTAGCGATAATGCACACAAAAACAACTAACTATTTTTAAAGGAGTTTTTTTGCAATGAAGAAATTAAATGTTGGAATCATTGGCGCAACCGGAATGGTAGGACAGAGGTTTTCCGTTATTCTTGATAAACACCCATGGTTCAATGTAGTATGTGTAGCAGCTTCTCCGCGCTCTGCCGGAAAGAAGCTTAAAGACGCAGTTGCCGGAAAGTGGAAGCTTTCTGAGCCAATGCCCGAAGCTATCGGCGAGCTGACTGTTATGAACGCCGAAGAAGATGTTGAAAAAATAGCTTCTATGGTCGATTTTGTTTTCTGCGCAGTAGATATGAAAAAGGATGACATCAAGGCTCTTGAAGAAAAATACGCTAAGGCTGAATGTCCCGTTGTTTCAAACAACTCGGCTCACCGCCATACCGACGATGTTCCTATGGTTATCCCAGAGGTAAATCCGGAGCATATCGAGATTATCTCCGCTCAGAGAAAGCGTTTGGGTACAAAGAAGGGCTTTATTGCGGTTAAATCAAACTGCTCGCTTCAGAGCTACGTTCCCGCGCTTGCTCCTCTTATGGACAAATACAAGGTTACAAAAGCTCTCGCCTGCACCTATCAGGCAATTTCAGGAGCCGGTAAGACCTTTGAATCATTCCCTGAAATTCTCGACAATGTAATACCTTATATCGGAGGGGAAGAAGAAAAATCCGAAAAAGAGCCGCTTAAGATCTGGGGACATATCGAGGGAGATAAGATCGTTGACGCAGCTTCACCCTCAATTACAACTCAGTGCCTGAGAGTTCCCGTTTCCGACGGACATACTGCCGCAGTTTTTGTATCCTTTGAAAACAAACCCTCAAAGGACGAGATCCTTGAAGCCTGGAAGAATTTCAGCGGTATTCCGCAGGAGCTTGAACTGCCGTCTGCTCCGAAGCAGTTCCTTAACTACTTTACAGAAGACGACAGGCCGCAGGCTAAGCTTGACAGAAATCTTGAAAACGGAATGGCAGTTTCTATCGGCAGACTGCGCGAGGACAGCCAGTACGATTATAAATTCGTTTGCCTTTCACACAATACCCTGAGGGGTGCGGCAGGAGGAGCTGTTCTGCTGGCAGAGCTTCTTGCGGCTAAGGGATATTTCGACTAATTCACATAATGACATAGAACTTTCTGAAAGGAGTTCACTTATGAAAAACACTATTTTTACAGGTGCCGGAGTAGCTATAATTACACCTATGAACGCCGACGGTTCGATCAATTTTGATGAGCTGGGACGTCTGATAGATTTTAATATCGACAACGGCACTGACGCAATTATTATCTGCGGAACTACAGGTGAAAGCGCTACAATGACCGATGACGAGCATATTGAATGTATCCGGTATGCAGTTGAGAAAACCAATAAGAGAGTTCCTGTTATTGCAGGAACAGGCTCAAATCATACTGAATATGCAGTCAATCTTTCCAAAAAAGCCGAAGAGCTTGGTGTAGACGCCCTGCTGGTAGTTACGCCTTATTACAATAAGACCTCTCAGGCAGGACTTGTAAGACACTATACTGAAATTGCAAATGCAGTTTCCATACCTATAATAATGTATAATGTACCATCAAGAACCGGTGTAAATATCGCTCCTAAAACCTGTGCCGAGCTTGCTAAGCTTGACAATATAGCCGCCGTAAAGGAGGCAAGCGGTAACATAGGACAGATAGCCGAGATAGCCGCACTGTGCGGTGATTCTCTCGACATCTATTCCGGAAATGACGATCAGATAATTCCTATCATGTCCCTTGGCGGAAAAGGCGTTATCTCAGTTCTTTCAAACTGCCTGCCATTTGAAACTCACGAAATCTGCAAGCTCTGTCTTGAAAACAATTACAAAGAAGCCAGAGCAAAAGCGTTTAAAATACACGACTTTACTTCAATGCTGTTCTGCGATGTTAACCCGATTCCCGTAAAGGAAGCGCTGAATCTTATGGGCTTTAATGCAGGACCATGCAGACTTCCTCTTGTCGAAATGAGCGACGCTAAGAAAAAGCAGCTTGCCGATTCTATGAAGTCTATAGGACTTATCAAGTAATATGAAATACAGGGCGAATTCTGTTTTCGCCCTGTTTATTTAGAAAGGAATGATTAAAATGACCGATATAGCTATATGCGGAGCCTGTGGAAAAATGGGCAGGGTAATTTATGATATAATCTCAAACCGCAGCGACTGCCGTGTAACCTCCGGTGTAGATAAAATCGCAGAACGCTACGCCGATTTCCCGGTTTACGAAAAAATATCAAAGCTTGAAATCAAGCCGGACGTTATAATTGATTTTTCACATCCTTCCCTGCTTGACGAGCTGCTTGAATACTGTCTTACAAACGGAGTAGCAGCCGTTATAGCTACAACAGGCTATTCAAAGGAACAGATCTCAAAAATACATAAAGCTGCTGAAAGTATTCCTATTTTCTTTACATTCAATATGTCACTCGGGATCAATCTTCTGGCAGACCTTGCAAAACGAGCCGTTAAGGTTTTAGGCGGTCAGTTTGATATTGAAATACTGGAAAAGCATCATAATCAGAAGATCGACGCTCCGAGCGGCACTGCTATAATGCTTGCGGACGCTATAAATTCTGAGCTGGGGGATAAATACAATTACGTTTATGACAGACATTCGGTAAGAGCAAAAAGAACTAAAAATGAGATCGGTATGCACGCAATAAGAGGCGGCACGATAGTAGGCGAGCATGAAATAATATTCGCAGGACGCGACGAAGTAATTTCACTCAAGCACGAAGCCCATTCAAAATCCGTATTTGCCGTAGGTTCGGTAAATGCAGCAATATTCCTTAAAGGTAAACAGGCAGGACTATACGCTATGAGCGACCTGCTGAAGGAAAGCTGAGACAATACAAACCGCAGCGGACTTAAAATTATGTCCGCTGTTTTTTATAGTATCCAAAACAGTAATTAAACAACTCTTGATCAAGATACAAATTCCGTTATAACAAAAGCTTTTGCGCTTTATTTTTTGAAATAAAAATTGGCAGTTAAAATAGAACAAACCTTACTTTTATTATAAATAGAACTTCGGCAATGCATAATTTTGAGGTAAATCTAAATACTAAATTTAACGTCAATTACATTATTTCAAAACAGATAACGGAGGTATCATATGAAAGATAAGATATTCGGAGTGCTGCAAAGAGTCGGGCGTTCGTTTATGCTGCCGATCGCACTTCTTCCAGTTGCAGGACTTCTTTTAGGTATAGGAAGCTCCTTTACAAATCCTACAACGCTTGAAGCGTACCGCCTTACAAATATTATTAAAGAAGGCGGACTCCTTTATACTATCCTTGACATAATGAGCAAAACAGGAAGCGCTGTTTTTGATAACCTTGCTCTGCTCTTTGCAATGGGCGTCGCAATCGGCATGGCAAAAAGGGAAAAAGAAGTAGCCGCACTTTCAGGAGCTATAAGCTACCTTATAATGAATACGGCTATAAGCGCTCTTATTACCGCTAAGGGCGGCGTCGAAGCAATGGCGGCAAACTCCACTACCTCGACCCTTGGAATCACAACTCTTCAGATGGGTGTTTTCGGAGGAATTATTGTAGGTCTGGGCGTTGCAGCGCTGCATAACAGATTTTATAAGATCCAACTGCCGCAGACCTTATCATTCTTCGGCGGCACAAGATTTGTACCTATTATATGCAGTATAGTCTATCTGGCTGTCGGGATCCTGATGTTTTTTATATGGCCTGTTGTTCAGAGCGGAATTGCCCATCTCGGCCAGCTCGTACTCCAGTCAGGCTACGCCGGAACATGGATCTACGGTATTATTGAAAGAGCGCTTATACCGTTCGGTCTTCACCATGTTTTCTATATGCCGTTCTGGCAGACACAGCTCGGCGGTTCTATGATAATTGACGGAGTTACCGTACAGGGCGCACAGAATATCTTCTTCGCTCAGCTTGCTTCAAAAAGCACCGAACAGTTTGCAGTATCTGCAACCAGATTTATGTCGGGAAAATTTCCATTCATGATCTTCGGACTTCCTGCGGCGGCATACGCTATGTATAAAGCTGCCCGACCCGAAAAGAAAAAGCTTGTCGGCGGTCTGCTGCTTTCTGCTGCGCTTACCTCGATGCTTACAGGTATTACAGAGCCGCTGGAATTCACATTCCTATTTGTTGCACCTGTTATGTATGCAGTTCACTGTGTTCTTGCCGGACTTTCATATATGCTTATGCATATCTTCAACGTAGGAGTTGGCATGACGTTTTCAGGAGGTCTTATTGACCTTACCTTATTCGGTATTCTTCAGGGCAACAGCAAAACAAACTGGATCTGGATAGTTATCACAGGACTTTTCTATGCCGTTATTTATTATTTTATTTTCTATTATATGATAAAAAAGTTTAATTTCAAAACTCCGGGAAGAGAAGCTGATAACGAGGAAACAAAGCTTTATACCCGAAAGGATATGAACGAGAAAAATAAAAAATCTTCCTTCGACAGAACAAGCGCTCTGATTTTAAAAGGACTGGGAGGAAAATCAAATCTATCGGATATTGACTGCTGCGCCACAAGGCTGAGGATCACAGTTATTGATACAAAGCTTGTAGACGACGGACTGCTGAAAGAAAGCGGAGCCTCCGGAGTAATTCACAAGGGCAACGGAGTTCAGGTTATCTACGGGCCTCAGGTTTCAGTCGTAAAATCTGATTTTGAAGATTTCCTTGATACCGACGCTTCTGACAGGCTTGACGAGCTTTTGGGCGCTGCAAATACAAATACAGCAGCTGAAAGATCGTCCGACATTGCCAAAGGAAAAGCAGAAGTACTGTATGCACACCTCAGCGGTAAGATAGTGGAGCTTGAAAATGTTGAGGACGAAGCGTTCTCCTCCAAGGTTCTCGGAGACGGAATCGCAATAGAACCCTACGACGGCAAACTTTACGCACCATGCGACGGAAAGGTCGACATGATATTCGACACTAATCACGCTGTAAATCTCATTTCATCATCAGGATGTGAAATACTTCTCCATATCGGAATTGATACGGTAAAGCTTAACGGAAAATACTTCAATGCTCATGTATCCGACGGTCAGGAAGTCCATAAGGGCGATCTGCTGATCTCATTTGATATAAAAGAAATAAAGAAAGCAGGCTTTAAGGTCACTACTCCGATGATAATCTGCAATACTCTGGATTACGGTTCTGTAAGGACTGCTGCAAGCGGAAAAATTACTGCGGGAGAAAAAATTATTGAAATAGAATAAAAAGATAAACTCCGGTTCATGTGATTATACCTTGAGCCGGAGTTTAATTATTTTTGAAATACAAAAACGCTTATCCTAAGAAATCGAATAAGCGTCTGTTTTTATTTCTGCGACCAGACCGATAAGCCGAGTTTTGTCTTGTACGGTAATCTATCTAGGCTGGCCGTTGCCGGACAGCTCAAGCCACCTATAACCGCAAGCCTGACGAGCAGCCATTGACTTAACGGTTACCATTGGTGTTGCATCGGATAAGGTTTACATGGCAGCAATATCTCTATTGCTCCGGTGAGCTCTTACCTCGCCTTTCCACCCTTACCGGAAACAAAAAGCTCCGGCGGTATATTTCTGTTGCACTGGCTCTAAGGTCGCCCTCGGCTGATGTTATCAGCTACCCTGCTCTGTGATGCTCGGACTTTCCTCATAAACTTAACGTTCACGCTACCGTATAGCCTGCTCGCAGTTTACATTATAGCATTAAATTTAGTGTTTGTCAATCAGTAATCAGCTTACAGTGGTTTCTTTGATCCTTTTTTTCTAAAAATATATATCATAAACGAACTTAGATAAACAACAATACCGCAGACACCTGAATTAAAATCCGTCAGAGAAGGAACAGCCTGCACTGAATAAAAAGAAAAGAAGATTAATATAAAGCCGGTTGCGCTTGACGGTTTGTCTTTATAACCCATAGGGATGATACTGTAACAGTATTGCAAATATGTAAGCAAAACCAAAGAACCTACAAGAAACAAAAAATAGCGGCAGCTGTATTAAATAGATCACAACTGCCGTTATACTATTATTTGAATTTATCCTTCAGCTTATCAAAGAAGCTTTCCCTTTTCTGATAATTTTTATTGGACAGAGATTCGTCAAACTTTTTAAGTAGACTTTTCTGTTCCTTTGTAAGGTTTTTCGGAACTTCTACATTTACACGGACATAATGATCTCCGCGGTCTGAACGGTAAAGCTTTTTGATACCCTTTCCTCTCAGACGGAATACCGTATTTGTCTGTGTGCCCTCAGGAACGTTATACTTGACCTTTCCGTCAACTGTAGGCACGACTATTTCCGCTCCCAGAGTTGCCTGAGTATAAGTAAGAGGTATATCTGTCCATACATCGTAGCCGTCACGCTCAAAAATAGGATCGGGTCTTACAGTAATATGAACATGAAGATCGCCGTTCTGACCTCCGTTAGTTCCGGCATGGCCTCCGCCCTGAACCCTCAGCGTCTGACCGTCGTCCACTCCTGCAGGTATCTCTATTTCCTTTGTGGAAGCCTTTCTTACCTGACCCTTTCCTGAGCAGACACCGCACGGCGTATCAATAATTTTACCTGTACCTGAACAGCGTCCGCACCTTGACGTTGAAGCAATATTTCCGAAAGGTGTACGCTGCGAGACCCTTACCTGACCTGTTCCGTGACAGTCAGGACAGGTCTTTGGACTTGTTCCTGCGGCTGCACCAGTTCCGTGGCATTCGGGACAGCTTTCTGATCTGTTTATCCTTACTGTTGCCTTCTTGCCTGTGCAAGCCTCCATAAAATCAATTGCAATGCTTGCTTCAATATCCCCGCCTCTTCTGGGAGCGTTAGGGTTCGACGAACGTCCTCCTCCGAAGCCGCCGAAAAATGAATTAAGAATATCGTCCATATCTCCGAAGCCGCCGAAACCGCTGAAGCCGCCTCCCTGACCTGCGCCGAAGCTGGGATCTACACCGGCGTGACCGAACTGATCATACTTGGCCTTTTTATCAGGGTCAGAAAGTACCTCATATGCTTCGTTTACTTCCTTGAACTTCGCCTCACATTCCTTGTCGTCCGGGTGCAGATCGGGGTGATACTGCTTAGCGAGCTTACGGAACGCTTTTTTTATTTCATCGTCAGACGCTCCCTTTGAAACGCCGAGTACCTCGTAATAATCTCGTTTTTCTGCCATATAACATACTCCCTTGATTTAGGAATTTTTATACTGATAATCCTGACCGCCGTTATATACAGCCTAACCGCAGAGTAAAGCCAATCTTTACGGATCGGCTTCCGCTCTGCGGTCTGCGTATATTTTCAAATTATTCAGCGTCAGTAAATTCTGCGTCAATTACATCGTCGCCGTTATTTGCTCCGCCGTTCTGAGCGGCTCCTCCGCCCATATTATTAGGGTCAAAGCCCTGTCCTCCTGCCGCCTGCTGAGCCTGAGCAGCCTGCTGGTATACGTTAGTGGCTATCTTCTGGAAGGTTTCCTCAAGTTCCTTATGCTTAGCCTTTATTTCATCAATATTCGTTCCCTTGAGAGCCTCCTTGAGAGCGTCTATCTTAGCCTGACACTGAGCCTTTTCATCAGCAGAAACCTTATCTCCGAATTCTCCGAGCGACTTTTCAGCCTGGAACGCAAGCTGATCTGCCTGGTTCCTTGCGTCTACCTCGTCCTTTTTCTTTGCGTCCTCAGCAGCAAAAGCTTCAGCTTCCTTTACCGCCTTGTCAATATCGTCCTTAGACATATTGGTTGAAGAGGTAATTGTTATATTCTGCTCCTTGCCTGTTCCGAGATCCTTAGCCGAAACGTGTACGATACCGTTTGCGTCAATATCGAACGTTACTTCGATCTGAGGGATTCCTCTAGGTGCAGGCGCGATTCCGTCAAGGCGGAACATACCCAGCTGCTTGTTGTCCTTTGCAAATTCACGTTCGCCCTGAAGAACATTTATATCAACAGCCGACTGATTATCCGCAGCAGTTGAGAAGATCTGCGACTTTTTAGTAGGGATAGTCGTATTTCTCTCAATGATCTTTGTACAGATACCGCCCATTGTTTCAAGTCCCAAGGACAGCGGCGTTACGTCAAGAAGCAGCAGACCGTCCTTAACGTCGCCTCCAAGAACTCCGCCCTGATATGCAGCTCCGAGAGCTACGCACTCGTCAGGATTGATTCCTTTGAACGGTTCCTTGCCCATATATTTCTTAACAGCCTCCTGAACAGCGGGGATCCTTGAAGAACCTCCGACCATAAGAACCTTCTGAAGCTCCGAAGCTGAAAGTCCGCTGTCTGATAGCGCCTGACGAACCGGTCCCATTGTAGCTTCAACAAGATCGGCTGTCATTTCATTGAACTTAGCCTGTGTAAGCGTCATTTCAAGATGCTTAGGTCCTGTAGCGTCAGCAGTAATAAACGGAAGGCTTATTGTAGAAGAAGGAGTAGACGAAAGCTCGATCTTTGCCTTTTCAGCTGCTTCCTTCAATCTCTGCATAGCCATTTTATCAGCAGAGAGATCTACGCCCTCGGACTTTTTGAATTCGCTTACCATCCAGTCAATAATTCTCTGGTCAAAATCGTCGCCGCCCAGACGATTGTTTCCGGCAGTTGCAAGAACCTCGGTTACTCCGTCACCCATTTCAATAATGGAAACGTCAAACGTACCTCCGCCCAGGTCATATACCATAACCTTCTGGTCGTCTTCCTTATCTATACCGTATGAAAGTGCCGCAGCTGTAGGCTCGTTGATAATTCTTCTTACATTAAGACCGGCGATCTGACCTGCGTCCTTTGTTGCCTGTCTTTGTGCGTCGGTAAAGTAAGCCGGAACAGTGATAACAGCCTCAGTTACCTTTTCACCGAGATAAGCCTCTGCGTCAGCTTTCAGCTTCTGAAGGATCATTGCAGAGATCTCCTGAGGGGTATAATCCTTTCCGCCCATCTTCGCCTTATAATCTGAGCCCATATGTCTTTTGATAGAAATAACCGTATTATCAAAATTAGTTACAGCCTGTCTTTTTGCGACCTGACCTATAAGTCTGTCGCCGTTTTTTGAAACTCCTACTACCGACGGAGTAGTTCTTGCTCCTTCGCTGTTAGGAATTACTACCGCTTCGCCGCCTTCCATAACTGCTACGCAGGAGTTAGTCGTACCTAAATCTATACCTATAATTTTGCTCATAATGATCTTCCTTTCAATAGTTATTATACTTTTTATTTAAAGGCTTGCCCATAAACTACGGGTTTGCCACTACTACCATGGCGTATCTTATTACTTTATCTCCGATTTTATATCCCTTTTGGAAAGTTTGTGCAACAATATTCTCTCCAAGCTCAGGGTCTTCTATCTGATTGACCGCATTTGCAATATTGGGATCGAAAACCTCTCCTGTCGGATCTATGATCTCAACTCCCAGCTTTTTCAGGCAGTCACCGAATTGCTTGAAAATCATTTCAACGCCCTGCTTATAGGTTTCATCAGTCGTTTCAGCTTCAAGCGCCCGTTCAAAATTATCAAATACCGGAAGTATTTCGCTTACTGCATTTCCCTTTGCGGTATCGGTGATCTCAAGCCGCTCCTTTGCTGAACGCTTTCTGAAATTATCATACTCCGCCATAAGTCTTAAATACTTATCGTTAGCGGCGTCAAGCTGCTCTTTAAGCTTTTCCTCCTCGGTTTTCTCCGGTTCTCCGGCTTCGCTTTCAATATTTTTTTCAGCCGCAGCCTCCTTCTTCTGTGTTTCCTGTTCTTTGTTTTCCTGCTCGTCTAAGATTTCTTTCTCGTCAGCCAATTTATTACGCCCGCCTTTCTTAGATTTTTTCTTCCTCATCGGACTCATCACCTTTTTCGGATATAAGATCGGTTATGCGCTGTGAAAAATATTCCAGATAGGGAATAAACTTTGCGTAATCTATTCTCATAGGACCTATAAGTCCCAAAGCGCCCGCCTGTCTGCCGTCCTTTCGGAAAGGAGCCGCAATAATAGATGAATTGTGTATTACAAATTCGTCCTTTTCGGGAGAAAACATAACCTGCAAGCCGCTGAAGCTTTCGTTTATAAATGACATGATCTCCCGTTTATTATCAAGGAAACTTATGATCTCGTTCTGGTTGAAATCCTTGCAGGTAAGCAGATTAGCCGCACCGGCAACAGAAATATCCTGAGCTACAAGTTCCTTTGAAAGCTTTACCAATTCTGAAACCAGCGGAGCTAAAGTCATCATATATGTGCCCATTGCAGTTTTTATACTTTCAAACATTTCTTCCGAGATTTCTCCAAGCGGAACTCCCTGAAGATTTTGCTGAAGATAATTATCAAAAAATTCAAGCTGCTCATGTGAAAGATCGAACTCCAGCCTGCACACCTTATTCTTTATTGTACCGTTTGAGGTTATCATAAGGATAACATACATTCTCTTTCCCGTCGGTATGACCTCTACCTTTGAAATTACAGAGAATTTAGGAGTTGCATTGGCGACTACCGCAGCGCATTTTGTAAGCTCCGCCAAAGCCATTGAAGCCGACTGCACCAGATCCTCTTCGGTAACCGCACCTTCGGGAAGCATTGCGTCCAGACGGCGCTTTTCGTCTTCGCTCAGCTGATTGTTTTCCATCAGATTGTCAACGTAAACACGGTATCCGAGGTAAGTCGGGATCCTGCCGGCTGACGTATGAGGCTGCTCCAGATAGCCCTGCTTCTCAAGCTCCGCCATCTCGTTTCGTATCGTTGCCGACGACGCATTTACATATGACATTATCGCCCTGGATCCGACAGGTTCTCCGGTTACTAGATACTCCTCTACAACCGCCGTCAGAATTTTTAATTTTCGGCCGTCCACCCTTTCTCACCTGCCCGATTATTTAGCACTTAATATTTCAGAGTGTTAGCACTCATTATCTCTGAGTGCTAATTATAGTTTATACCCTTTTTAATACTTTGTCAAGGGGTTTTAAAATATTTTTTTACTAAATTTTATTTTTATTATCAGCAGGTTTTTGTGCAATCATACACAATATACCTAAACAAGCTTAAAATAAAGCAGCAGACGCATGAAATAAACAGCATTATTTACTTTTTATGTAATTTTGTTTGTGCAATGCAACTAAATTAATTACAAAATGGTTACATAGGTTACAGCAAGGGTACGAAATTATTTCAGAAAAGTAGTAAATAGGCCGAAAATCTGATATAATTATATATGCAGATGATAACGGCTGATTTATTACGCTGTAATTTAAACACAAACAGCGCAGAACTTGAAAGGGTGATAATTATTATATTCAAAAAAATCGCAGTTACTGCACTAATAACGGCAATGGTGATAACGGGAGCTGTTTTTCCTGTACAAAGCACCGGAATTTCAGAAATAACTGTTATATCCGCCTCCGCTGCGGATGCTTCTTTATCTAAACCGAAAATTTCTGTTAAAACTACTTATGGAGACAAAATTGAAATTCTTATCGACAATGCTTCTTCATACAAATCGGGAACAGTATTTAATGTATATGTAAGCGGTCATCTGTCTGTCAAAGTAAATCTGTCAAAAGTCAAGTCGAACAAGAATACGATAAATCTTTATCATAACGGAAAATACTTTAAACCCTCAACTAACTACAGCATAAAGGTCAAGGCGGTAAATAACGGAAAGGAATCAGCTTATTCATCTACAATAAAAGCAAAAACAAAGTCGAAAACTTATTTTTGCATAAACAAAGGAACTCAGCTGTACACCGCAAAAAACAAGAAAATGGTCAAGTCATCGAAAACAGACTCACGTCAATCAGCAGTAAGCCGGCTTTCCAACGCCAAGGGAACGCTGATTTCATATCTGCCTCAGAAAACATACAGCGGAACATACATAAAAATAACAGAGGGAAAATATAAAGGCAAATATGCAAAGCTTGACGGAGGGAAAAACGTATACCGAATATCCGAAAGCGAAGCCAAACGCAGAATAGTAAGCGATTATGCCGCAAGCATGAACGGAGGAAGATATGTCTGGGGAGGTTCTTCGTTTAAGGCTACCGACTGCTCCGGACTGACTATGCAGGCATACTCAAAAATCGGAGTAAAGATATCCCACAGCGTAAGAACTCAGGCTTCAAAGGGAAAATCCGTCAGCGTAAAGAACATGAAACCGGGTGATATTCTTGTTCTTAACAATTACAGTCATGTGGCAATGTATATAGGCGGAGATAAAATGGTCCACGCTATGAATTCAAGGGACGGAATAAAGATACAGCCTATATCCTATCTCAAATATTACAGAGTTAATACTGTCAGAAGACTGATATAAATTTTAGTTTTATAACTGAAAATTCTAAAACCGGACTTGTTGCGGCAATTTGCCTCATTTAGTCCGGTTTGTTTTTATATAAATATTAAAACGCCTTTTAAGAATACTTCCTTATTATCCGGCAAAAACTAAATTCGGAAAGGAGGCAAGTCCATGCACGAACCTTCAGCAGTATATAATATTCCGCGCATGGGCAAAAAATATGTCTGATAAAAACAAGAAATCTGCCGGCAACAACCAATGGGTAACAACTCACCAGAAATCAAAACCTGACAAAAGGGACAGACGCGACGGACCGGGAGGAAACTAATAGGCTGAAAAATTAAACTGACTAAAAACAAACGTCCGTATACCGATCAAAGTATACGGACGTTACTGATAATTATCTTATATAGGTGATCAGGCTGCAAACAATCTGTCGCGCTCGTCTGCTGAAGGCGGAGAGAAGATCGAGAATTTATCCTTGCCCACATCAGTCGAGTTCATTCCGTCGCCGAAGCCCTGGTCGGTTTTATTTATCATATCATAATAGATTATAGCGTTTGAAATATTTATTCTTTCCTCTGAGTAACTGGAAAGCTCGCTTATATAATTTTCATCGACCACTCCGTCATTAATTCTCAGATCCGCTGCTTCACGTCCGTAAACCTCGTCCTTGGCGGTTTTATATATACCGTGCACTTCCTCAGAATAGATAGGGTTCGGAGTATCCTTATAGACCTGATTGCAGGAAGCATATTTTGCAACATTTTCATAACCGGTTATATCAAAATACTTTTCCTTCTGACTGTTATAATAAATAGTATCGGTAAGGAAATTTCCATTTGGGAAAATAACGATATTTTCTTCATCATCTCCAATAGAGAATATATCATGTCCGAGCGCATACTTATTCTCAAAGCCCAGCATATTTCCCAAAGTAGGCTGAACGTCGTACATACCCATTACCTGAGTGATCTCTTTAGGCTCATAGCCTCCGTCCTTAGACCAGATTATAAACGGAACTTTTCTGTTTATATTGTAATAGAAATCATCTACCGGAATATATCCGTCATCATCGTCGCTCAGAACTTCCTGGGTAAAAGGATTATAGTTATAGTAATACTCATATTCCTCTTCCTTAACCTTAGCGTCGTGGTCGCCGTAGATCACAATAACAGTATTATCAAGCAAACCCTGCTCATCAAGCTCCTCCATCAGCTGACCGATAGCTTCATCGGCGTAATGAACCGACTTGAAATAGCTGCCAAGCTTAGTTCCTTCGAGGAAAGGAGCGGATATCTCCTCATAAAGACCGGTTTCCTCATTGTATTTTTTATACTTGAAATCCACATCGAAATCGCTTACCCTCTCTATATCCGTAAAAGGAGTATGATTGGTAAGCATTATAAGAGTTCCGTAAAAGTTCTTGTTCTGATCCGCAATATCTTTGATCTTAGGAACTGCCTGATTGAAAAACGATTTATCGGAAAGACCAAGACCTATAGTTTCATCAATATTAAAATCGGTAGTATAATTAAAAAACTTCTGATAGCCAAGAGAATTATGCAGGTTCATTCTGTTCCAATAAGACCCGTTATTACCGTGCATACTAAACGTATAATAGCCCATATCTCTAAGCATACTCTGAATAGAGGTATAATCCCTGTCCCAATAGTTTATAGCTACAGTTCCGCTTGACGCAGGCATAAGCGAGGTTGAAAAAGTAAACTCACTGTCCGAACTAGTTCCGACGCTTTCCTGAGCATAAAAATTAGAGAAATACAGACCCTCCCTGGCAAGCTTGTTCAGATTAGGAGTAAGCTCCTCTCCGTTCATGTAGGTATCAAGAGCAAACTGCTGAATACTTTCGGCATGTATAGTCAGAACATTTTTACCCTTGAAGATATTTGAATATTCATTATCGTTGCTTACCTTATCGACTTCATCCTTATCGTTGTAAAATTCCTTAAACGCCTGCTCGCTTTCATCGAAACCAAGCATCATATTGACTTTTGCGTGTATACAGGAAACAGTATCGCTGATCTGATATGTATACAGTCCGAAGGTTCCGAGAACATATTCCCTGTTCCATTGCTTTGCAAGACGGGATACATCCGTACCGGTAAGCGTAGTTGCAAAGATCCCTGCTACGCTTACAGAAACCGCCAAGGTTCCCAAAGCGTACTTTTTGCCCAGCTTTTTTTCCTGAAGCCTTATAAAATAATCAGGATTCTTCCTGCGGATAAAAACATACTCAGCGATCAGAAATAATATTGACCAGAGGAATATAAGATCCTTAGGCTCCATTATATTTTCGGTAACTGCGTCTATTACCCCTCCCAGCTGAGAAGCTGTGGAAATAAGCGAAACGGAAATAAAAGATTTATAGTTTGTATAATAAATCGAATTTCCCGCAGAAAGCAAAGCAAAAACGCACGTCCAGATCATATAATATACAAACCTGCGTTTTGGTTTGAAGCAATATGCAAACAAACCGATAAAAAGCACTGCAGCAATATCCGCAAGAAGCGGCTTTACCTGATTATAGCTGAACTTTACGGTAAACGCTCTCAATAAAAACGAATTGATAAGCGATGACAAAACAAAGGTCAGAAACAGCACATTGTTGCAAACATAAGCCTTTATATGGCCTGGCGCTGATTTCAATATTTTTCCCATTTTATTCTCCTTTTCTATACGGCGGCGCTTTTTGATCTATGCCCCGCATAATCTGATTGACCATAAACATTATTGTAATTCTTTTTTTGAAAAAAGTCAAGTATAGCAAAATACAAAACGTTTAGCCGCACCAAACCGTTCTGAATAATTTTTTCACCATATCTATTTTACTTTTATTTTACTGCAATGTCAACACAAACAGATAAACTTTCAGCCGTTTTTCACAATCCATCATAAATCAAAATTTTTGTAAATAATTAGAAATTTGCATTTCTTAGGCAAAACATTGAAATTTGAAAGTTTTTCACTGTGTAATTTGTAAAAAAACACTATTATTTATCATATCAAACGTTGATCTTAATAGATTTTTTCAACTATATACTCAAATATTTATGCATTGCAGCAACTAATACTTTAATTCAGCTTCAGTACATTTTGATATGGATATATTTCACATTTGATTTTTCATTTCAAATATTATATAATTACTATAGTTTGCAGCTGACTGATCTCCTATGCCGAAAGGAATTGATATTTATGATAAAGCTGATAGCGACCGATATTGACGGAACATTGGTAAACGACGAAAAACAGCTTCCGCCTGACTTTACAGACATTATTGATATACTTGACAAAAAAGGAATTTCATTTGCTGTTTCCAGCGGACGCAGCTATTCCGCACTTATCGATCAGTTCAGCTTTATTGCCGAAAAAATTTCTTTCATCTGCGACAACGGCTCATATATCGTTGATAAAGGAGAGATCATCAGCCGTTCAGTAATTCCTCAGAAAGCGGTACATGAAATTCTGAAGACCTGCTATGAAAACGAATTATGCCCTCTGCTATGCGGCGAGAACGGAACCTACTACAGTTCTAAAAGCGTTGAATACGAGCAGGAGGTTGCCAGGTATTATAATAATACCGTATACATGGAAAAGCTTTACGATTGCCGGGACAATATATTCAAGATAGCAATTTACGGAAAGGACGGTATTGAAACAAACGGTCTGCCTGTTCTTAACAGCCGCTTCGGTAGCAATCTTACAGTATCACTTTCCGGATATTACTGGGTAGATATAATGAATCCCGGAATAAATAAGGGCAGAGGTATTCAGATACTACAGAATAAGCTTGGTGCTTCATATGAAGAAACAATGGCATTCGGCGACTATCTCAACGATATTGAAATGCTTGAACACGCATACTACAGCTTTGCAATGGAAAACGCTCACCCTATGGTAAAAAAGACTGCGAACTTTTCCACGGGTACAAATAACGAATTTTCCGTAACAAAAGAGATCAGCAGGCTGATAAAATAATCATATAGCAAAAGCGCCTTACGGATATCTGTCCGTATAGGCGCTTTTTATTTAACTTAAAGCCGTGATTTAAAATCCTCATATCCGAAGCTTTTTATAAGCCTGAGTTCTCCGTCGGCAGTATTCAGATAAATAGACGGAAGCGGCATACCATTAAAAGTATTGTTCTTTACCATTGAATATATAGCCATATCGCAGAACACAAGCCTGTCTCCTTCTTTAAGCGGAGAATCAAAGGAATAATCGCCTATTATATCTCCGGCAAGGCAGGTAGGTCCTCCGAAACGATAGGTATGCTTTTTCTCACCTGGCATTCCTGAACCCATAATGAAAGGACGATACGGCATTTCAAGCACGTCAGGCATATGACAGGCGGCAGATGTATCCAAAATAGCGTAATTCATACCGTTGACCCCTACATCAAGCACCTGAGCCGCAAGGTAGCCTGCATTTAAAGCTACTGCTTCCCCAGGCTCCAGATAGACCTGAACGTCATATTTTTTACTGATATAGCTTATACATTCAACAAGAGTTGTAATATCATAATCCTTGCGTGTAATATGATGACCCCCGCCGAAATTTACCCATTTCATATTATAAAGGTATTTGCCGAAGCTTTTCTCAAAATACGTCAGCGTTCGTTTAAGAGTATCAGAGTCCTGCTCGCACAAAGTATGAAAATGAAGTCCGTCTATTCCGCCCAGCTTTGATTCGTCAAACTGATCCGCCGTTACACCCAATCTGGAGTTAGGCGCACACGGGTCGTATATTTCCGTATCTATTTCCGAGTACTCAGGATTGACCCTTATTCCGCAGGAAATATTTCTTCCGCAGCTCTTGACCTTATACTTATACTTATCCCACTGACGAAAGCTGTTGAAAACTATATTATCGGCGATCTTTACCAGCGAATCCATTTCATCTTCTGTATATGCCGGAGAAAAAACATGGACCTCTTTTCCGAAGTGCTCTCTTCCCAGTTTTGCTTCAAAAAGTCCGCTTGCAGCAGTTCCGTCAAGATACCTCGAAATAAGCGGATATACCGAATACATAGAAAAAGCCTTCTGAGCCAGCAGTATTTTACAGCCCGATATTTTGGCAGTATTTCTTAGTATTTCAAGATTTCTCATAAGTTCGGCTTCATCCACAATATAACAGGGGGTTTTTACATTATTCAAATCAAACATTTCTACCTCTACATTATCGTTAATTTTATATTCCTGTTACGGTTTCTTGCGTCAAGCAGTATTTTCATAATTTTATTTGCAAAGGTCCTGCCTTCTTCTTTTACCTCGTCAAAATCGCTAATAATAAACTCCAGATGTTCACTCGTTTCAGCAAGATGATCGTATAATGCGTCCTCATTTAAAATTTCCTTATCCTTAAAGAAATGATTTATATAAAGGAAAAAATCATTTTTATCATTAAACTTTATATCGTCAAGTAAAATAAGCATTTTAAATGTCCTTTCTAGTCAAAAACGATTTTCTTTTTTCCGTTCTTATTTCGGGGATATTCACGGATCCTGACTATATTGTTTATATTTACAATGCTTTCCGTCTTATCCTCTTGCTCCGCCCGAAGCCAACCGTCGCCTATTTCCGTAACGGTACATTCGATAACCGATCCGGTCGCCGTATTGCAGCAAACATAAATAAGACATTCCTGTCCGATAAAACGTGATAACGCTTCTTCAATTTTCATAATAACCCCCTAATTAATATGCATAAGCAATTCAATGCCTCCCGCCTTATGCAATGTACCGATGTCCGTTAAACAGCGGTCATTCTTTTATATTGAAAGACAGGGGGCATTAATTAACACAAATCAGTCTACCAAAACCGGATCAAAGTTTTCTTTCCAAGGAAGTCCCCATTTATTCAAAGCCTCCATAAAAGGATCCGGATCAAATTCTTCAACATTGTAAACTCCAGCTTTTTTCCATTTGCCTGTAAGCACCATCATTGCACCGATCATAGCAGGAACCCCGGTTGTGTATGAAACAGCCTGTGATCCAACCTCCTTATAGCATTCCTGATGATCGCAGACATTGTAAACATAGTAATTAACAGGTTTGCCGTCCTTTTTTCCCTGATAAATACAGCCTATATTTGTTTTTCCGACAGTTCTCGGACCAAGTGAAGCCGGATCCGGCAGGACCGCCTTTAAAAACTGAAGCGGTACAATCTCTCTGCCTTCATACATGATAGGTTCTATTGAAGTCATTCCAACATTTTCAAGACATTTCAAATGTGTAAGGTAGCTCTGTCCGAAGGTCATAAAAAATCTGATTCTTTTTATTCCCTTTATATTTAGAGCAAGAGATTCAAGCTCTTCGTGGTGAAGCAGATACATGTCCTTTTCACCCACCTGATCGAAATTATATACTCTTTTTATTTCCATAGGCTGCGTTTCAATCCATTTGCCGTTCTCAATGTAACTTCCCTTTGCAGAAACCTCTCTTATATTTATTTCGGGATTGAAATTTGTTGCAAAAGGATATCCATGATCTCCACCGTTACAGTCAAGAATATCAATATAATTTATTTCGTCAAAGTAATGTTTCTGAGCATAAGCTGAGAAGACTCCCGTAACTCCCGGATCAAAGCCGCAGCCAAGAACGGCGGTAATGCCCGCCTTTTCAAAGCGTTCCTTATAAGCCCACTGCCATTTGTATTCAAACTTTGCAGTATCCTCAGGTTCGTAGTTCGCTGTATCAAGATAGTCGACCTTGCACTCCAGACAAGCGTCCATAATGTGCAGATCCTGATAAGGCAGTGCAACATTAATAACGATGTCGGGTTTATATTCCTTGATCAGAGCGACCAGCTCAGGAACATTATCAGCGTCAACCTGCGCTGTGGTTATATTGGTTGAGGTCTTATCCTGAAGCTCCTCCTTAAATTTGTCGCACTTAGCCTTTGTACGGCTAGCAATGCAGATGTCTGTAAAAACCTCGCTGTTCTGACAGCACTTGTGAATTACAACTCCTGCAACTCCGCCTGCGCCAATAATTAATGCTCTTGACATATTAAATCAGTCCTCTCATATATAAAATCAAAATTTGTATTCTTTTTCAGCAGCAGTTCCAGTTATATAAAACCTTGCTGAAATCACGCTTTTTCAAGTCATCTCTGTTTATAAAGAAATTTTCTACTACGCAGTCGCCGCACATATTCCTGAAGGTAACGATCCAATCACCCGTATCAACACGATTTGTAAGCCTTCACAGCGTCACCGTATGACCTGACAGCTGCCAAAAACCTATCCTGAATCCTGTTCCAGCCGCCCTGCTTAAGATTATCTCTATCGCTGCAATCGAAATTCATAAACGACTGCATAACCGAAATCATTTGTTCACGCTGTTTCGTTCTTTCACAGATAAACCGCACACCTGAATCGGAGTGCAAGGCGTTTCTGCCTGCCATATTTTCTATCATTAAAATTTTCTGCTGCTTTGAAAGTGTGCTTTCAAGCTTTTCCATATCGTTTAAAAGCCTTGCGGCATTCTCTTCAAAGCGGGTGCTTGTGCAGAACGCAACGGCAATTATCCTGTCGTGATATGACCAAAGCCGGTCATCGTCATTGCCATCCAGCTTTTCAAAATATCCGCCGATAATATCCTGCCGCCACTTCTCAAGAGCAGCTTCTCCGATATTCATTTGTTTAAAACGGCTGTAGTTGTCAGGCTCTTCACGACTCATATGAAATCCAAACCCATCAAATCTCTTAAAAAAGGCTTCTGCATCTTTTAAAGAAAAGCTTTTATCTCCACCGGCAATTACACCCATCGTCAAAACCTCCTAGCTGAAAGACATCGCTAAGCCGTTAAATTTCCGTTCAAATCGTGCAGCTTTATTTATAAAACGCCAGAAGTATTTCTCTCAGTATCTTGCAGGCTAACGCCGTCGATCTTCCCGTCTGGTCGTAAACCGGCGAAAGCTCGTTGACATCAAAACCTACAATATTAAGCTTTGAAACCTCTCTTACCGCGTTCAGCAGCTGAGTAAAGCTTACGCCTCCGGCTTCGGGAGTACCTGTTCCGGGAAATTCAGACGGATCCAGAACGTCCAGATCAAGAGTGAAATACACAGGTTCTTGTCCAATTTTTTGTACAGCTTCTTCAAGGGTGCCGAAGTTAAATTTGTTCATGCAGGTATGCTCCTGTGCAAAAACGAATTCATCTCTGTCACCGCTGCGTATTCCGAACTGATAAATATGCCCGTCGCCCACAATATCCCAGCACCTGTGAAGCACACAGGCATGGGACTCTTTTACACCAAGATAATCGTCACGCAGATCGGCGTGCGCGTCAAAATGAACTATATGCAGATTCATGTATTTCTTAGCGGCGGCTCTGACTGCGCCAAGCGTTACAAGATGCTCTCCGCCTATCATGCAGGGAATTTTTCCGTCGTTTAAAATTTCTTC
Organism: Hominimerdicola intestinalis; assembly: GCF_054655215.1. NCBI lineage: Bacteria > Bacillati > Bacillota > Clostridia > Eubacteriales > Oscillospiraceae > Hominimerdicola > Hominimerdicola intestinalis. The sequence goes on from NZ_BAAHNZ010000002.1 coordinate 107,566, forward strand.
AGTACATTCTTCAATATCATTAAGCGCCTGAGAGGGATCTCCGAAAGGCAGCTCCAGATCTCCGCTGTCGAACACATTTATATCAAGCAGATCCTTATCCTGATAAGGCGAATAGGTTTCTATTCCGAAGCTTTCGTTTCTCATTGCAGAGGAAGCGAATCTTGTACCCGGTCTGAATGAGGTAGTACTGTCATAGGGCGCTCCGAAAAGCACGATCCTTGCATCCTCATATTCGCAGTCACAGCCTATAAAAGTATAAACGTTTTTATTCATCTGCCAATATCTCCTTTACATAGTTTGGCAGGGCAAAACAGCCTTTATGCAGATCTGTATTGTAATACTTTGTTTTCAGTCCTAAACTTTCCCATCTATCAGCCTGTAAGTCATATACTGGGTGCAGATTTTTTGCGGCAAAACCGAAAAGCCAGTGACCTGACGGATAAGTGGGTATATGCGACTGATAAACCATGCTTACAGGAAAAGCGCTTCCGATTCTCTTATGAGTTCTTTTTACCATATCAACGTAGCTGTCGTAATAAGTGCTTTCATGCTGATTTATAAGAATACCGCAGTCGGTGAGCGCTTTAAAGCAGTTGCCGTAAAACTCTTTTGTAAACAATCCCTCTCCCGGTCCGAAAGGATCGGTTGAATCTACAATTATAAGGTCATATTCACCGCTCTTTCTTCTTACAAATTTCAGTCCGTCCTCAATATATAAATTTACTCGGGGATCATTGAATTTACAGGCTGTCTGCGGAAGATATTCCTTGCATACCTCCACGACCTGTCCGTCTATTTCGACCATGTCTATATTTTCAATTGTATCGTATCTTGTAAGTTCGCGTATCGTACCGCCGTCGCCCGCCCCTATTACCAGAACATTTCTGATATCGGGATTGACCGCCATAGGAACATGAGTAACCATTTCATGATATATATACTCGTCCTTTTCAGTAAGCATTATGAAGCCGTCAAGCACAAGCACTCTGCCGAACTCAAATGTATCAAGAATATCTATCTGCTGATAATAGCTTTTTGCAGAATACAGCTGTTTTTTTACCTTGATTGTAAAATTAACGTCGTCCGTGTGCTTTTCGGTAAACCATAGCTCCATTATATTTCCGCCTTTCTACACAACAATATTTATATAATTTATCTCCATATCCTCTGTACCAGTCATAAAGCAGCCCTTCTCCTTGCAGTAGGCGATATAATCGAGGATTTCAGCAGTGATCCTTTCGCCCGGAGCAAGTATCGGTATACCGGGAGGATAGCACATTACAAATTCCCCGCAGATCATACCGCAGGATTCCTTGATAGGAACAGATCTCTTATTGCTGTAAAAGGCCTGCTGAGGTGCAAGAACGACCGTAGGATTAATATATTCGTGGTCGAACATTCCGGACGGGTCTTTTCCGTAAAGCCGTTTTATCTCAGAAAGTGCTGAGATAAAACGTTCAATTTCAAGCTCCCTGTCTCCCGCTGAAACTATTGCAAGTATATTGCCTATATCACCGAATTCTATCTGAATATCGTAGTCGTCCCTAAGAATATCGTATACCTCTACTCCGGCAAGACCCATGGCACGGGTATGGACCGAAAGCTTTGTTTTATCAAAGGCATATATATCGTCATTATTTACAAGCTCTTCTCCGAACGCATAGTATCCGCCTATCTTATTTATTTCTTCTCTTGCATAGGACGCATAATCAACGGTTTTTCTGAACATTTCTCTGCCGTTTAGAGAAAGATTCTTTCTTGCAAGGTCAAGCGAGACCATAAGAAGATATGAACCGCTGGTAGTCTGTGTAAGATTTATGACCTGCCTTACATAGCCCTCGGATACGTTATTATTGCACAGCAAAAAGGAGGACTGTGTAAGAGAGCCTCCTGTTTTGTGTATGCTTACCGCCGCCATATCCGCACCCGCTTTCATTGCGGAACAAGGCAGACCATCTCCGAAATAAAAATGAGTTCCGTGAGCCTCGTCGGCAAGCACCAGCATATTATTTGAATGAGCCAGCTCTACTATCCGTTCTATATCAGAGCATATTCCGTAATAGGTCGGATTATTGACAAGCACGGCCTTTGCGTCCGGGTTCTGCCTTATTGCCTTTTCAACATCTTCAACAGACATACCGAGTGGAATTCCCAGCCTTTTGTTTGTGCCGGGATTTACATAAACAGGTATTGCTCCGCATACGACCAGAGCATTGATCGCGCTTCTGTGTACGTTTCTGGGCATAATTATCTTATCTCCCGCTTTACAGGAGGAAAATATCATAGCCTGAACCGCCGCAGTAGTTCCGTTTACAATGAAAAAAGTATGCTTTGCCCCGAAAGCTTCGCTTGCAAGCTCCTCAGCTTCCTTTATAACAGAAACCGGATGACACAGATTGTCAAGCGGCTTCATAGAATTCACATCTGACTTTAAACAGTTTTCGCCTAAAAAGCTTCTCAGCTCCTTATTCATACGTCCGCCCTTATGTCCCGGAACGTCAAGCCTTACGACCCTGTTTTTAAGGTGCTTCTGCAAAGCTTCGTAAATCGGAGCGTTATTTTGAGTAAGTTCCAATTTTCCAGTTTCCTTTCCTGAGAAGCCGGAAGCTTCAAGCATAATAGATCCTGCAAATCAGCTCCCTGCTCCTGACATAAACAAAACTAATAGATATTCATACCGCTGAATATCTCTATCATTTCACGTCTGAGACTGTCGGTTATATCAAGTCTTTGCTTGGGAGAAAGCTCGTAGACGTCCTTTTTGAAAAGATAATTCTGAAGCTCTATATCCTTTATAAGCAGCTTTGTATGAAAAATATTCGACTGATATACGTTTACGTCTATAGCGTCGTATTTGTTCAGCGTATTCTTATCTATATACTCCTGTATAGAATTGATCTTATGATCAATAAAAAACTTCTTGCCGAGAACGTCGCGCGTAAATCCCCTTACTCTGTAATCTATAGTAATAATATCGGAGTCAAAGCTTCCTATAAGATAGTTAAGCGCATTCAAAGGAGAGATCGTTCCGCAGGTCGAAACGTCAATATCAACTCTGAAGGTAGATATTGAATTGTCAGGGTGATATTCAGGAAATGTGTGAACTGTAACATGACTTTTATCAAGATGAGCATGAACCGTCTTATGCTCGGCAGTATAGTGGCCCATATTGCAGGAAATATCTATCGAGTCCTCGTCAAGCTCCTTCTCGGCAATAAGAACATTGACCGAAGCGCCCTGCGGCTCATAGTCCTGCTTTGATATATTAAGTATCCGCGCTCCTATCATTTCCGTTACGTCGCACAGAATCTTTGTCAGACGCTCTGAATTATACTGCTCGTCAATATAGGCAATATAATCCTTCTGCTCTCTCTCGCTTTTAGCATAGCAAACATCATAGATGTTAAAGCTAAGGGTCTTTGTAAGGTTATTGAACCCGTACAGAGTAAGCTTCTGCTCCAACCCTAACATCCCTTCCTTTCAGATAATACTCTGCTTTACAGCACGGCGGATAATTGTACCGCACTTGAAAACAGCTATCAATATACAGTGTCATTATAACACATATTTATTCAGTTGTATATAGTTTTTTATATAATTTTTCAGATTTTTCAGAATAAGAGGCAGACTGCTCCGTTTAATTAAATTCTATATCCTTCTATATTGAAACCGCAGTCGCTTTATGGTAAAATTAATTCAGAAGATCACTTACATAATAAATAAACAAAGGATTAATCAGCTATGAAGCTCGACCGCCTTATAGGCATTTTATCAATATTATTACAGCAGGACAAAATAACCGCCAACCAGCTTGCAGATAAATTCGAGGTATCCTGCCGTACGATCCTGCGTGACATTGACGATATAAGCAAGTCGGGAATCCCAATCGTTACATCACAGGGTCAGGGCGGCGGTATCTCCATTATGGACGGCTACAAAATCGACCGCACTCTGCTTTCATCAGCTGAAATGAAAGCGATCTTTGCAGGACTGAAAAGCCTTGACAGCGTTAGCGGAACAAACCGCTACCGTCAGCTTATGGATAAGCTTTCCGTAAGCAGCGCTATAAATGCCGATGATCACATAATAATCGACCTTGCTGCGTGGAATAAAAACGCTGTGTCATCAAAGATTGAGCTTATTAAAGACGCAATTGAACAGTACAGGCTTATTACGTTCAGATATTATTCTCCCGAACGCACCGAGCAGCGAAGTATCGAGCCTTACCGCTTGGTTTTTCAGTGGTCAAGCTGGTATGTGTGGGGATTTTGCAGCAAGCGGCAGGACTACCGTATGTTTAAGCTTACAAGAATGACAGAGCTTAAATGTACAGACGAAACCTTTTCACAGCGGGAAATTCCCGAATACAAATGTGATAAGCTGCGACATACAAAGGGTGAAATATCCGCAGCGGTGAAATTCGACAAGTCGGTGAAATGGCGTATCGTTGACGAATTCGGCACAGAAAATTTTAACGAGGACGAAAACGGAAACATTATTATTACTTTCACTTGGTCTGATAAACCGTCGTTCTATTCATATATTTTAGGCTTTCGTGAATATGCAGAGATAATTTCACCGCCTGAGTTCAGAACGGAATTTGCGGAGCTGCTGAAAAATATTTCTGACAAATATCAAACCTGACATACTGCTGTCATATTTGCTGTGATATAATTGCCGTATCAAATATGAAACGAGGTAATTATTATGAATTATGAAATTGTAACCTTAGCAGAAAAAACTGTCGTTGGTTTTTCGGCACGTACAAACAACACTTCTCCCGACATGGAACAGGTTATAGGAAACCTGTGGAAGAAATTTTATTCCGAAGAGGGCTACCCTGCTATTTCCAAAAAGACAGGCAGCAAGTCTATGGGTATCTATACAGATTACGCCTCAAACGAAACCGGCGATTATACTGTCATGGTTGCCTGTGAAGCAGAGAGCAATACTACCGACAGCTTTGATGTGTGCAAAATACCTTTTGGCAGATATGCAAAATTTATCGTCAAAGGTAATATGCTGACTGCTGTTCAAAAGTTTTGGCAGGAGCTATGGAAAATGGACTTGGATCGTTCCTTTATATGTGATTTTGAAGAATATCAGAACAGCGACTGTGAAAATGCAGAAATACATATTTATATAGGATTAAAGTAATATGGATAGTATTTATAGCTTGTGGAACAAACTCGGCAGTCACGGCGTTATGGTTTTAGCAGCCTGTGCGGAAAACAGTGTTACTTCAAGAGCAATTAGCGTGGTTGTCATTGACGGAAAGCTTTACTGCCAAACGGACGAGCGTTATCTTAAATGTCAGCAGATCAAGGCAAACCCAAATATATCCTTGTGTGTAAATAATTTTTCACTAGAGGGGAATTGCCGAATTATAGGAAAACCTTATGACAATGAATTCTTCATCACTGCAATGAAGCGGTATTTCCCCGACGCTGTTTTACGCTGGTCTAAGCTGCCAATGAATGTGTGCTTGAAATTACACCGAGGCTTGTAACGTCTTGGATTTACGAGGATGATAAGCCGTATACAGAGCAGTGGGACTTTGAAAATCATACATACAGGAGAGATGAACAATGAAACGTGAGCTTGGAATTGCAAGATGTGGTCTTGCCTGCTGCCTATGCTCAGAAAATGAGCATTGCGGCGGCTGTAACTCGGGTGAATGTCCCGACAATGATCGGTGTGAAAACAGAAAATGTTCTTTGGAGAAAGAAATTTTACATTGCTATGAGTGTGATGATACAGACTGCCGAAAAGGACTTTTAGGCAAAATAAAGCCTTTGGCATTTACAAAATTCGCAAGGAAATACGGCGAAGAACATCTGCTGGACTGCCTTGAACGAAACGAGAAAAAAGGTGTCGTTTATCACCGCAGCGGAATAAACGGCGATTACGATGATTTTAAAGATATTTCTGCACTTATGAATTTTATTGAAAAGGGGTGAAAATAATGGACAAGCTTGATTACAAAAAAGAATACAAGGACCTATACCGACCTAAGACAAAGCCGTCGATCATAGACGTTCCGGAAATGCTTTATATAGCTGTTAACGGCGAGGGTGACCCGAATATCTGCAAAGAATACAGAGAGGCTCTGAATATACTGTACGCTCTATCATACAGCATTAAAATGTCAAAAATGAACGGTACGCAGCCTGAAGGATATTTCGAGTATGTCATACCGCCGCTTGAGGGACTTTGGTATGCAAACGGAGTTGCCTTTGACGGTCTGAACGTTACTGATAAATCGAAATTCAAATGGATCTCAATGATACGACAGCCGGAATTTGTGACTGAGGAGGTATTTGAAGCCGCAAAAACAGCATTGCAAAAGAAAAAACCTGAGCTTGATCTGTCAAAGGCTAGGCTTATAAAAATGAAAGAGGGATTATGCGTTCAGATAATGCACAAGGGTTCATATGATGATGAGCCTGAAAGCATAGAACGTATGAAACGCTTTGCTGAAGAAAACGGATATTCTGAGGATCTTTCAGAGCAGCGTCTGCACCATGAGATCTATCTTTCCGACCCGAGAAGATGTGCGGCTGAAAAACTGAAAACGGTTATCAGGCATCCGATAAAGGAAAAAAGGTACTAGAACATATCTGATTTGTCGTTTGATGAAGCGATTGCAGTTATGAATTTCTTTTAAGCTATAATAGAAAACAGGAATACAAAAGCGCCGGATCTATATTAACCCGGCGCTTTAATCTTTTTTTCTTTTCCTTAGCCTGAACACTGACTGCTGAATTTCTGCTTTACCTTTGAAACCTTATTCTGCTCTGCCTGTTCGGTAGGATACCAGCCTTTAGCTGTCATTTTATCGTAAATCTGATCCTGCATATTAAGCGCGCTGCCCAAAGCTGTATTAAACGTCTGATGAACGTTTGAAGTAGTAGACTCTATCGTTCCGTGCATAAGCAGATCGCATACTCCTTTTTCAAGCAAAAGAATATTTTCCATTAAATTTTTATCGTCCATTATAATTTCCTCCTCTGATTATGAAAGCAAGCTGTAAAAGCTCTGAAAAAGCTGCTGATGCTTCTGAGCCATCATTTCTATACAGGATTTAAGTTCAGGATCCTGAATCTGAGCAGCGGTTTCCTTGCACTTAGACATAAAGTATTTTTCATGGCCTAGCGCGTCTTCGATATACAATAATTCTTTAGTTGTCATGATCTATGACCTCCTTAAAATTTTCTGGTAATATTATGTGTAACCGAAAGCCTCTTATACCTTGTTTTCAGAAAAAACTCTAATAAGCATTTCATTGCACAAAAAAAGCTTTTCTATAACTAAACGAAGTTACAGAAAAGCTTTTGTTATGATCAAATTATAATTATTATTCGTAAAGCGGATACTTGTCGCAGATTGATTTTACAACGGCTCTTATCTCGTCAGCCTTATTGTCAAAATCAGCAGCGGTAAGATAAATACACTCTGCGATCTTATCCATATCTTCTTCAACAAGTCCCCTTGTAGTAACCGCAGGAGTTCCGATTCTTACACCGCTGGTTACAAACGGACTCTGAGGATCATTAGGGATAGCATTCTTGTTTACTGTTATATAAACTTCGTCAAGCTTTTTCTCAAGCTCTTTTCCCGTAATATTAAACGGCTGAAGATCCACAAGCATAAGATGATTGTCAGAGCCGCCCGAAACAAGATTAAAGCCTCTGCTTACAAGACCTTTTGCAAGAGCCTGTGCGTTCTTTACTACCTGCTCCGCATAGGCCTTGAATTCAGGTTTGAGCGCCTCTCCGAAGCATACCGCCTTCGCCGCAATAACGTGCATAAGAGGTCCTCCCTGAGTTCCCGGGAAAATCGCCTTATTAAATTTCTTTGCAAGTTCCTCGTTATTTGTAAGGATCATACCGCCCCTCGGACCTCTTAACGTCTTATGAGTAGTAGTAGTTACAACATCGGCATACGGAATAGGAGAAGGATGCTGACCTCCTGCTACAAGTCCTGCAATATGAGCCATATCTACCATGAACATTGCGCCTGTGCTTTTAGCTATATTTGAAATTCTCTCAAAGTCTATAACTCTGGGATAGGCTGAAGCTCCGGCAACTATAAGCTTAGGCTTATGCTCCTTTGCAAGCTTTTCAAGCTCGTCATAGTCAAGATAACCGTTTTCGTCAAGTCCATAGGATACAAAATTATAATTTTTTCCCGACATATTTACCGGAGAACCATGAGTAAGATGACCTCCGTGAGCAAGGCTCATACCGAGAATAGTATCCCCGGTTTCGCATAAAGCAAAATATACGGCAAGGTTAGCCTGAGCTCCCGAATGAGGCTGAACATTTGCAAACTTGCAGCCGAAAAGCTTACAGGCTCTTTCGATCGCAATATTTTCAACAACGTCGACACATTCACAGCCGCCGTAGTATCTTTTTCCCGGGTAACCCTCGGCATACTTATTCGTAAGCGCCGAGCCCATTGCCGCCATAACAGCAGGCGAAACAATATTTTCACTTGCTATAAGCTCAAGATTTCTTCTCTGACGAGCCAGCTCAGAATTCATAGCCTCTCCGACTTCCTTATCGAAGTCCTCTACAAAACCGATAGTGTCCATTATTTTCATAATCATTCTCCCAACATTTTATATTCAGACCTGCTTCAGCCCGTCATAAGCGGCGCCTGAATGCAAGCTATAATATTAATTATAACTCATAAACTCGGAAATGGCAATAGTTTTTTATATAAAAATAAAAAAGCGGAATGAAATATATCATTCCGCCTGAACTATTCCTTATGCCTGAAGATAGGACTTGACCAATGCCTGTAAAAGCTCATCTCTGTCAATGTGACGGATCAAGCTTCTGGCGTTGTTGTATGTGGTTATGTATGTCGGATCCTCTGAAAGAATATAACCTACTATCTGATTGATAGGATTATAGCCCTTTTCCTTTAGGGCGTCATAAATAATCGTCAGAGTTTTTTTCAGTTCGGTCTCTTTATCCCTTACAACTGAAAATTCCATAGTTTGTTCGTGCATAAGCTCAACTCCTTCACACAGATTTGTACACTTAACATTCTACATATACTATTATAACCCATTACTTAAAAAATAACAAGTGCTTTTATGAAATTTATTCAATTTGCATAAACTTGTTGAATAAATTTCTATGCCGCAGAAATGCAAAATCCCTGCGGCATAGTAATAATAAAAATCTATCTCCTCTGAACGCCTATCTCTTCAAGAGCTTTTACGATCCTGCTCATTGCCTTGTCAGCCTGCTCGTCGGTAAGAGTACCCTCATGAGAACGCATTGAAAGTGAATAAGAAACCGACTTCTTTCCCGCTTCGATCTGTTCTCCGGTATAAACGTCGAAAAGCGATACTTTTTCAAGTATAGCGCCTGCTGCTGACCGGATCGCCTTTTCTATTTCTGCAACAGGCAGCTCAGCTCCGCAGACAGCTGAAATATCCCTTGTTATCGCAGGAAATTTAGGAAGAGGCCTGTATGTTTTTTCAGAAGACGCTTTAAGCATAAGCTCGCTGATATTTATCTTTCCTGCAAATGCTCTCGTATCTATGCCGTAGTTTTCAAGAACATCAGGATGAAGCTCTCCGAATATACCAACTTCCTCTCCTCCGACCGTTATAACTGCGGCTCTTCCCGGATGAAAAGCGGTATATTCGTCAAAAGCCGAAGCTTTACCGGCTCTTGTTATTTCATATTCCTTTACGCCGGCTTTTTCAAGAACTCCCTCTGCGATACCTTTAAGATTATAGAAATCAAAATCTGATCCCGTATCATAAACTCCAAATCCAAGTCTGAGCAGCTCGGAGGGAAGCGTTTCACCGTCAACCGGAATATATTCGTTACCCATTTCAAAAATATAGCACTCCGGATTCCTATAGCTGTAGTTTCTTGCAAGCACCTCGCATACCGACGGTATGACCGTAGTTCTCATTACGCTTGTATCTTCGCCCAGAGGATTTGAAATAACTACTGTATTCCTCAGCTTTGAATCAGGTTCAAGCTTTATCTTATCGAAATACTTCGGAGAAATAAATGAGAATGTAGTTACCTCGTTAAGACCCATCGCCATTACAGCGCTGCTGACTGCCCTTTCAAAATTCTGCTTCGGGGTTCTCTTAGCCTGAGCCACGCCTCTGATAATAGTTCCTGGAATATTATTGTAGCCGTACAGCCTTGCAATTTCCTCCGCAATATCCGCCTTGCATTCTATGTCGATCCTGTACCACGGAGCGACCGCCCTTCCGTTTTCAATTTTGAAGCCGAGCTTTGTCAGGTATTCCTTCATATCGCTTTCGGATATATCGGTTCCTAAAAATGCATTGATCCAATCCGGATCAAATTCAACTGATCTGGGAGTTTCGTCCTGATAATTTTCATCAATTACAGTTTTTATAACCTCGCCTGCGCCAAGCTCCTCTACCAGCTGACAGGCTCTCATCAAAGCCTCATAACACTCGTGAGGATCAAGACCCTTTTCATATCTTGCGGAAGCGTCGGTTCTCATTCCAAGCTTTTTAGCTGTAGTTCTTACCGAAGCTCCGTCGAAGCAGGCCGACTCAAAAACTACCGTTTGAGTATCATCCATAATACCGCTGTACTCTCCGCCCATAACTCCGGCTACTGCTACCGGCTTAACAGCGTCAGCGATTACCAGCATCTCCTCGGATAGCTCCCTTTCGATACCGTCAAGAGTAGTTATTTTCTCTCCCGCCGCCGCATTTCTTACATTTATCTCTCCGCCCTCGACATATCTCAGATCAAAAGCATGCATGGGTCTGCCGTATTCAAGCATTACAAAGTTCGTTATATCAACAAAGTTGTTGATAGGTCTTACTCCGCTTGCACGAAGCCTTTCTCTCATCCAACGGGGAGACGGCTCTATTTTTACATTCTTGACCACAGCTCCCATATACCTCTGACAGAGCCGGGTATTGTGTATTTTTACTTTCAGATAATCGCCGATATTACCTTCAATACCTTTGAATCCAGGTTCTTTAACGTTAAGCGGAGCATTGAAGGTTGCGTGAGCCTCCCTTGCAAGTCCGATAACAGACAGACAATCCGGACGGTTTGAGGTGATTTCAAACTCAACCTTTGTATCGTTAAAGCCTATAGCTTCCTTGATATCCATACCTACAGTTGTATTGCAGTCCTCACCGAGTATAAAAATTCCGTCCTCAATAGCGTAAGGAAAGTCATGAACAGTTAATCCCAGTTCTCCGAGAGAGCAAAGCATACCGTTTGACGCTACCCCTCTGAGTTTGCCCTTTGTGATCTTTACAGGCTTTCCTTCGTGAAGCACTGTGGATTTATGCTTTGCAACAGGAACATAATCGCCTTTTTTTACATTCTGAGCGCCGGTAACGATCTGTACAGGCACTTCTTCCCCAACGTCTATCTGACAGGTATACATATGATCAGAGTCGGGGTGACGTTCGATCTCAAGTACCCTTCCTACTACTACGTTAGAAAGATAATCGCCCTCCCTGCCATAGCATTCAACCTTTGAACCGGACATAGTCATACCGGCAATAAAATCCTTTATATCACAGCCGCAGTCAACATAATCTGCAAGCCATCTCATTGATAGATCCATATTCTAACCTCCTATTTTATCAGAACTGCTCCAAAAATCTCATATCGTTTTCATACAGCAGACGCATATCGTTAATACTGTATCTTCCCATTGTAATTCTTTCAAGACCCATGCCGAAAGCAAATCCACTGTATATCTCCGGATCTATTCCGCAGCCTTCAAGAACTTTAGGGTGGACCATTCCCGCTCCGAGAAGCTCTACCCAGCCCTCCTGCTTGCACATTGAACATCCTTCTCCGTGACAGTTGAAGCACATCAAATCGACCTCTGCGGACGGCTCGGTATAAGGGAAATGGTGAGGACGAAGCCTTATCTTCGCTTCATCACCGTAAAGACGTTTCATAAGCAGCTCAAGAGTACCCTTGAGATCAGCCATTGTAACGCCCTTGTCTATAACTAATCCCTCTATCTGATGGAACAGCGGCGAATGAGTGGCATCAACAGCGTCTGAACGGTAAACTCTTCCCGGTGATATTATCCTTATAGGCGGCTTGATTTTTTCCATAGTTCTTATCTGTACGCTGGAGGTCTGCGTTCTGAGAAGCACGTTCTCATTTATATAGAACGTATCCTGAGTATCCCTTGCAGGATGATGCTTAGGCATATTAAGCGCTTCAAAGCAGTAATGATCCGTTTCGACCTCGGGACCCTCCACTATATCAAAGCCCATGCCGAGAAAAACGTCCTCAACCTCCGCCAAGACTGCATTAAGCGGGTGAGGCCTGCCGATTTTAGGAGCTTTTCCGGGCAGGGTAACGTCAATAGTTTCAGCCGCAAGCTTTTTTTCTGCCATTGCCTCTTTAAGCTGAGCCTGCTTTCCTGCAATTGCACTTTCAATATCCGCTCTTACGGAATTTGCAAGCTGTCCGATAACCGGTCTTTCTTCCGCTGAAAGCTTTCCCATCTGTTTCAATATTGCCGTTATCTCGCCTTTTTTGCCGAGAAATTTGACTCTTAGCTCTTCAAGCAGCTTAGGGTCAGAAACCTTTGACAGCTCTTCCTTTGCACGGGCTTCAATATTTTTCAACTGTTCTCTCATTATTCTTCCTCCCGAATATTAATAAAAAAAGCCTTATCCCGAGCTAATCAGGACAAGACTGTGCTTGCTTAAACCACCTATTAGTCAGGGAGCAGACACTCCCGCATCTTTAACGCAGAATCCTACGTTTCCGCTTACAATAAAAAACTTCGGCGGAACCACTCGCAAGTGAACTTCAGAATATTCCGATTTAAAACCGCTTTCAGACGCACAAAAGCTGCGGCTTCTCTCTGAAAATCTAACAAATACTCCTACTCTCTTGGTCAATGTGTTTAACAAAATTATAGCACACTTCAATTTGCATTGCAATAGCATTTAACATAAAATTTACATTTACAGACCATGCTTATGAAGCGGATCCCATTTATCGTCCTCGTCCTCTTCATCTTCAATCACATTATACTGCTTCTTAGGGTATTTAATTTGCTCATGCAGATTCTCGATAAGATAAAGCTTAGCTTTTGTATCCTGAAAATCAATTGTGACCTTATTTTCATCAAGCTCCTTTTTAAAGCTTCTTCTTGGCTTATCACAGACGATCTCCGATTCATAATTATCCTTTAAGCAGACCGTAAGCTTTCCCGAAGGTGTCTGAGAAGAGCTTACTATATCATCAAAATATAACGTCATTACAGTATGCCGATCGTTAAGCATACTTCCCTGACAATGCTCTATCCTGTCCTCGTAAATACGGGTATAGCACTTTGTATCCCTAGACATAGCCGAAAACCTGTAGAGAAGATATGCAGTAACGATATTAGCGGCGCCCAGAAGAATTACTATTATTCTTATAACAGCCAAAGAAATAAGCGCTCCCAGCAGAATTATGACCGCTCCCAGAGTAAGGTTTTTATACATATTGCGCCGCATTTTCTTATGCTCTTCTATATCATGAACGGCTTTAAGCTGCCTGCTTTGCCTATCCAGCTTCGGAGGATATTCGTACAAAAGCATATTGATTCTCCTATAAAAACAGGGACTGAAAGCTCAGTCCCTATTTGATTTTTATTATATCTTCTTAGCGTCGTTCTCGCGTATCTCAACACGTCTTATTTTTCCGCTTATAGTCTTCGGAAGATCGTCCACAAATTCTATAATTCTGGGATATTTATATGGAGCGGTGGATTTTTTAACATAGGTCTGAAGCTCTTTTACCAGCTCGCTTCCCGCCCTCTCCCTGTATTCCTTGGTCAGAACTATTGTTGCTTTTACTACCTTTCCTCTTATAGGATCATCTGCTGCGGTTATAGCACATTCAAGAACCGACGGATGCTCCATAAGGATACTTTCGATCTCAAAGGGTCCTATTCGGTAACCGGAAGCCTTAATAAGATCGTCCGTTCTTCCTACATACCAGAAATAACCGTCCTCGTCCATATATGCGGTATCTCCCGTATGATACATTCCGAAACGCCACGCCTTATCGGTTTCAACTGCATTGCGGTAATACTTGATAAACAGACCCTGATGCTTTCCTCTTTCGGCGTAAACTACGATTTCTCCGGTTTCCCCGACTCCTACAGGCTTTCCCTTTCTGTCAACTATCCCTACATTATAAAGAGGAGTCGGCTTACCCATAGAACCGGGTTTAGGCTCTGTTCCGTAAAGATTTCCGATAAGAACCGCTGTTTCCGTCTGACCGAACGCTTCCATAAGCTTCAGTCCGGTATATTCATACCATTTGTTGTAAACCTCGGGGTTAAGCGCCTCGCCGGCAATACAGCTGTATTTAAGAGAAGAAAGATCATAATTTTCAAGACCCTCCTTAATGAAGAACCTGTACATAGTCGGAGGAGCGCAGAAAGAGGTTATCTTATAATCCTGCAGTACCTTCAGAACATTTGCAGGTACAAACCTGTCAAAGTCATATACAAAGGTAGTTGCTCCGCAGGCAAACTGACCGAACATTTTTCCCCAAGCACATTTTGCCCAGCCGCTTTCAGATACTGTGAGATGAAGCGAACCGTCATCAAGATGATGCCAGTGCTTAGCCGTAATAATATGCGCTGCGGCCAAAGAATGCCTGTGAAGTACCATTTTGGGATAGCCGGTAGTTCCGGAGCTGAAATACATAAGCATAGGTTCTTCTGTCCGAGTTTCCATTCTTTCAAAAGCCTTAGGGTATTTTTCCATTTCCTCCAGAAAGTTTATCCATCCGTTCGCCTCGCCGTGAGTTATGAACTTTTGCTTCATTCCGCCGTACTCTTCAAGAGCTGCATCTACCTCGGCAGGAACATCATCTTCGGCGGTAGCAACGATGTAGCTGATTTCAGCTGCATCAAAGCGGTATATATAGTCCTTCTTTTTAAGCTGACAGGTAGCCGGTACAAGTATCGCTCCGAGCTTAATGAGGCCGTAGGCAAGAAACCAGAATTCGTAATGTCTTTTAAGCACAGCCATAACCATATCGCCCTTTTTCACGCCGTAAGCCAGCATCATATTGGCAACCTGACTGCTCTTTTCCGAAAGCTCCTTGAAGGTAAATTTATGCTCTTCTCCGTTTTCGTTTACCCAATGAATCGCAAGCCTGTCCGGCTCGGCGGCTGCGATCTCATCTATGACATCATAGGAAAAGTTGAAGTTTTCCTTTAAGTTCAGCTCAAATTTCAGTAATCTTCCGTTCTCGTCAAGCTCCTCGTTGACAAACCTTTTGTAAAAATCCTTCATTAAAAAAACGTCCTCCATCTGATGTTTATAATATAACGGCGCGTCTGAAAAAACTTTCCGTAATTAAACGGCGTTTCAGCTGTTTGCGGATATATTATTTAAAATGTCTGCCGGCTGGTGCGCTATGTAATCAGCTCCGGCGTTAACAAGCTCGCCGGTTCCTCTGAACCCCCAGGCGCAGCCTATAGACCTGATCCCGCAGTTTTTGGCGGTCATGATGTCTACATCAGAATCCCCCGCCATTATACATCGGTCTTTAGGAATGCCCGATTTTCTGATAATCGCTTCCAGTATCTCCGGGTCAGGCTTTGCGGGTACACTTTCAGTTTTTCCCTGAATATAGTCAAATACATTCCTGTCAAACAGCGAATCCACTATAAAATGTACAAATTTATCTGTTTTGTTTGAAGCCACGGCACACTTTACACCCATTGCCCTAAGGTTTTCAAGCAGCGGAAGGATACCGTCATACGGCTTTGTTTTATTGATACAGCATTTCTCATATCTCTCAGCAAAGGCTGAATGAAGACGTATTATTTCATCACTGCTTCTTCTGTCCTGAGGCAATGCTCTTTCGCAAAGTTTAAGCGTTCCGTTTCCCACAAAATAATAATACTCACTGACATTATGGACAGGATATCCGAATCGGGTAAGCGCCCCGTTTACAGCGTCCGCCAGATCGTATATTGAATTGATCAGCGTTCCGTCCAAGTCAAAAATAACCAATAACTTCATCTTAATTGTTACCTATCATTCAGAAATCTATACACATGACTGTTTTTTATACACTTGTCAAAAAATCTACGCATAATATGATAGCACATAATTATTGCTTATTTATGAACATTTTCTTAGGGCAATTATTAAATCATTCCGCAGAATTTTACATAATAACCTTTTAAAAAAACGTATGCTCTATAAAAATCTTTAATCCGATAGCTATAAGTATTATTCCTCCGGCAGTCTCCGCTTTTCTTTTAAGCCTGCCGCCGAAAATCCTTCCTATATAAACTCCCGCAAAGCTTACCGCAAAGGTAACAAAGCAGATCACTGCGCTGGAGCTTACTATATTTACCGATAACGCCGCAAAACTCACTCCTACAGCAAGCGCATCGATACTTGTAGCAAGTCCCTGTACCAGCATCACAGGCAAGGTCAGTTCCGTTATCCTGTCCTCACACTCCCTAGATTTAAGGCTGTCGGCTATCATTTTTCCCCCTATAAAGCCGAGCAGTATCAAGGCTATCCAATGATCAAAAGCTGATATCCATTTCTCAAAGCCTCTGCCGAGAGCATAGCCTATTGCTGGCATTGCACCCTGAAAAAGTCCGAAGCATATCCCGCACCAAAGCGAATGAGCGAACCCCGGTCTTTTTACGCACATTCCGTTAGTTACCGAAACCGCAAATGCGTCCATTGACAAACCCAAAGCGACAAAAATAATTTCATATAGATCCATATTATCAAGCCTTTCCTCTTAAGCCGCTTTAGTTATTTAACAGCAGCAGCCTTATGCGCAAAACACACATAAGGCTGCCGAATAAAGCAGCTTCTTAATCCTCAAGTCTGGATTCAAGAAGGCCGGAATATTTATTTCTGAATTCTTCAAATCTGCTCTCGTCAAGCGCGTCACGTATCTTTTCCATAAGGGTATTATAAAAATAAAGATTATGCATTACTGCAAGCCTTCCGGCAAGCTGCTCATTCGCCTTAAAAAGATGACGTATATACGCTCTTGAAAAGCTGCGGCAGACAGGACATCCGCACTCCGTATCAAGAGGACGTTCATCAAGCTCATACCGCTTGTTATTTGCGTGCATAATACCGTTCCAGGTGAATATAGTTCCGTGTCTTGCGTTACGGCTTGGCATTACGCAGTCAAAAAAATCAACTCCCCTGTAAACCGCTTCAATTATGTTTGCGGGTGTTCCCACTCCCATAAGATACCTCGGCTTATCCTTCGGCATAAACGGTTCGACCTGCTCTATTACATGATACATGGCTTCAGTAGGCTCGCCTACCGCAAGACCGCCGATCGCATAACCGTCAAGCTCAAGCTCCCGTATCGCTTTCATATGCTCGATACGAAGATCGTCGAAGGTGCAGCCCTGATTTATTCCGAAAAGCAGCTGATTTTTATTTATAGTAGAATCGAGAGAATTCAGACGCTTCAATTCATCGCGGCATCTTACGAGCCATCTTGTGGTGCGCTCGCAGGACGCCTTGGAATATTCATAAGCAGCGGGATTTTCAACGCATTCGTCAAACGCCATTGCTATAGTTGAAGCAAGGTGCGACTGGATCTGCATACTTTCCTCCGGGCCCATGAAAATCTTTCTTCCGTCGACATGAGAATTGAAATATACGCCTTCCTCTTTAATTCTACGCAGCTTGGCCAGAGAAAATACCTGAAATCCTCCGCTGTCGGTAAGAATCGGCTTATGCCAGTTCATAAACTTATGCAGACCGCCCATTTTATAAATAATATCATCACCCGGACGTACATGAAGGTGATAGGTATTGCATAGTTCCACCTGACATTTCAGCTCGTCCGCCAGATCTACCGATGAAATTCCGCCCTTGATTGCCGCCGATGTTCCGACGTTCATAAATACAGGCGTCTGAATAGTTCCGTGTACGGTTTTAAATTCTCCTCTTCTTGCTCTTCCCTCTTGCTTCAGTAAAGTATACATTTATTTCTCCTCAGAATACAGATTTTTATCCTCAAATTTTTCATAGTACCCTATCAGCTCTCCGTTTTCATCACGGATCGCAGCCGTATAAACATCGTTGTTTCCGCCGCGCAGTGTGCTGTGGACCTCAAATATCTTATTTACACTTTTATCCTCTCTCATTGCTGCAATATTACGGCGTATCAGCTCAGCCGAATTCGGATTATGACAATCTAAAAGACTTCTTCCCACAAGTCCTGCCCCTCCTGCACTTTCATACCTCTTAACTGCCGCAGGATTCATATAAATGATCTCATGCTCCAGATTGCAAATAACCACCGGCTGTTCATTGCCGTCTGTTATGCCTTTAAAAAACGAACTTAACTCCATATTACTCATCAAACCCTTCCAAACATTTTGCAGGTATCCAGCCAACTTCGCCTGATTCCTTGGTGATTCTTGCATAGCCGTCCGAGCTTTCAGCATAATAAACATACTCTCCCTTGCTCACCGGCGGAAAAGCGGAAAGAAAATCCCAAATTTGTTTAGTACCCTTTATATCATAAACCTTGCTTTTCGGAATATATCCCGTTTTGCCTGTTTTATTATCACGTACAAAAGCTAATCCGTTATCAATACTGAGAACTTCAATATCCTGATCAGACCAATTTGTATAAACAGGTGAAAATTCCGAATCATAATCCGCAATGACCTCAGCTTTTTTAAAGAAAGTATCCCACACCACATCATAGCTGTAATCCCTGCCGTTTTTATTAATAATAAGCGCATTAAGCTGGCAAGCACGCTTGATTGTCAATCCGCCGTCGATGTCTATAATCTTTTTTTCATAGTTAAATATCGGCAGATTAGTGCAATTGCTCGCTTCAAAATTATAAGTAGGGAAATGACCCACTACAAGCCATTTATCCGTGGGATTTTCCATATTCAAAAACCACGGTACAGTAATCGCATAATCATTATCGGCGTTTTCCCAGTCGGGACGATTTTCAAGACCTGCATGAACAAAAATATGCTCCTGTGTTTCAATAGCGATAGGGCGGCTGTTCATAAAATCAAGCTCGGCTTTGTATTTTTTATATACAGCCGCTCTTATATCAAGCCAGTTTTCCTCACTGCACCAATCAAACCCAAAACTATTCGCCATCTGATTATATGTTGTACCTTCCCAATAAAACTTCTCCTGAAATCTTTTATATGGATAGGTAAACGCCATTCTTATTACGCCCGTATCGTTGTTTCCAAGCAGGCAATAAACCCGATCGTTTTTGCAAAGCTCCATAACCGTGCGGATCGTGCTGAGATTATTATCCCCATGCTCAAGAATATCGCCGACTATGATAAGATAATCCTCACCCGGCTTATATTCAGCCTTTATTAAAACATCTTTAAGCAGATGATCGCAGGTGTGAATATCGCTTACGGCAAGAATCCTGCATTTCTCAGGAAGCTCAAGCCTTATGATAGGTTTCATTCGCGTTCTCCGTTCTGTAATATTGTATCAAAGCTATTATATCATAACAATAAAATAAAATCAACTTACAGCAAGAAAAAAGGACGGGAAAACCGTCCAAACTAATAATGATCATATATCAAAATTATTATTTATAACAGCAGTTAAAGCCGCTGAATTCCGCCGAATTGTGACCAACGCTGTATAACCCAAGCATAGTTCCGGTAAATCCGCCCGAAACCTCGCTGGAAAGATATTTCGTACTTCCGCTTCCGAGATAAATCTCAGTGCCGTCTGCCAAGACGTAAAAATTATATCTGAAATTATCCGCCCTTACTATCAGCTTAGCTGTCTCGGAAGAGATACCGACTGCTTTCTGTATATGCTTTATGCCGCCTATATTAAGCTTGAGAACCGCTTCATAGCTGCCGCTGTTTTCTTTAAGCACAATATCGTAATGCTCGTCCTCGCACATATAGCAGGTCACCCCAGCTTCACCAGAATCAAGATTGACATTTACAGAAAGCTCAAACTCAAAATCCCGCTGTCTGAGCGCGATAAACGTCGGTGAATCGGCTTCTTCAAGCGTTATTTCACAGCCGTGAAGCACCGCTCTGTCATTATGCAGCTCATAGCTGCTGAAATCGGGACGGCGGAGAAAACACCAGTCTATATCCCAAGAAGTATTTTCAAAGGTATATACCTTCTTTTCTGTCTGAGAAAAATCTCCCTTTATCTCATATTCGTATTCTGCTGTTCCGTCTTTTCCGGCAGTAAACCAACCGTCTGATCCGAACTTTACAGGTATCAGAAAAACCTCTCTTCCGAGATTGTGATACGGCATCCACATATGTATCTGACGAAAGCCAAGACTCAAAATATGCCATTCTCCGTATTTATCCTGAATAAGATCGCCATGTCCTATACCCTGAATAAGGTACGGCGCTTTATTGCGGTTTGTCAGCACCGGATTACTCGGACAGCCTGTAAATTCTCCCCATACCGAATCCGCACGGGCGCAGGTTATCATATGGCCATACTCGGTTCCTCCCTCCGCCGCCATAAGATAGTACATTCCGTTTATCTTGTAAAGATGAGGGCTTTCAAGATAACGCCCTCCGGAACCCTGCCAGATACATTTGCTCGGAGTCAGCTTTTCACCTGTTTCAATATTTATTTCGCACTGAACAACTCCGCCGATACCGTTATCATCGCTGCCGTTGCTCATAAAATATGCTTTTCCGTTTTCAAAGAAAAGCGACGGATCTATTCCGCCCTGATCGACGTAAACCGGATCGGACCACTCACCGTATATATCGTCTGTATATACATAAAAATTCTGGTGTGTAGTATCATTTGTCGTAACCATATAGAAGCGTCCGTTGTTATAACGGATAGTAGGCGCAAAAACTCCACCGGAACTGTTTATTTTATCGAGCATGACCTGATTCTCTCTGGTCAGTACATAGCCTATCTGCGTCCAGTTTACGAGATCGCCGCTTTCAAAAAGAGGTACTCCGGGAAAATACTGAAACGAACTGCATACCATATAGTATTTCCCGTTGGCAGAGCATACGCTGGGATCCGGATAAAAGCCTTTTACAACCGGATTTATATATTTCATAAACAAAACCTCCGACAAAATATCTTAATATCTTATGTACAAGTATATACTACAACATCTTATTACGCAAGATTTTTATTTGTTTATTATGGACGTTTATTAATCTTGGGAATAATATTAATAATTGTCCTGTTTCGGCAAACAAAGTTCTTGTTAAATCATAGTTAAGCGGTTATAATTTTATCAGCGAGAAAATAAATCGGAGGTGTTTTATGATACTAAAAAATGCGCCTATGGGCTGGAACAGCTGGGATTGCTACGGAGCGTCAGTAACAGAGGAAATTGTAAGAAAGAATGCCGAGTTTATGGCAAAGTACTTAAAACAATACGGCTGGGAATATATTGTCGTTGATATTCAATGGTACGAACCAAGAGCGGCATCGCACGAATATAATCCCTTCAGCGAACTTTGCATGGACGAATATTCCCGACTTATTCCCGCCCCTAACCGCTTTCCGTCATCAGAAGGCGGAAAAGGCTTTGCACCGCTTGCCGAATACATACATTCGCTTGGTCTGAAATTTGGTATACATATAATGAGAGGAATACCTCGTCAGGCAGTACACAGAAACACTAAGATCAGAGATACGTCCAAAACTGCAAGGCAGATAGCCAAAACCTCAAGTATATGCAGTTGGAATACGGATATGTACGGCGTAGATCCCGAAAAAGACGGCGCTGAGGAATATTACCGCAGTCTGTTTGAGCTATATTCAGACTGGGGAGTGGATCTCATAAAATGCGACGACATTGCAAGAGAACTTCCGCAAGAGGAACGCGAGCTGAAAATGCTGAGCAAATGTCTTAGAAGCTGCGGACGTGAAATGGTCTTAAGCCTTTCGCCCGGACCCGCGCCTCTTGAAAAAGCCGAGCTTTTCAAGGAGGTGTCGGATATGTGGCGAATAACCGACGATTTCTGGGATAACTGGCAGTCGCTCTACAATATGTTTGAGCGTACAGAAAAGTGGTGCACGCACTGCGGAGCAGGCAGTTGGCCCGACGCAGATATGCTTCCTATCGGTCCGATCAAGCAGGATTACGACAGAGCTATAAGAACCGAATTTACCCGCAATGAGCAGCTCACAATGCTTACACTGTGGTCAATTTTCCGCTCCCCGCTTATGATAGGCGGAGATATGACCGGCTTTGACGATTTTACAATAAGTCTTGTCACAAATAAAAGTATTCTTAAAATGCATCGGGATTCCCGCCACTCACATCAGGTATGGAGAAAGAAGATATGCGGAAACGAATATATTCTATGGACCTCAGTAAGCTGTAATGGAGGACAGTACGCCGCAGTTTTCAATGTCGGAGAAAAAAGCGGAGAAATAGAAATACCGCTAACCGATCTGGAGATATATACCCCTGTAAATTCAGCCGAACTCTGGAGCGGCGAAAAATCTACAGCCGAAAAGGTTCTGAAAGTTTCGCTTGACTGCCACGGCGCAAAGGCTTTCTTATTAAAAAAGCAGTAAAAGTATATGATAAGAGCCTTGAATATTATAAATAAAAAGTATTGATTTAAGCACAGCCGAACGTGTCAGCTTCTTTAAATAAAGAAAGAAGTAACCGTTTGGGCTGTTTATTTTCTTACAGTATCGGATAACGGCATATAAAAAAGTGCTGCTCTATTATCACACTACCTTTTCAATAACGCCCTTATCCATTTCATGAACAGTATCACACAGCACAGAAATATCCTCCGCCGAATGTGAACAGATAAGAATAGTTTTTCCCTGTTCCTTGTATGAAAGCAGGTACTCTCTCATTTCCTTTACTCCGTCCTTGTCAAGACCGTTAAACGGTTCGTCAAGAATAAGGATCTTCGGATTTTCCATTATCGCCTGTGCAAGTCCAAGACGCTGGCGCATACCGAGAGAATATTTGCGGACATGACGCTTCAGCTTAGGGTCTAATCCTACCTGCTCCATTGATTTTTGTATTTCCTCCCTGCCTATTTTATTATTAAGTCCTGCAAGAAGCTTCAGATTTTTATAGCCGCTGTAATAGGGTATAAATCCCGGCGTTTCAATAATGATCCCCATGTTTTTTGGAAAGTCGACATCTCTGCCGACCCTCTTTCCGTCGACAATTATCTCACCGCTCGTCGGCTTTATAAATCCGCAGACGCATTTCATAAGCATTGTTTTTCCCGAACCGTTTCTTCCTATCAATCCATGGATCTTACCCTCTGAGAATGATACGGTTATGTCCTTTAAAATATGGGTTTTTGATAGTGTGAGATTAAGGCTTTTAATATCTATAATGTCCATTTTGTTACCCTTCTACATTGCTATTTCCGCTACATTGTCATAGTTAAATTTGTGAATTGCCGCACCGCAGAATATTATAAGTACTGCAATAAATATTATGAGATACGCTGCTGAAAATCCCATTGATACCAACGACTGCCTGAAATATTTCGTGTAATGCAGCCAGATAATAGAGTTAGCCATCGGCATTGTCTGAAGAACCATAAGAGGACCGGCTTGGAAAAATGATCCAGACTAGTGTGCCGTAGAGTGCTGCTCCGAACAGCGCAGCCAGTCCTCCGCAAATAAACGAAGTCAAAAATTTTGAGATATAAAATCTTGCTTTCCCTGTTCTGGAAATCGTAAGCCGCATAAGTCCGCTGTTACGTTCCGTACAAAAACTAACCATAAGATGTAAAATGACCTTACTTTTTTATTACAGCCAGATGCCGCGATTACCCGATTCATGGTTAATATTCAGTTATTAATTTGCAAAATTGAAATCGCTTTATATATTCTCCGATATATGAAAGGCTTTTCATTTATAATACAATTCATTCCCCGAAATCCTTGTGAATATTTTTTAAACATTTCATCCGCTTATCTGCATATCGGAACGCTTTCAACGCTTTAAAAGCATTGACTAATTTCAGAAGGATCGTAAGCAAAGCACTGTGTGATACGTCTTTTAAATTGCCTATGAACTCTTTGCAAAAGCCTCTGGCATAAAAAATGAAACGCATATACTATTTCCGTCGTTCTCAAGTTTTACTGCGCCCGAAAAGCTTGAACGTTTTTTAAAAGATTGCGTTCCCCAGAATTTCTAAAAGGGTGATAAAGCCGCTCCGATGCTTTATCATCTATTTTCAGAAAACTAGAGCTTTATACCTTTTGAAAAACAGCAGTTACAGTCATATACCCTTTGTCCGCCTCCGCAAAAATCTCTCCATCCATTTTATGCATAAGCTGACGGCAGATGTAAAGTCCCAGACCGCTGCCTCCGATTTTATCGGCATTTGAGCCCCGCCAGAAGCTGTCGAAAATGTGCGGCAGCTCGGGTTCCGAAAGAGTGCAGCCGCTGTTTTTTACAGAAATCAAAATGCAGTTCTCTTCCTCGGAAAAACAGATTTTCATCTGCCTTCCGTCACCGTATTTTATGGCGTTTTCGACAATGTTCTGAAGCACCTCGATACTGCGGTCAATATCGCCTTTCAAAAGGCAGTCCATATAATCTTCGATTTCAAAACCAGTCTTTACAAGTGACAGCTTTTCGGTATAGTAATCCGCAATGCTTTTTACCGCCTCCGACAGATAAAATTCATCGTTTTTTACATCAAATGTAATAAAATCCTCTCTAGAAGCACTGATAATCTGACTTACATAGCTTTGAATTTCATCAGCCTTAACGCCGATATTTTCAACAATTTCCAGCTGCTTAGCCTTGTCAGAATACAGCCCCTTTGAAAGCGCTTTTGAGTAAAGCTTAATTGCCGAAATGGGTGTTTTTATATCGTGAGAAAGCGATAAAAGCAAGGTTTTCTTCTCCCTTTGGAGATCAAGTTCACGATTTTTCTGCTGTTCCATATTTTCACGCAAAAGGTCAACTCCCCATATAAATCTTCCGAAAAAACGGCTTTTGTTTTCCTTTATGGGTATGGTGAGATTTCCCTTTGATAGTTCAAAGGGAACATCTTTCAGCGTATCAAAAGGAGAGATTATTTTTCTTTTTATGTAAATCAGCACGGCGAAAACCATAACCGACATAACGGCAAGAACAATATTTACAATAACCGCAGCATTGTGATTTTTCTCAGCCGACGCCGTATAATCAAAACGATAAAGCTCGCCGCCGATTTCACGCACCGCATAATCACTGTCCGTATCGTAAAAATTATCGCTGTATTTTTCAATATTCGTTACATAATTATATGATGATAAATCAACGCTTTCAAAGCCGTTTTCCTCTATTTCAAGAGCAATTTTGTTTATTTCCACGCGGTACGGTCTGCCGCTTACGGAGGTATCATAGCTGTGCAAAGCAATATTTGCACCAACAAAAATCAGAACGATTACTATAAAAACAGCGAAAAAAACTTTCTTAAACGCTTTCATATTTATACCCCACGCCCCAGACCGTCTGAATTCTCCGAGGATCTTTCGGGTCGTCCTCAATTTTCTGCCTGAGCCATTTAATATGCACAGTCAAGGTCTGCTGCTCGGAAAAACTGTCGCTGCCCCAGACTTGATTAAATATATATTCCTTTTTTAAAGTTTTGTCCTTGTTTTCAATCAAAAGTAAAAGCAGTTCAAATTCCTTTGCGGTAATTTCGATTTGAACGTCGTTTTTATACAAGCTTTTTTCTGCTTTGTTAAGCTTAAAATCGCCGTCAGTTATTTCGTCAAAAGCATATCTGCGCTTGAAAATTCCGCCGATTTTTGCCAGCAGAATATCAATATCGTAAGGCTTTTCTATGTAGTCGTCCGCGCCTAAAATCAAACCGTTCAGCTTATCATCTTTTTCGGTTTTTGCGCTGACTATAATAATCGGCGTGTTGCTCTGCTCACGAATTTTCGAGCAGACCGCAAAGCCGTCTATTCCGGGCAGCATTATATCAAGCACGATTAGCCTTGCGCCGTATTTTTCATACAGCGGCAAAGCTTTTTCACCGCTTTCACAAACGGACACGGTATAATTTTCGGCACGGAGAAAATCGCAGAGCAGCCCTGCAATTTCCTTGTTGTCCTCTACTATTAAAATATCAATCATGACTACTCCCGTTCTTTAATTTTAACGTGGATGATATCTCCCGCCTGTTTGCTGATTTTTGCACGGATATCCTTACGCAGACCGATGATATGCTTTACCGTTTTCATTCTCACAAGACTTCCGTCATATCGTACTCCGTCAAATTCGGCAGTAACCTTGACTCTGCCCTTGCCGAACTCCTTGCGTACATCGTACGGGAACTCAATATACGCTCCGTCAATATCGGGAACTTTCAGAATTTCTGCGTCAAACTCATATATTTTTTCATTCATATTACCAACCCATCTCCATAAGCCAGTTATTAAGCGTTCTTTCGCGCTCTCTTAACTGAGAGGACGAGGTATACCTGTTTAAATTATACTCTCCTTTTATGTTTCCGTCAACTATATATAAAACTCTTGTGCATTTTGCCGCAACTTTTACGTCGTGAGTTACAAGCATGATCGTAACGCCTTCTCCGTTAAGCTTTGCAAGCTCATCCATAACCTCGTCGGAGGATGTGCGGTTTAACGCACCCGTTGGCTCGTCGGCGAAAATCATTTTCGGCTTGTTAATCATACTTCTGCAAATGCAGGCACGCTGAAGCTGTCCGCCCGAAACCTCGGTTATATCGTTATCGGCAATTTCAATAATACCAAGCTTTCGCATTAAATTCTGTCCTCGCTGAACCGTTTCTTTGCGTGTTTCGTTATTCTTTTCGGACTGGCAGGCGGGAAGAATAATATTATCAAGCACGGTGAGGTTTTTCAGCATATACATCTGCTGAAAGATAAAACCCATTTCGTCAAGGCGTAAATCCGCAAGCTCCTTTTCGCTCATTTTTGCTATATCCTTGCCGCAGAATTGCACCTCGCCTGCGGTAATGCTGTCCATACCCGAAACAGCATAGAGGAGGGTTGATTTGCCCGAACCCGACGGTCCCATAACGGCAACCATTTCACCCTCGTCAATGCTGAAATTCACGTTTTTCAGCACGTTGTTCTGACGCTTGTTTACTATATATGTTTTGCAAAGATCCTTTGCGGTTAATACTGTTCTCATAATTAATTCTCCTTTTTATTCGATATTTGAAGCTTCTGAGGCTGATATTTTTCGTATTTCCTGAGCTGAGATAAAAGCAGAAAGCAAAGTTACTGCAAGAACAATCAGAGGGTAAAACGCATAAACCTCAAATGGCTTAATTTCAAATTCAATACTATATGCGCCCATTATTTTAAATATCGGTTCGATCATAAGCTTAGAAAGCGGAGAAGACAGCAATGCTCCGATTATTGCCGACATCAGCAGAATTATACCGATTCGCATTATCTGCCACAATATCAGACTTGAATTTTTAAAACCGATCGCTTTAAGTATTGCAATTTCACTTTTCTCCTTTGTGATAAAGCTCTTTACCATAAGCAGCGCAACCAGCATATTTATACAAATAACAACTGCAAGTATAAGTGTTTTTACGTTCTCAAGTTGACCCGCAATACCGCCTATCATGTCGTTTATATATTCGCCTGCAGTATAAATTTCCGCATCAGGATAGTAGCTTTCCAGCAAAGCTTTTCTTTCTTTAAGAGTTTTAGAGTCAGGATTATCGGTATATTTAATCTGAACACCAAAGCAGCCGCCGGCATAGCTGTAATCAAGCTTCTCGTCCTGATAAAAACGTATTCCCTCGCCCATATTGTTCATTGATTCGTTTATTGCAGAAACGGTATAGGTTCTCGTTTCAGTTCCGAGGTTTATATCTACATCATCGCCTATATCTGCGCCGATCTTATCCGCAATAATATATGTTACTGCAATTTCATTTTTATTTTGCGGAGGAGTACCTTCAATATAGTTATACATATCTGCAGTTACATCACCCATACCTTGAAAAGCAAGCGACGATTCTTTTTTGCCGTTGTGCGTAATACTTATCCGGAACATAATCTCTTGAAAAATGTCAGCTTCTATATTATTTTCTGACAGCGTATTACGAACGTCATTCAGGTCGTGTTCAATCATTTCCTTATTGTTTCCCTCAGGAGTAAAAATTGTTTCCTGTAATATTACATGGTCACATTCCGCCATACTGAACCATGTAATCAGATTATCCGATTGCAGCGTGTTGATCGTATTTATCGGAATAATGATAAGAAGTATTCCCAAAGTGAAAATCACAAACATTGAAGCATACTTTTTTATTCCGCTCAGGATATCATTTACCGCCATGAACGGAATAACAGGCATTCTAAATCTGCTTAAATAAATCAGTCCTTTTCCAGAAAAACGCTCACCTGTTTCGCCGTTTCTGATTGCGTTGATGGGCGAAAATTTCTTGATTTTGCGAGTGCAGAAGAAACAAAACAGCATAACAACAGCCGCCGCACCCACAGCACATAAAATATTTATAATGAAATTATCGCTGCTCGAAATAATGATATTCTTTGAAACGTTTGCAAGAAGCAGTTTTCCAAAAGGAATACTTAGTGCCAGGCCGATCAATGCTCCTATAACGGAAATTGCAAGATATTTTGCTATGTAAAGGCCTCGTATACTGTTGTTCGGAATGCCTATCGCTTTCATAACTCCGATCTCACGGAACGCCTCACTCATAGTAAAATTAATTGTAAAATGAAGAATTACCATTGAAATCAGTATCAGACATATACTTACGACAAGCACTACTGCCGCATTCATCATATCCATGATGTACATCATTTTAATCATACTGTAATCCGCGTTAAAAACCAGGTTCAGTTCAAGCTCCATAAATTTTTCGTTAAACTGTGTGTCTTTTGTATAAACGCATACGGAACTCATTATGCTTGCCTGTTCATCGTTAAAAAACTCCCAATCATCTTTGTTTACCAGCATACGAGTCATGCCGATCATAGAAGAACCGAAAAGAGCATCCTTGACGTATCCCTTTAAGGTAAATTCTTTTTCTTTTTCATTTAAGCTTATTTTAATTTTTTCACCACCGTGAAAATTATTTGAATTGAATATTTCAGCAGAAACATAAATTTCACCATTATTTATTTCTGTAATTTCATACCCGTCACTGTCAAAAACCTTACTGCCGTTTAATGAGGAAATACAGGTAGTATTTTTATAATCAAATACCTCTGAATCTATCGTTATATCCTTAGGGTCTATCTGAATCAGATCTGTAATTTTATATTCATAGCCGTTTTTCTCGGCAAATTCCGAAAATTTTTCTATATCCGTCTGAAATACCAACGAAAACCAGAAATCAGGTACTTCTGCCTTCTCAAAATATTTATCCAGCGCAGATGTAACGGTAATTAAATTATTTGCACTGCTTGCAATAAACATTGCTGCCAAAGTAATAAAAATCAGCAGGATTATGTTCATTGTTTTCTTTCGCTTAAGGTCTTTTTTCAATATGCTCAGAAACATTTTTCTACCGCCTTTCCCTTTTGTGATTTCATTATAGCACGATAATTATTAAATAATCCTTAAATCTGATTTTGGAATATCAGTTTTGCAAGAATTAAGCCACCGTACATTTAAGTACGATGGCTCGCTGTCATATTCTACAAAATAGCTGAACGATAAAAGCTGACTAAAGTGCTGAAATATCAGGTTTTTGATTTTTCTTTTTGAAACTTAACTTTTTATTTTATAGAGCAAATTTTGTTCTATAATACAAAACGCCGCAAACCCCGAATTTACAGGATATTGGACATAAAACCAACGCAGTTTGAGCACTAGGGTTCAAGCTGCGTTAGGGTTATCGCTCTATGCAGAGGGAAACAAGGCAAGCGTACTTGTACCGATGTCTTAGGGTAATTTCAATCCTCTCCCTCTATACAGAGGGAGACACCCAATATACATAGGGTATTATCGATATAAAGGATTTCAATCCTCTCCCTCTATGCAGAGGGAGACTTACGGGCGTAAGCGATAAGCAGATCAACTACGCATTTCAATCCACTCCCTCTACGCAGAGGGAGACAGCTGTCTATAATAGCTCACGTTGTATTTTCAATACCAGTTTATCAGACAGCGATTTAACAAATATAAGCTTCCTCTTCATTATATCACCTTAAGGAAGAATTTTCAATGCTTTATATAATAAAACTGTTGCTTTTTTCAATTTTTGTGCTATAATTTATTTAAAGTAAATTAAATGGGGGACTAACATGAAAAAACTACTTACTTTTGCTCTGGCGTTATGTCTGTGCGCAGGAACAGTATCCTGCGGAAAAGCAGAATCGGGTGAAACTGAAAACAGTTCCGATACGGAAATTGTATCATCAGAAATGGATACCTCTGCAACTACTATGCCTGAAACGACGACTACAACCACCAAGAAATCAAAGACAACGCTTGCGACTAAAAAATCCAAAACCACCCTTGCAACAAAAGAGTCGGACAATACCGCTACAACAACCACAAAAACCACAACAACTACGACAACCACTTCAATAGCCGTACCTCAAGATATTGTTCTTTATGACACCAACGGAATTAAGATAACATATAAGGGGTTAGATGATCACGATTTCTGGGGTTCTAAGATAAAACTGCTTATTGAAAATAATACTGATAGATCATATACCATTCAAGTAAGAGATTTTTCAGCAAACGGCTTCATGATCAGAGGCTTGATTTCAGCGGATGTTGCTGCAGGAAAGAAAATCAATGACGGGATTACGATTAAGTCATATGATCTTGAAGAAAATAATATCTCCAGTATAGAAAATGTTGAGTTTACTTTCCACATTTTCAACCGGGACGATTGGGACGATTCCTTTGATAGCGATATTATATATCTGGAATTCTGATACACCTAACTAATTTACACCGCCTATCCGATTTGATAGGCGGTGTTTTTATATTATTCCGACACGGCATCTGCAATACTGCTTTGCTCTTCGCCAATTTCGTTTTCAGCGCTGATGACGGCGGCAACCGAGTATTTCGTCACATACCACAACAACCGCAAACCCTAATGAATTATCATACTTACCAAGTCCTCGGAAACACTGTACAAGCCGTTTCTGATTGCTTGTTTTTTCAGCCTCAGAATTTTTAAACACGGTAATAAAACTATCCAGCCACTTTTTAGCGGTTTTGATAACCTCAAGATCCCTGAACCACTTATAAAGCTCATGGACCTTAACGATCAGTTTTTTTAGATTTGATACCGCCCAGAGCAGCGCAAACAGCTTGAGCAGATCACCGACGATCCTTTCAGTTCGTTATATTTTTCGGGATCGGTTTTCTTCAGGCTGAGCCGTTCGGAATATCCCATCTTCGCAAACGCCTCTTTTGTTATGCCGCTTTTGCTCGGCTCTGCTGCCTTGGGTGGATCTCCGCCCCTCAGCTTCTGATCCACCGCCGCAGAAAGCGACGCGTTAAAAGCCTTCTCGAACTCGTCAATACGGGCTTTGGATGTTTGAGCCGTATCAGCGGTAAGGTACTTTGCAAATTCGGCGGGCAATCCTCTTTTCTGCAGCTCCGAACCGACGGACAGCTCAAGTTGAGTTTGTTCAAATGCGGCTCGCTGTTTTTCAAACTCCGCCTTTTCTTTCTCAAGCTTATACTTCTCCCTTTCGGCTTCACTCATTTTTTCAAGCTTTTTGCTTTCGCCGATGGCTTCAAGCTTTTCCTTTTTCCATGCCTCTTTTGCGTCTGAAACAGCTTTTTCAGCGGCAGTCCTTGTGTGAGCCTCAAGCGCCGATTTCATGCTGTCGGATCCAAGAATATCTTCCGGCTTGAATGTGCTGAAGACCTGTTCAAGAGTAATGGTAGACGGCTCGCTGCTTCCGCTTCCGTCACCCGCAGAGGGATCCTCCGCAAAAAACTGCATTGATATCCTGATTCCGTGTGCTTTCATGTGGTTTTACCTTCCTTTCTTAATTTTGAGTATAATAAAAGCGCCCCGCCGAAGCTGAGCGCTTATATCCATATTGAATTTTTAAAGCAGATCTAAAAGCTCCATAAAATAAAACTTTGAATTCCTGCTTTTCTGATCCTTAAATAAAATCTCGTTATCTTTTAAAATATCAACATATTTTCGTAATGAACTCTTATTTATACCAGTCTCCTGATATAGTTTATTTATTGTGAAAATTGGATTATTAAAGATTGCTTTTACGATCACTTCCGTATTGATTGAATTTACGCTGTTTCTCAATTTATTCAAAGTAACATCATAAAGCTGATCAAGATTATTCAGGAAAGAAATATCCCTTTTAGTCTGATTGATAATAGAATTAAGAAAAAATTTGATCCAATCGGTAAATCCCCTAGGAGTTAATGTTCTGGTACCCTGTAAATACGAATAATATCGTATTGAATTCTGCTCAAGCTCTTGGCTCAGAAAAAAATAAGGCGAAGAAACTACTCCTTGCTTATACAAATAGATTGGTATAAGTACTCTTCCAACTCTGCCGTTCCCATCAGGGAATGGGTGAATAGTTTCAAACTGTGCATGAATCAAAGCTGCTTTAACTATTGCGGGTAATCCGTCATCATAATTATAATCGTTGTTTATATACCGTTCAAGATTGCCCATCCATTTCGTAACGTCTGCCGCAACGGGAGGTATATGTTCCCCTACCTTGTTCTGCTGAGTTCTGAATTCACCCGCAATAAAGCGCGAATTTTTTCTGACATTTCCACTCAGCAATATTTCATGCACTCTTTTGAGCAGCTTTATGGTTATAGGATTATCCTTGGCTCTGTTACTTGCCTCGCTCAAAGCGTCCGCATATCTCAGCACTTCTTTTATATCGGGATTCTTGGTTTCGGAAGCTTCAACATCTGATTCATATACAGCGTCAATAGTCGTCTGTGTGCCCTCGATTTTTGTTGAATACAACGATTCAATTCTCAGCATATGTTTTACCGAATAAGTATCCACTATTTTAGAATGATTCATTCTTTCATTGAATTCTCCCAGTTTAGAGGAAGCAGCTGCAATATCAGACACTAATTCTTCGAGTACAATATACTTTTTTTCAAATGGTAACGACATTGGAACAAATGGTGCTTTCATGATAAAATCCCCCTTTAGATATATTATAACACACATTTTTTATTTATACAATACTTTTACGAAAAAAAGTGTGCTATAACGCTGATAAATTTATCCTGAATATACAGCTTGCACTTATAAAAATTACCGCCTCGCCTTAGCGGAGCGGTAAAAAACTATGCGTTTTCTCGATTAGTCTTATCTTTTTTTGGATTTCTGTCCTAATCTGTATTGAACATATGCTCAATCATTATCCTGATTATCTTAATTTTTAATTATAAACCTATTAAGTTCACGGATGGTCATATCCACAGGTTCAATGCCCTTTTCCTTGCAGTACCGACTTATTTTCCTGTAATCGTAACGTACTGTTTTATCAGACAGAGGCGCTGTAAAACCACCGTATTTTTCAGCCGCCTTATCCAGCTCTCTCATTTTCTTTAATTCTTCCTGCGACATATTCAACCCTCCTCAAAAGTATATATTTTCAGCAGCTCGGCCGCATTTTCCTCGTCAATAAACATTCTGTACGGGTGAGGTCTGCCCAAAAGCACCGCACCGAGAGTTTTGCTGTAATGCTCAACAAGCTCAGTGTTTTTTGCGTCCATAAATACAAATCCGCCGTAACCCTTATTACGTGAAACCTGTGCTGCTATTGCAAACAAATGACCGCCGACTCCGTTATACATTTTATGATTTCCAAAGTTATGCGGAGCGCTTTCAGCTATATTAACATAAACAGCCATATCACGTCTGAAGTCTGTAACAGCTACAAGTCCCTGAATAGTATCCTCTCCGCTTATGCACAGCTTATAAATCTCAGAGTCATTCAAGCCCTCATCCAGCCAGTTGAACTTCCAGTCCTTTAGATTCTTAAGTTCATTTTTACTTGCTTTTGCAAATACAGTTGGTACAATAGCGCCCGTCTGAGCATTTTCCAGGCATGGCGTAAACTTGTCGATAACCAAATTCAAACTGCTTTCACCCCTTATATTTATTATACCACTTTCCCCCGATTTGTCAACCGCCGCTTTTCGTGCCTGAGCCTTCAGCAGTCCATAATTATGCTTATCAGTATATTTGATCTTCTGAAACTCTTCAAGCGTTTTCGGCATTTCTGTTCCAAGCAGCTTTCTGTACCTCTCAAACTGATTTCTGTCGTAGGAAAGATTTCTGACCGCTTTTTCATTGGCTTCCGCAGCAGCATTTCCCTTAACGTACTTATCATACCACTCCTTATAGCTCATATCCGCAGAAACGGTCGCAGGCTTTCCTGTTATCGGGTCTGTTGCCCGACGTTTCAGTTCTGCCATTATCTCATCATCAAGCGCCGAAATAGTTGTTGAGCGGCAGCGAGGGTGCATAGGAGGACAATTTTCACCCTGACAGGCTTCGGCGAGAGGATACTCATTTCCGTCAAGGCTCCTGCATATTTCAGATGTCCTCAAATCCAAAGTAGCCACAAAACGGTATTTTTCCGCTCCGGTTTCTCTGAAGCTTTCAAGCTCGGCGCTGTTGGCAGCAAAGCTTGCCTCCGTCCTTATAAGCGTCAGGCTTCGGCTGTAAGATGAGCGCATTCTTTCCTGAAGCTCGTTTGCCATTCTGCCGCTTGATTTTCCGGTAAGGAAGCCTTTGAGCAGTATCTCCTGTACAGTCTCGGCAAGCATTTCTGTATTTTCCCAAATACGCTCTGAATAGTGTTTGCCGCTCCAGTTAGTCAGCAGTATTTCATTGATCCTGTCCTGCGAAAGCAATGCAAACGTAAAGCCCAGTCCTGTTCCTTTCTGAGTATCGAAAATACTTCTGTAATATGTGCTTTCGGTTATCCCGTAAAGCTCCCGATCCATAAGCGACAGAGTTTTGCCGCCGATTTTTTCACATACGGTCTTGACGTTTCCCGACAGTATGTTAAGCTGATCTATCCTCGCCCTATATGCGGGAGCATTTATTTCAGCAAGCATTAAAGCCTTTTTCTCTGCGTCCTCTATCCTGTCAACAGCCTTTTCGAGCCGCTTTATAACGTCAGGCTCCCTTATGCTTTTAAGTATGCGCTTTGCTTCAGTCTCGGAAATGCCGGCGGAAAAATTCCTGAATATGCTGTCAAGCCTTTTTTGTATATCCTTTAATGCTTCAAGATATGCTGTTCCTATCTTGTCCGCCGCCGAATCCGCTTTAAGGACAGCTTCGTCCATACGCTTTTCCGCCCGCTTGCGCCAGTGATCACTGCTCCTCGTTTTCATCTTCCGCACCGTCGCTTCTCAGGCTGAACACCGACTGCTGATATTCCAAAGCTTTCTGATTTTCTTTTCTGAGCTTTTTTATCTCCTCAGCCGGATCTTCTACGAACGGAAGCTGTGAAAGCAGCGTTTCCTGCGAGACCAGTCCTGACAGCGCCGAGACTGTATCGGCAAGCTCGGCGGTATTCTGCGGAAGCGTTCTCGACATTACGATCTCTATCCCGTCCGTATCTATTACCGTATTGTGAGCCGAAAGTACATTGGCTATAAGCTTCAGGCGATAGCGCAGACCCTCCTTGAAAAAGCGTTCTTTCGTTTTAGTCATCAACTCAAAACCCAAAAGTTTATATGCCATAGCAACTCCTGAAACATTTCCGCCGAAGTTGTCGTCGCTCATATCGGGAACATTTGAGATCGTATGTATATCCTTTTTTATAGCATTTCTGAGTATCTCAACGCTGGCTTCATCGAACTGCCTTGTAAGGTATTCAGCTTTGGCGTCATTCGGGAGTTCAAGTATCCCGTTATCCTTTACCGCTTTATAGGTCTCGGCCTTTTCGGCGCTGTTGTCGGCCATATTAAATCATTACGACATTTTAAGACAATATAACAAATTCTATTGATATTTGTAAAAAAGTGTTGTATAATGGTAATATAAATTTATTTGTGGAGGTGAAATATGTCAAACAAATACACAAGCGGTGCGCTTACTATGAGACTTATTATAGGTATCTTTTCTATTTTGCTATCTATAATAATTGGTTTTCAGTCCTGCGCCGCCAGCTTAGGCGAGGCAATTACAAAATCAGAAACAGCCGGAGGAGCAGCAGGTATAATTTTAGGATTTTTTATGCTTGCAGCCGGTATTACTACTGTTGCAGCCAGAAAATCAACAGGCGGTACAATTACGGCTATAGTAGCTTATGCTCTGGGCGGAATCGTCGCTTTGGCAAATCAAAGTGCATTTTTCCAAGATTTAAAGATATGGACAGTTGTTTCATTTATATTTGCTACCTTACTCGGAATCTCGCTGCTCATGAAAAACAAAGTAAATAATACCGAAACCGAAGAAACGGCAAATGAGTTTGGTTCATCCCCTATTTTAGTGACTACAAATAACGCTGTTAAAAAGCATAGCAAATCAAGCTCTAAAACTGTAGCAGCTGGATTTATCCTCGGTATGTTGGCTTTGGCTGTAATTATAGACGGAATTTTGCTGGTCGTAGTTTTTAACAAACCAGACATAATAAACAGAGTAATATCTGGCTTTAATGGCTCAGAAGCCGGATATAAATACGCAGAATACAACGATTATAATTCCGCCTCCAAAACCAAAGATCTCAAAGGTGATAATATATACATAACTACAACAAACCCTGAATATATGAGCCAAAACGGATTTGATTATTTGCTATGTGACACTGATGATGGAAAGTGGCTCGTTTGGCTTAACGCATATTCAGAATCCGATCTAAACAGCATTTCAAGCGCAGTTGCAGATAATAAACTGAGAATTTACGGGACTCTTATGGGCTATTCCGAAAAAGAAAATAGACCCGCATTGATTGCCGAACGCATGATTATCGGCAATAGAATATACTCACCTTTAAACTACGATTTTAACGATTCCTCACAATCAAATTCAGATTCTGAGAGTGATTCAACCACAGAAGATAATAGCAATTCTGAATCCAACAAACCATAAAAATTATATAAAGGAAGAAAATCTAATGATTGATTTTCAAAATGCAGGATTTTTTAAACTAAAGAGGGTTGATGATAAGGCGTATGAGCCTCTCATGGTAAGTGGGGAAACAATTTGCGCTACATACCAAGCGATTCGTGATGGCATTGTATTCACGAATAAACGTATACTAGCTATTAACGTTCAGGGAAATACCGGTGTCAAGAAAGACATTACCTCTCTCCCTTACAGCAAAATTCAGTCGTATTCAGTGGAAACAGCAGGGGTACTAGATCTTGACAGTGAACTAGAGCTTTGGTTCAGCGGATTAGGAAAAGTTAAATTTGAATTTAAGAGCAATTGTAATGTTTCACAGATATGCAATTTTATCAGTAACTACGTTTTATAACTGCCCCAATTGAGTGTTAGCGGCGCTCAGGGGGTAAAATTAAGGACAATCTATATGCCGATATAATGAGTTTGCAGTAAAAATGTAGTATATACCTAAAAATCCTGTTGCGGCGGCATGATAACTCCTCCGAAAAATAAGTCATCTACAGCTTCTGAAGCCGCTTATCAGCATACTGGACAAGCACCGAAAACGCTGTAAAAGCATTGACGGATTTAGGGATGATTACAAAATTTGCACGGATGTATCAAGGCGCTGAGTGACACTTCCGTGCAAAATGAAAATGACCGATTTTAAAAAAACGCATGCATTAAAACGATACGCGTACATGATTTTAGGCACTCTCATACGTCGTTACTTGCAAATGAAGCTATTAATATACAAGAGATAGCCAGACGTTTGGGACACTCTGATATAAGCATGACTGTAAACCACTTTTATGATCACACAGCACAAAGCAGCTATAATTCGGTAAAAACAAGGAACTGTTGCAAAATTTACAACAGTTCCTTAATTTTTATACATTACGCAAACAATTCCCCCGCAGTATCTCTGTAATACTCCGCCTGAGCCGACCATAATTCAAAATACGCTCCCTTATCGTCGAGCAGCTTATCATGTGAGCCACGCTCTACAATTCTGCCGCCATCGAGAACGGTAATATCGTCACAGAAACAGCAGCTTGACAGCCTGTGTGAAATATAGATCGCCGTTCTTGTTCCTACTATTGAGTTGAATTTAGTGTAGATATCGTGTTCGGAAATGGGGTCAAGCGCCGCTGTCGGCTCGTCAAGCACAATAAACGGCGCGCCTTTGTAGATTGCTCTGGCAAGGCAGAGCTTCTGCGCCTCGCCGCCCGAAATCTCCACGCCATGTTCGTCAAAATCCTTGTAAAGACAGGTTTTTATGCCGTTTTCCATTTCAGAAAGCCTATATGTCAGTCCGCTTCGGTTTACACAGTCGGTAACACGCTTCTCGTCATATTCCGTATCAGCCGCAACATTCTCAGCAAGGCTGAAAGAAAACAGCTTGCTGTCCTGAAACACAACAGAAAACAAATCCATATACTCCTCGTATTTGTACTTCCGTATATCAATCCCGTTCAGCGTTATTTCGCCCTCGGTAGGGTCATAAAGCCTTGTGAGCAGCTTTACAAGTGTAGATTTTCCGCTGCCGTTTTTGCCCACAAGCGCCATTTTCTCGCCTATTCGCCATTTTAGATTTATATCCTGCAAAACATACTGCTCGCTGTTAGGATATTTGAAATAAACGTGCCTGAATTCAAATTCGTACTCGTTGTCGTCACGCTTTTCAGTGGGGATTGTCCCCTTGTATTTCTCGTCAGGAATGGCGAGGAAGTCGAAAATCTGCTTGCAGAATATAGGCGTTGTTTTCAAGATTCCAATTCCATCGGAAACATCTGAAATGCCGTTCTGAATTCTTGTAAAATACAGCGCAAACGCTACTACCTCGCCGGGTGAAAGCATTCCCGTTGCTGCTCTGATTACGGCAAAACCGTACATAATAACCCTTGTTGCAATATTTATCATCTGAAACGCCAGATTAGGGGCTAACGCTTTCTTATACCCCTCAAACCAGCTTTTGGCTGTGAAGTCCGAGCTTTTTTCGTGTTTGGAGATTATAAGGTCCTGTTCGCCGTAAATTCGTATTTCTTTGCCGTTGCGGTAATTATCAAGTACAAAATTCTCATAAAATTCTCTTGAGCGCCTTGCCTGAGCTACGTCATCGCTGTTTTGAATATCCTCATAGGCTCTAATTGATTTTTGATTGACGTATGTTGCTTTGAAAACCTCAAGCAAAATTACAAGCAAAGTCATAGCCGCAAGCCCCCACGGTGACTGAACAAATCCGACAAATCCGGCAGTTACAACAGGCTTGGAAAAAGCTATCGGCGCAATGAGCACTGTGCCTACGATAATATAAATCAGCCCCATGCAGGCATTTACTGTGTGGTTGCAAACCGCCGCTAAACCGGTTCCGCCATTCCATATCTGGTTCTGGGATTTGTCGAAGGCTTTGTGCGTTTCAGACGTTTCAACCCTTACAAAGTCCATGTTCATTACCTTTTGGCTCAGCTCTCTGCGCAAATTCATATTTAATGAAAAATGTCGGCTGTTATGTCTTTTGGCGCATAAGCTTACTGAAAAACACAGCACAAAATCAGCAAGACATACCATTGCTGCTGTAAAAATCAGCTTACCAAGAGGCTCGTTTTTCGTTATGGCGTTGATTACAGAAGCCGCAAGATATACACCTAGAAACTCCGAAATCACAAAAAAGAACTGTTGTAAAATACGCAGAAGTAAATTGCCTTTGTTGCTTTTTTCAATTAACGCAAGACATTTTTTGTATATTTCAAGCTTTTCCCTGACCGTCATTTTCTCGTTATCCTTACTCATCAAAATCACCGTCCTTATCGGTATAATAGCTGCTTTGAAGCTTAAACAGTTCGGCGTATTTTCCGCCCTTTTTCATAAGCTCGGCATGAGAGCCCTCTTCTGAAATTCCGCCGTTTTCTATCATAATAATTCTGTCGCAAAAGCGTGTAGACGCAAGCCTGTGTGAAATAAATACGCTCGACTTCCCCTTTGAAAATTCTGCATAATTAAGATACATTTTATGCTCGGCGATGGGGTCAAGAGCGGCGGTCGGCTCGTCTAAAAGCAGTATAGGAGCGTTTTTATACAATGCCTTTGCAAGGGCGAGCTTTTGTGCCTGACCGCCCGAAAGCTCTGTTGCGTTATCATAAACCGATTTTACAAGTCGTGTATTTTCCTTTTCCGGCAGGCTCATAACCTTATCGTAAAGTCCTGCCTTTTTAAGACATTCGTAAACCCGCCGCTTATCAATATCTTCCGATTTCGAGCCTGCTATATTTTCCGCAATCGTTACGGGAAGCGTCGAAATATCTTGGAAAACTGTCGAAAACAGCTTGAAATATTCCTCTCGGTTGTAGATGTTCACTGGCTTGCCGTTAAGCAGAATTTCTCCCTCGGTAGGGTCATAAAGTCCGCACATAAGCTTTATCAGCGTGGTTTTACCAGCGCCGTTAAGTCCCACAAGCGCAAGCTTTTCACCCTTGTGAAGTGTGAAAGAAATATTTTTGATTGTTGGGTTTTCCGATTTGTAATAGCTGTAGGACACGTTTTTGAACTCGATTTCATATTCACCCGTCGGAAGCGGCTCACCCTCGTCACGGTTGGTATTTTCTTTCATCTCATAATAATCGCGGACGTATGAAATATTTTCAGAAAGCCACTTATAACCGGCGTAATTTTCGCACCAGTTTCTCACCGCATTTGAAAGATTCTGAATAGAATTAAAATACAAAACAAAATCGCCGGCACCGATATTACCGCTGACAACCTCGTAAATAACGAAAACGTATGCGCCGAAATTGCCTGCAATCTGAATAAAATACTCAAAAACCCCATGACGAAACTCCCATTCATCCTGCTGTTCATACCAGTCAAGACGGTTATCAAATGAGCGCTTAAACATTTTTCCGAACCAATCCTGCATATTGAAAATCCGCACGTCCTTTGCATATGCAAAATCACTGCTGGCACGAGTGATATAATTCAGCTGTCTTTCAAAGGTCTGCCAATTATCCGCCATATTCCAAATCCACTTCATTTTGTGGCGGTTGATATAATATCCGGCAACTGCAGGAAGGACAATTATTGGAATCAGCATTGGGTGGAGCATGGAAAGTATTCCGCCGAATGCAAGAATATTGATAGCACAGGAAAGCGTTTTTCTTATTGTTCCCAATGCCGTATTTTGAATATACGTTGTTACTTCTCTGGCTTTCTGGAGCGAGTCGTTCACAAACGTTTTCTCGTTGTTTTCATAATCAGTGGACATATTTTTGCACAGGAATTTTCTGATAAACATATTGGAAAATCTGAATGCACCTACGTTGCCCTCGTAATCAAAGCATTGATTTTTTATATACCGAAAAAATCTCGAGCCAATAATAAGTGCAAGACAAATAAGTGCCAGCGTAAGCCGAGAGCCGTCCCCGATTGCAAGATTTACAACATACTTATCCGTATATGCGTTACAAAGATTTTCCGCTGTTTCAAAAATCACGATTGACAGCGAAGTGAACAAATAAATCGGATAGTTTTTTCTTACCTCACGAATTATGTAGGACATATTATCCCGAACCCCGTGTGAAACCTTAGCCTGCCGCTCATTATATTCCGCCCAAGCAGCGGCTTTTTTTTCTTTTGTATACTTTGTAACCTTTTTTCTCTTTTCCTTCACAGCTTTCACCTCACACTAATCATATCATAAAAATCGACCGCTGTGTTGATTTTTACACGAACGGTCGTTATGATGCATGAATGGTAAATTTACGCCCCTAACGGCAGCATTATTTCTGTAGCAAACACACCCTCCTCGTTTTGCCTGTTGACATAACCGCCGTATTTTTTAGCAACACGGTCTATTCGGAAAATTCCGTAGCCGTGTTCTCCGCTTTTGGTGGACTGATATTCGCCGACAGATTTTTTTACCTCTCCTGCAGCATTCTGAACAGAAAGATAGAACTGATTTTTAAGAGTTCCTATGTAAATTCGCATAAACCTCTCGCTTTCTGGCAGCTTTGCACAAGCTTCAACTGCATTGTCAAGCAGATTTCCCATAACGGCGCACAGCTCCACATCGGACAGCGGCAGAACGCTTGGAATATATGCCTTGACATTTAAAGCTATGTTCAGCTTTTCCGCGACGGACAGCTTGCTGTTCAGAATTGCATCCGCCATAACATTGCCCGTTTTGATTACGGTGTCAACGGTATTAAGGTCATCTGTAAGACCGTCAAGGTAGCTGTTCAGCTTATCGTAGTTGCCCTCGGCGAGCTGTATTTTCATATTCTGAATGTGATTTCGGTAATCGTGCCGCCAGCCCCGTACCTGCTTATACATATTCTCGATTTCACGCACCTGCTTTTCAATAAGCTCGCTCTGAAAGCGTTCTATGCGGCGGTCGATGAGATTGTAAACGATTCGACGCAGCAAAAAAACAGCGGAAACTATCAATGCGCAGACAATAAAAACAACGGCAGTTATAATAAATATTTTCATTACAGATCCTTTTTCATATGATATGGTTTGTCTTTTTCGTATACATAAAACCCGTTTTTCGGGTAGAAGCCGTACGATTCAAACCACTGTTCCCGAGGCTGACCCAGATGTACATAGACTGCTTTTTTCCCAATCTTTCTTAAATGATCTTCAGCGGTTTTTAAAAGAGCAGTTCCGATTCCGCAATGTTTTTGATCGTACTTAACAAACAAACGATGCAGATAAACATTATCTGAGTTTTCAATTGAGTTATAGCCAACGCTTCCGATAACTCTGTTATTATCGTCAAGCGCTATCCAAAACATATCGCCCTTGTTAAAATAATTTTTTTTAATGTCAAGTAAATCTTCATTTAGTCCCGGAATCCTTCCCAATGCATTTTTGGCTTCTAGAACCATAAATATAAGGTCATCTCTGTATTCAGATTCAAACGGCATTATTTTCATCAAGTTCACCCTTTCCCGTATAAAACTCTATAAACCTTTTATTGAACTCTCGGTATAGTCGTCTGGACAGTGGGATTTCTCCGCCTGAATCAAGCGTGACCGTGTTTTTTCCTACGCTCCTAACATATCTGAGGTTTACCCGATAGGAGCGGTGCGATACAGCAAAGCCGGAAAAATCATCAAAACTCCCGATATTCATTGTGCAATCAATGACCGAGCCGTCTGATATATGAACCTGAGTGTTCCGCCCGAAAGCTTCAACAAAAACTATTCTGTCAGCTGAAATATGTGTGGTTCCGCTGTCAGTCGTCAGCACTGTTTCGGCTGATTTTTCAACATACCGCTCTGCATATCTGTTAAGAACGGCAAACAGCTTGTCCTCGTTCAGCGGTTTCAAGAGATAGTGAAAAGCCTCCACATCGTAGCCGTCGCCGATATATTCTGAAAAGCCCGTTATAAACACAATCGGAAGCATATCGCCCTTTTCTCTGAGCTGCTTGGCAAGCTCCATACCGTTGATGCCACGCATTTCAATATCAAGCAAAAGCAGACAGCACGGGTTGTCGGGATAATCAAACAGAAATCCCTCAGCGCTTTCGTATTCGTTTATATGAAGGGCAAAGGGCTTGCTTTCAGCCCACCTACCAAGAATTTTCCGCAGATTATTTATCTGCATACTGTCGTCATCGCAGATCGCTATTGTAATTGCCATACGCTCACCACCTTTAAGTTTAGTATAGCACATATTATGATTTTTTCAAATAATTTTAAAATACATTAGAAAGAAAAGTACTGCTTTTCCGTGCTTTTACGCTATCTATTTCTTTATCAGAACACAATATTCCTCAAACTCTAATTTTCCATTTTCTGCCTTGCCACGCAGTTCAAAAGCATAATCCGCCCACTCAAAAAACTCTGTCTGAGTCATTTTCTTTTTGAGATAGCGTGCATAATGCTGCTTGTAAGCCTTGTTATAAACATTCCAGTAAGGATCGGTCTTGATTTTATCGGCATATTTCTTTCTGTGCCCCATATCACGACAAACCTTGCCATCCATACCCTTGATGGGATTAGTGCAATAATCTGAGAAAATTCCAGCTGTGAGCAGAAAATATTTACCACAGTAACCACATTTCTTCGGATAACTGCATATTACCTGACGGTTTCAGCTTTTCGTAAGTTTTCATTTTTCCGAGAGTTTCAGCGTTAAAATCGTAAAGCAGTTGTGCTGTTTCGGCATTATCAAGGTAACGACTTTCGCTGTGAAGCGTCTCAAGAAACGGATCATAAACCTTCCTTATACGCATAAGGTCGTCAATAAAAATGTAGTATTCGGTTGCAAGTGCTTTCAGCTTGTTATCAAACTCAAGCACCTCATCTATCATATCAGCGCTGTCAAACTCGTCAAGACCAGTCCTGATTTCATATTTGTTATGATAATCAAGCGTTGCTCCGTTTTCATCATATTCATCTTCCAACAGCCATTCATAT
Organism: Hominimerdicola intestinalis; assembly: GCF_054655215.1. NCBI lineage: Bacteria > Bacillati > Bacillota > Clostridia > Eubacteriales > Oscillospiraceae > Hominimerdicola > Hominimerdicola intestinalis. The sequence continues at coordinate 152,037 of NZ_BAAHNZ010000002.1, forward strand.
TCGTCAGGCAGTGCTTCAAATCTATTGCGTTTTGGTTTCAAAAAATCATATGGCAACATAGAACAGATAATACTCTCAACCTTGCAATAAAAATGCATAGCTTCGCATATCAAATCAGAAAAATTGCTCTTTTCTCCTTGCAAAAAATAGATGTGAATCCTATTTAAATTGAGTTATACCAAAAATAGATGTGAAAATAGTTGCCGATAGAGTTATAATATTACATCTATTGACTTTTGTCAAATGCGAGGATATAATGGGAAACACGAACGAAACGTGCATTCTTCTGTTCGTGTGCAGCACCTTGACAACTGAATATATATATCCCCGAACACGCCTGTTACATAGCATAAAGCTGTGTCGGTTTATACCGATTTTATTATGAAAGGTGGAGTTGCAATGCCAACTACCAACAGATGTGTGCTTACCATTAAGGAAGCCGCAAAACTTATCGACGGACTTACAGAATATCGTATCCGTCAGATAGTGCGAGACAGTTACTGCGTACCTACTACGGGACAGCTACCGTGCTTTATGACAGGGAAAAAGTATCTGATTGCAGAGGAAAACTTGTATAAGGCTGTGTTCTGAGAGAACTACGGAAAGGAGATTGCTTATGCATACAGCAGAAATCGTGCAGAACACAGAAGTGCAGACAGAGAACTTATCGCAGTGTAAGAATTGTACTCAACCCCAACGAAATTCATCTGCTCAACGGAACGCTTAATGCCGCAAATGACAAGTCAGATTCATTCTTTCGCAGACAGATTATTATTTCAACAAAGCCGAAACCCGATGGCAGAATTGATGACCCATCCATAGGAATATACCCTCCTTGGTTTCAATGTATTTCTTGTTCAAGGGACTGCAAAGGCTTGTCGCAAATGATTTCGGATTTACCGATGGATGTCAAAAACGTCTTTGCGTTACCTTCACAGAAAGTAATAAAGGCTATACACTAAAAACCGACAAATCAGTGATTCATCGGCTTTCGTAGCTATTATATTATCCTATGCTCGAATGACAATAAATATAAAATTCTTCCTGACTGGGTTTCCACAATTTTTCTTTGTTTGGAAAAAGAGCGTCGAACTTTTCTACTGCTTTTTCATCATTGCAAGGCTCGCTTGCATTACTCTCATGGAAGTACCATCTTCTTCCGTCAAGGACATTATTTTTTAGTTCCCTTACCAAAAGCGGAGTAGGAAAATAATCACCTTCAAGACAAACATTATATTTCTTACAGCTTTTCATTCCTCTTGAAACGTAATTGCCCGGATTACCAAAAATCACTACGGCATCATAACCAAGCTCACAAGCCTTTGAAAACGAGTGTTCTATAAGTGCTTTTCCGTAGCCCTGTCGTTGAAAGTCAGGGTGTATGCTAAGCGGCCCAAATGAAATCACTGTTTTTTCTTCGCCATTTTTGTCAATTAGCTTTGACCTTGTATACATTATGTTGCCAATAATTTTACCATCCAGCTCAATTACAAAATCAAGCTCAGGTATAAAATCCTTATGGCTCCTCATAACGTGAACAAAATAATGTTCGTTACACCCTGGAGTATAGACATTCCAGAATGCCTCCCTTGTAAGATTTTCTACTTCTGCATAATCATTAGTTGTTTCCAAACGGATAATATAGTCATTTTTATTCATTGTTTATTCCTCCTGAAGTTTCTTGACGTCAGCCTTTTCCATGTCTGTCTTAGCCAGAGCTTCGTTTATATTGTCAACCATGAGACGGTCATCCTCATCTGAAAAGCCCTCAAAAACTGTTTTTGTAATATCCTCATGCTGAAAATACATCATTTTATCTCCCATCATACCTTCAGGGTACATACATGCGCCGTAATCAAAATATGCGCTTTTTTCTCCGATATTTACTCCCAGCCCTCTTGCAGCGATCATATACTTCTTTACTCCGCCCTTAATTACTACAATACTTCCCAATGGCAGATAATTTACCTTTTCAATTAACAATTCCTGCTCAAAATTACTTATTTATACTCAATCACTGAAAATTTTATGTCGTTGTTCTCTGCATATTTTTCTGCGTACGAGCCTTTTTCCCCGCATATCGTAAGCTGAGATTCTATGTTTTGAAATGCATCTTCAGATATTTCCGTTACGCTTTTAGGTATTTTTAATTCATTAAGAGATGTACAATTTGCAAATGCCAATCTATCTATTGCCTTTGTATTTTCAGACAGCGTTACATCTTTTAGAGATCTCATTTTATTGCATAAAGCTATCGGAATTTCTTCTATAGTACTCGAAAAATATAACGATGTAATATTTTCACATTCAAAAAAAACATGATCTCCCAAATATGTTATATTGGACAAATCTATACTTTTTAAAGCTGTGCACATATAGAATGCTTGAGATTCAATTTTTGTAACATTATCGACGCCCTCAATATTCATGAGATTTTTGCATCCAAAAAAAGCACGACTTTTAATTTCAGTAACAGTTTCCGGTATAATCACTTTTTTCATCTTTGACCATATGAAAGCTTCTTCACCTATTGCAGTAACTGCATAACCTTTAATTGTTTCAGGAATTTCAACAACCTCTTTGTAATTTGGATTTGTTTTTTCAGATTCCAACTCATCATTAATATATCTGATTATAGTAACTTCATTTTTGTTATTATCAATTTCATATATATACATTTTATCAATGTTACTATTTTTTACATAAAACATTAATAATGGAATTCCGATGATTAGCATAATAGCAACTATGGAAATAGCAATTTTTTTTGTTTTGCCCATAAAATTTTAACCACCTTAATATAAAAATTTATAAATAAAGATTATCGTTAATCCACGTTGTATATCTGTTCAATTTTTCAGATGGATTATCCCCATTTAATACTGTTTTATAATCATTAATCAAATCACTAGTATTGATTTGATTATTATTATTCCTATTATATATCTCTACTTCCTTTTCAAGCTTATCTTTATTGATATATAAATGATTAAGCTGAATATTGTTATTAAATACATTGGTACTTCCGCCAATGTGCAATACATTACCATAGTACTGTATATTTTCCGAGTAAATCAATGCATCTACATTTTTATTATTTTCCTCAAATATGCCTTTATATTCTGAACTATTTAAATGTCGAGAGTTCAAATTCCGTCAGCCGGTGTTTTTCGGATTTTTTCATATATGGTTTTTAACTTCTTATTTTTGCCGTTTGAACACCAAAAAAGCCTGTATCTACGGGCTGATTTAAGGCACTTTCATCTATTTAGTCAGTGTAATATGGTGGAGGCGAGGAGAATCGAACTCCTGTCCGAAAACCTATCCCCACGAATTTCTACGAGTGTAGCTTGTTATTCCGGATTACTCCGTTTCCCTTTAAAGTCCGCAAACAAGCAGGCAGAAATTATCGGTAGACTGCAATACATCAAGAGAGCTACAGCCTTTACTCAATGACGTTCACCACTAATCGACGCCTTATCCTAAGCCGTGGTAATCAAAGGTAAGACGAGCAGCATTAAGCAGCTGCTAATTCAAAATTATCGTTGTCGTTTAATTTCAAAACGTACGCCGTTTAAAGAGAGTGCGCTCCTCTACTCGCTTATCATGCTTCAAGATCCCCGTCGAAACCTTTACGCCCCCATTTTTTATTGATCTGCAAACCTTTTCTGTATATATTTCGGTAGCTTTATAGCTGCGGTCTGTCATATCTGATATTACCGGATCTTCAATCGAACCCTTCAAAGACAATCGCCGAACGAAAAATATTTATATGTGCCTTTTAGAAAGACAATATTCTGTCAGTTATTCTGTTTTCATTGGTGTTACCCAACTCGATCCTTTAAAGCTCTTTCTATATCCCTCTGAGCTGCCTTCTTTGCCATATCGTCACGCTTATCGTGAAGCTTTTTACCCTTGCATACTCCAAGCGCAAGCTTTACTTTACTGCCTTTGAAATAAAGAGCAAGCGGGATCAAAGTCAGTCCGTCCTGCTTTACTTTTCCCAAAAGCCGCATTGTTTCACGTTTGTGAAGCAGAAGCTTCCTGACCCTCAGCGGATCCTTATTGAATATGTTGCCCTGCTCATACGGAGATATGTGCATACCCTTTACCCACATTTCCCCGTTGTCAATTGAACACCAGCTGTCTTTTAAATTAACACCGCCGCTTCGTATCGACTTGACCTCTGTTCCTACAAGCTCAATGCCGCATTCTATTTGTTCAAGAACAAAATAATCATGTCTTGCTTTTCGGTTATCGGCTATCTGCTTTGTTCCGCTTTTATCTATAGCCATTTACGGCACCTCCTTTGCAGTAAACCTAATTATATCACCAATTTCCAATAAAGTCAAGTATACGCTAAATGAATTTTATGGAAATTCAAGGGAATTAATATATCATGCAGAATCAAAAATCAGACCGCAGCAATAATCCACGGAATAAGATAGGTTATAATGCACATTATAGCTGTTGCAAGCAAAAGCCCGAAAAATATAGCAGGAACTGCTTTCTTCATTTTCACCTCAAGCAGACAGGCAAGCAGTGCGCCGGTCCATGCTCCGGTTCCCGGCAGAGGTATTCCTACAAACAGAAGCAGACCCCAGAATTCGTATTTTCGCACCTTATCCCCTTTTGCAAGAGTTTTCTGTTCAAACCGCGATATAAATCCGCCGAACCTTTTAGTGGTTTTAAGCCAGGCAAAGATCTTATTGATAAAAAGAAGTATAAACGGTATAGGTACAATATTACCTATTATACATATGGGTATAGCCTGAATTATCGGAATGTGAAAAAGCGCCGCAGCAACAAGACCTCCCCTTAATTCAAGTATAGGAACCATAGATATTATGAAACATATCAGCTCCTTCGGAAGACCGTCCAAAGTAGTTGTAAACCAATTGATCAATGCGTCACTCATAAATTGTTATTTCCTTTCTTTTCTCTTATTGACCGTCCGATACGGCATATGCTTTTTCTACAAGCTTCATCAGCTTTTTCAGATTCTCTTTCTGATACACTGTCCTGACCTGTCCCACCGCTTCCTCTGCCGCCGCCTTTGCATATTCCTTCCTCCCTGTCTTTAGATAGCAAAGTCCCAGGTACAGGCAGCAGTCAGCCATAGCCTGCTTAGTAGGAGCATTATTTTTAGCCTGCATAAGAAGTGTTTCAGCCTGAGCAAAATTTCCTTTGGCGTATTCATATACTCCAAGAGTATGAAGGACCGGCATATTGTATTCACGCAGCCTTGCCCGTTCAAAATTTGCCTTTGCATTTTTAAGTACTTCATCAGCGCCGTCAATATTACCCTGCATTAAGTTTGCATACAGACGTACGTTGTGATACTCGTCCTGATAAAACGGATTTAATTTTTCAGTTTTTATTTTATCAAGTACCTCATAGCATTCACTATAATGACCACCCTCTGCAAGATATGACGCCAAAGTAAGAAGCGACATTGCCTTTGCTTTCTCTCCCCTTGCCCTGTCAGCTTGGTTTTTCAGCATAGCATACAGCTGCGGAGTCGCTCCTTCGCTTTCCATAATAACCGAGATCCTTCGGTACATTATATTTTTCTTAATAACATACACAAGCAGCAGCGTACTTATAATTATAACACAGACAAGAGCAGATAAACGATATATTGCCGCAGCTGCCGAAATTTCCAGACTCCCTCCGCTTGCAAGCCAGATCGCACACATAATGAAAAGTCCGAAAGCAAGCGACGAAATAAGAATAATTACCGCAGTCAGCAGCGGGCTTTTAAAAATTTTCATAGCTCGCACCTCGTTTTTATAATAACACATTATACTGTAAAAGTAAATAGAAACAAGTAAAAATCAAGTAAAGAATTTTTACACAAAAACAGCCGCTTTATCCTTGACAATTTTGCATATTATGCTATAATATTATTAGAAATATAACAAAACGTATTTTTATCAATTATATATTTTGTATGCAAACAGATAAAGAAAAAGAAAGGAATATATTGATGAAAAAATTATTGTTTGTTTATAATCCGCAGGCAGGCAAGGGAGCGGTTCGTTCCAACCTTAGCGAAATAATCGATATATTTACCAAGGGAGGATATACCGTAACTGCTTATCCTACTCAGGCACCGCTTGACGGATATAAAAAAATAAAAGATAATGCTTTCAAATATGATCTGGTCGTGGCTTCAGGCGGCGACGGAACTCTAAGCGAAGCGGTAAAGGGAATGATGGAGCAGTCAAAGACTATACCCTTAGGCTATATTCCCGCAGGATCTACAAACGATTTTGCTTACAGCATGGGTATTTCAACAAAAATGCCTGCCGCAGCTCAGTCAATAGTCGACGGAGTTCCGTTCGATTACGACGTCGGAGAATTTAACGGTGAATATTACGTTTATGTTGCAGGATTCGGCGCTTTTACGGACGTTTCCTATGAAACGCCGCAGAACGCTAAAAATTTATTCGGCCATGCCGCTTATGTAGCAGAGGCTATAAAGCGTCTACCTAAGTATACGGGATATAATATAACTGTTGAGCATGACGGAGAAACTATAAACGGAAATTTTATACTTGGACTTGTTTCAAACACAGTTTCAGTAGGAGGAATGAAAAAGCTGATCTCAGAGGGAGTTTGCTTTGATGACGGATTATTTGAGGTGATCCTTGTTAAAACTCCGGTAAGTCCGCTGATGCTTCAAAGTCTGCTGGCTGAAGCAGCTCTGAATAAGCTTACTGATAAACATTTTATAAAATTCAAGACTTCTAAGGTAAAGTTTACTTCAGAAGCTGAAATAGCGTGGACGCTTGACGGAGAATCCGGAGGCGCTCACAATAAGGTCGAAATTATTAATCATAAACAGGCAGTAAGATTCCTTGTAAAGCCTGATGACAAAACTGCTGAACAGCAGCTTATCAACGCGATCGATACCGCTGATATTCCTATCGACACGATACTGGAAGATCAGGAAGGAATCGAATACTAAAGAAACAGCCAACCGTTTTATACATAGCAGAAATGATCTGCTTAATTTAAGAAAGGAAATGATCTTCGCTTGAATTTTAAAATCAAAAAGGCTTCTATTTCATTATTTGCAGCTCTTTTAATTAACGCAGCCTTGGTTTGTATGTGTGCATTTGCCTTCGATAGTGAGTTTGCAGGAACGATTTGTGCAGTTTCTGTAACGGCCGTTTGGCTGTTCTATGTTTTTGGCTTCTGCCGCAAAAAGGTCTGACTTCAAAACGGCTTCCGATGTTAAAAACGGAAGCCGTTCTTCTTTTGCATAAAATAAAGCCGATACTAATTACTGAGTACCGGCTCATATTTTAAAATGCTTTTGTTATATTTACTTTACAGGAACGATCCAGCCGTACTTGTCATTTACCTTTCCCCATTGAATACCAGTCATAGTATCGTAAAGCATCTGTGAAACAGGACCGATTTTATTATCGTTGATCTCCATTATCTTATCGCCCCATTTCAGATGTCCTACAGGCGAGATAACGGCGGCAGTACCTGTTCCAAATACCTCGTCAAGCTTTCCGTTATCATAGGCGTCGGCAATCTCCTGAATAGATATTCTTCTTTCGGTTACCTTATAACCCCTGTCTCTGCAAACTTCGATAGCTGATTTTCTTGTAATACCCGGAAGAACCGAACCGGTAAGCTCGGGTGTAATAACCTCACCGTCGATAACAAAGAATATGTTCATAGAGCCTACTTCTTCAACGTACTTTCTTTCAACGCCGTCAAGCCAGAGAACCTGCTCATAATCCTGCTTATGTGCCTCGTCCTGACCGGCAAGAGAGATCGCATAATTTGCAGCCGTTTTTGCAAAGCCTGTTCCGCCTCTTACCGCTCTAACATATTTGTTTTCAACATATATCTTAACCGGATTTAATCCTGTTGAATAATACGCTCCCGACGGAGAAAGGATTATCATAAACATATAATGGTCGGCCGGCTTTACTCCTACATACGGATCTGTTGAGATAATAAACGGCCTTATGTAAAGAGACGCTCCCTCAGTATGAGGGACCCAATCCTTCTCTATATTAAGCAGAGCCATAAGTCCGTCAAGACAATCCTGCTCGTTTATTTTCGGAATAACCATTCTTTCAGCCGATACATTCATTCTCTTGAAGTTCTCGTCAGGTCTGAAAAGCTGAACGCTTCCGTCAGCAGTACGATATGCCTTCAGTCCTTCAAAGATCTCCTGTCCGTAATGAAGACACATTGCGGCGGGGAAAAGAGATATTTCTCCGTAGGGAACTATCCTTGCATCATGCCATCCCATACCCGTATCGTAATTCATAATAAACATATGATCTGTAAAAATATGCCCGAAGCCGAGCTTTGTTTCATCAGCCGGCTTTTCCTTAGGAGCAGAGGTACGCTCGATTTTAATATCCAACATACAAAATCCTTCTTTCATAATTTTTGTTCAACTTAATTATAATACACTTTAATATAATTTTCAAGTAGTTAAGACAATTTTTTTGACATAGCTTTTGACATATCAATGAATAATCATAATTACCGACCTGCAAAATAAACGGCAGTGTTCTTAGTGACACTGCCGTTCATATTGGTTTTATTTCAGGGAATTAAGCAGGCCGCTGCTGTTTATAATATTGATAAGAAATTCAGGAAAAGCCTGCCCCTGATAGGTTTCGTTCTTTGTTATATTTGTAATAACTCCGCTTTCAAAATCAATTTTCACCTCGTCGCCGTCACTGATCTTTTCCGCAGCCTCGGGACACTCTATAATAGGAAGACCTATATTTATTGAATTTCTATAAAAAATTCTTGCAAATGTCTTGGCGATAACGCAGGAAATTCCACTTGCCTTGATTGCGATAGGAGCGTGTTCCCTTGAAGAACCGCAGCCGAAGTTAGCCTGTGCAACAATAATATCGCCTTTATTCACTTTATTTACAAATTCAGTATCTATATCCTCCATGCAGTGAGCAGCAAGCTCCTTATGGTCGGTAGTATTCAGATACCTTGCCGGAATAATAACGTCTGTATCAACGTTATCCCCGTATTTATGTACTCTGCCGTGTGCATTCATTAAATTGAACCTGCCTTTCCGATATGTGATCAGTTTTTATAATCCGGAGAATTAAAGATATTCTCTCCCATAGCCTGCTTCCTTAGTTCCTCGTAAACCTGCTCAAGATACTGAGGAGTGATCTCGTCCTTATTCCTTGAGATAAAATAACAGGTTTTTACTTTATGGAACATTCCCTCTTTTACTATTCCGTATACAGGCTGACCCTTAATATTTGAGGTATAGAAACTATTCATTCCCTTTTTGTCAAGCAAAGCCTGAGTCATCTCAACGGTAAAATTATTTTCTGCGCGAAGCTGCTCTACCATTTCATCCGCCTTATCCTCTCTCTGATCGTCATTCAGAGAAGTACCGTATTTTTTTGTAATGATACTTAGGATAATATCCCAGAATATTTCACGAATGTAATTTTTCATTTATGAATCCTCCTAAATAATTAGTGCCCCAATTGATTCATTAATCAAATAACAAATGATCAGAACGCTTTATCTCAGAATTTAATCCCGAGCTTTTCCGACCATTCAGCTGCCCCCGGAAAATTCCCTCTAAAATTTTCTTTAAAAACTATTTTACCATCGCTTTTTCTTCAGCTTCTCAGCCGATTATCTCCGACGGCTGAGATATTCTTCCCGTTACCGCCGAAGCCGCCGCAACATAAGGAGATGCCAGATAAACCTCGGATTCGGGGTGACCCATTCTTCCGACAAAGTTTCTGTTGGTAGTTGCAACTGCTCTTTCTCCCTTAGCGAGTATACCCATATGTCCGCCAAGGCAAGGTCCGCAGGTAGGAGTTGAAACGGCACAGCCTGCATTAATGAAAATTTCAAGCAGTCCCTCCTGCATAGCCTGAAGATATACCTTCTGAGTTGCGGGAATAACTATACACCTTACATTATCTGCAATTCTTCTGCCTCTGAGTATTTCAGCGGCACATCTCATATCCTCTATTCTGCCGTTGGTACATGAACCGATAACTACCTGATCAATCTTTACATTGCCGATCATATCAAAAGTTCTGGCGTTCTCAGGAAGATGAGGGAACGCAACAGTCGGCTTAATATCGTCCAGACAAATATCGTATACTGCATCATACTCGGCGTCGGGATCTGCTTCATATACCTTGTAATCCCTGCTGACTTTATCCTTTATATAATCAAGCGTTATCTCGTCAACGGCAAAAATACCGTTTTTAGCTCCCGCCTCGATCGCCATATTAGCCATACAAAGCCTGTCTTCCATAGTAAGGTTTTTAAGTCCATCTCCGGAAAATTCCATAGACTTGTAAAGAGCTCCGTCTACTCCTATCATACCGATAATATGAAGAATAACATCCTTTGCAGCTGAATATTTCGGAAGCTTTCCGGTTATATTAAATTTAATAGCTGACGGAACTTTGAACCATGTTTTTCCTTTTGCCATTCCTGCACACATATCCGTAGAACCGATACCTGTGGAAAATGCCCCAAGAGCTCCGTATGTACAGGTATGGGAGTCTGCGCCGATTACGCAGTCGCCAGGAGCGACAAGCCCTTTTTCAGGAAGCAGCGCGTGTTCAATACCCATATCGCCTACATCAAAAAAATTCTTTATCTTATATTCGCCGCAGAAATCCCTGCACTGCTTACACTGTCCGGCAGCTTTTATATCCTTGTTAGGTGTAAAATGATCCATTACCATCGTTACTTTTTCGGTATCAAAAATTGAATCGAAGCCCGCCTTATTAAACTCGTTGATAGCAACAGGCGAAGTTACATCGTTTCCAAGCACAAGATCCAAATCAGCCATGATAAGCTGTCCAGCCTTGACCTCGTCAAGACCGGCATGAGCGGCAAGAACCTTCTGCGTCATAGTCATACCCATATATTTCTTACTCCCTTCTCTATTTAAAAGCTTGAATTTTCAAAACCGCAATGATTAATTGGTTTAAAAATTTACAGCTTATAACGCTTAACATATTATTATTATAACACACCCATTGAGTGCATGTAAATACATAAAAGTTATATTAAATATGAATAATATTTATATATAACGTTTGAATTATAAGGATATTAGCTTACATAACCATTTTAGTTTTTACACTGCCTCCACAATACCGCGCATACATTGGTTTCAGAAGATTTTGCTCTTATAATCTTATAAAATATGAAACTAAATGCAACAAATCTGACATCAAAGTTCTTGTAAAATTCATACAAAACGCTTAATACTTATTCATATACTTTGTTTATTCTGCCTTAATTTTGAGAATAAATACAGCATAACTATCCTTGAATTAATTACGCTTCGTTTCAAAAAATAATAACAGCGGAACAAACCGCCTTTATGAAAGGAGCGAAAAAAATGAAAATCAGTTCAATTGCTAAAGGAGTTTCAATCGGACTTACTGCCGGAGCTATAACCTATGCTGTTGCAAATGCGACTTCAAGGGAAAAACGCCGCTTAAAGTCCAACGCCGGAAAAGCTATTCACGCTATCGGCGATATGGTTGAAGGCATCAATATGATGATGAAATAAAGCTGAAGCCGCAGAACTGCGGTCTGCGGCTACATAACTTATATCAGAAGTCTGTTATCTTACCGGAAACGTACTTTAATATTATCAGTGCATCGACAACGTCGGCTTTGCCGTTTGAATCAACATCGGCTCGCTTTTTCTGTTCTGCGGTAAGATCAATACTTCCTGCATTGTATTTCAGTACCGTAAGCGCGTCAACTACCGTGATAGATTTATCGCCGTCAACGTCGCCGAGCTGAAGCCCTTTTGAAGCCTCCTTTCGGGTAACGGTTATCTTATAGGTTCTGACAGCTCCGCTTGCTGCAGTTACATTGATATTCAGTGTATTCTTGCCTATTTTCAGGCTTTTATTCCCTGTTCCCGAAATCTTCGCCTTCTTACTTAAAGCCGTCGCATTTACCGTTACTGACGAAATATTGTTATCTACTGTAAGCTTATAAGACTGGGTATATTTATCAAACGAAGGCGTAACCTTCTGACCCGATATACTGAGCGATTTCAGAAGATTGTTATTATCTCCGCTGCTAACCGGCTTTGTAAATACTGTATCAGGCATTTCCTTGTAAACAGGTATCTTAAATTCGAGCTTAGAATTGAGAACATCGTCCGAATAAGCATTTTTTAGTGAAACAGCCTCATTAGCCTGTCCGAAAACGCAGGTCATATACTGGTGATAATAATAGCCGTTTCCTCCGTCTACTACGTCAAATTTCTGAAGGTAAAGGGTGTCCTGTTCTTTGGTAATATATCCTGTTCCCAGAAAAACAGAACCGCCTATAATAGACTTATACTGATTAGTCCAAGGCAGAAGATAGGTCGGATTTTTAGTCTTGGCGTACTTGCAGCCCATTTCCGCCGCAGTCATAGTCGACGTCGCATAAGCCTGAATATCAAAAAAATTAAAATAATTTTCATAGCCCTTTACCGTACCCAGCGACTGAGGAGCGCCGTTTACTCCCTGCTCATTCCTGCATCTTGAAGCAAGATGATACGGAGATACTCCCGACTTTTCCGCTGCGTCCATAAAAGTCTGCGCATAGGAATACGTCTTTTTTGTATCGGGACAGGTATAACTGCCGCTCATGAACGTATCTGACAGAATAGCCTTTACTCCGCCGATATTATGTATATCCTTATTATATGAAAGATTCTCGAACATAAATATATAGGTATCGTCCAAGAAGTTTCTCGGATCCATATAATAAGCTATTATTTCTTTAGAAGCCGCCACCCAAGAACCGTCCAGTCCGTACCACTGGTTATTCTCAAAATCATATGCTCCTTTCTCCATTGACTTCCAGGACGCTAATGCTGAGCTGTGTACAAGGTTTCGTCCCAGAACATTTTCTTCTTTAAGAGCTTTATCCCAAGTCATTTCAAGCTGCTGTGCTGTAAAGACCCAATTGGGATATTTACTGTGAAGTTCTCTTAACGCAGGCTTATAGCTTTCAGGAAAGCCCTGCTTATCAAGATAGCTTTCAAAATCCTTATCTGACGAACCTACCTGCTGCGAACCTGAAACAGAAATATACTCCGAGGATACATAACCGCTTTTTTCAGATCCGGACTTAGAATAACTTATCTTATACCACTCTGAGCCGTCAGAGCCTTTAACTGTGCTTTCAACAGTAACGGTATCTCCGTAATACAGCATTCCTGTTTTAGAGTATGAAGTTCCTGCTCCGAAACGGATATTTAAAGCGTCAGCAGTGCATTTTCCTGTCTGAGCCGCACTTACTGTAAAAAAAGAACTTAAGATTGATATTACAAAAACTGCCGCTACGGCAAAAAAGTATTTATTAAAAGTCATTTTTCTTCCCTCATTAAATATATTGTCTGAATATATCGGTTTATTTTATATTATAAGGCAGGAAAATCTTTTTTGTCAACCGTTTTTTTATTCAAAAAATATTTACAAGTACAAATAAACGTTCTTTTATCAAATATTACAATTCAATTACAGCATATATTGTGTTTTGTAACCTTACCTGCTGCATATATTTAGTGAAATATAATGTGGCTCGCAAAATACCTAAAAATATCGCCGTTTTTTCGACATTTTGACTATTGACTATTTTAAGATAGCTGTGCTATAATTCATATACTAAATGTAACCTTTTGAAATGATGTTCAAAATTCGGTACACTTTATTTTTTGTTAAGATTTAATTAATACAGTCAAGATTACGGAATTAAAATAACAGGAGGGTATAAAATGAACCTGAGGGTAAATAAGATTGCACTTTCAATCGCAACTGCTGCACTGATGATAACTTCGATACTTTCAACGGTCACTTCAGCGTCAGCTACAAATGAGATAACCCTGACTGCCGACAAGAACACTGCAAAAGCAGGCGAAAGAATAAACGTAACAGTCGGATACATACCTAACGATACCGGGGCTGCCGGCTTTACGATCAATCTGCATTACGACGCCGATAAGGTAGACGTTTATGTTCCCTCCGAATCTGAAATGGACTCAGCATATAATGTCGGAAGTAAATTTTCAGTAATTACCAATTACGTTTCTTCTGAGGGAACGGTCAAGATCGTAGGTGCAAACCTGTCAAGTACAAATATTACCTCAAAAACAGATATTGCCCTCGCAACCTTTACTGTTAAAAGCGGAGCTAGCGGAAAGATAAATTTCTGGACAGATATTGAAACAATGGTTTCTTCTAACGGTTCAGGCTATGTAAATTCTTCATATTCCGCTCCTACCGATAAATCTCCGCTTACGGTCAGCGGGCCGACAGAAACAACAACTGTTACCACAGTATCTTCCTCCGTTTCAAAAACTACTACGGAAGCCAAGACGACCACTACAGTAAAAACTACTACACAAAAGACCACAACAACTGTTAAAACTACCGCAGCAACTACAGCTGCTTCAACTGCAAGCAAAGAAACTTCTTCAAAGCCCCAGACAGTCACCTCGGTATCCTCCGTAAAGCCGCAAACAACCACCACAGTTCCTGTTGTTACAAAGCCGGATGAATCTGTGTCTGTATCTTCACAGGAAAATGAGAAAACCGAGCCTATTTATACATACAAGACCGATGATAAGGATTTCAATTCAGAAGAAGCCGTAAGTTATTCATTCAGTCTTTCAGACTACATAAAGGATTACTCACAGCTATATAATATTAAAGTTAACATATCTACAAACGGAAGCGTAAACGGCGGAATAGGAATGCTTGTAAACAACAGCTGGCAGTCCACCGGAAATATAACACATGAAACCGGTTCAGACACCTGGACAGCTGAAAATATAGATCCTAATTCTATTTCGGGCAACGTTTTCGTTCAGCTTTACTATCTTAAGGAAAATTCCGAATTTGCTATTGATTCCATAGAAGTCGTTCCTGTAAAGGCTTCTGATAATTCAGAAACTGAGAGTTCAGACTCCGACAGTTCAGACAGCAGTAATAGTAAGACAGATACAGATTCCAACACAGATAAAAACGGTACAAGCTCTGACAGCAGCAGCATAGGAGAGGACTCTGCTGTCAGCAGCGAAGCCGAAAAAACGAACAGCAGCACTTCAAGCATAGCTCAGCAGGAATCAAATAATGAAGCAGTAGAAAACGCAGTTGATCACGCTGCTCAGGAAGCAGAAAAAGATTCCGATTCAGCGTCATCAGACAGCAATCCCTCTACGGGTTCAGCCGCTGAACCGATAAGAATAATAATTACTGCGTTGTGCGCCGCAGAAATTCTTTGGTCACTATTCGTAATAATATTCAACCGAGTTCATAAAAAAGAAGATTAATACAGCAAAAACGCCGGAACGATATTTCCGGCGTTTTTTTATACATTATTGGCCTCAGCCGTAAATTCATCGGACAATTTTATTTCTAAATCACTAAATGGTACCTTACACATTTCACAAATTTTGTGTATAATTCCAAAGCTGAGATAATATTATATCATTTCATTGACATTTTTCGACATATAATATATAATATCTACATAAAATAACTGTTTATAAAAATAATTCCTTGGATATTAATGCAATGCGTTACAAAACGCCAGACTTGATTAATGGGAGGTGTTAATATTACTTCACTGCAAAAGCTTGTATACAATTTTGACGACGAAATAAACGGCGTACTGAAAAAGAACAAAAAATATCAGAACGCTTATTCTGAAATATTCAAAATTCTGTCAGATTGCAGAGCAGATAAACAGCAGCAGCAGAAAATCGACAATCTGCTGGGCGAAATGCTGACAGCTGAATCGGACGGGTCGTGGACAGCGGGAGTAAGATTCGGCGTAAACTTTATTATTGAAGCTCTACTGCTTAACGATAGCAGCGAGGAAAATTAATACAGCGCCCCGGTATAACCGAGACGCCTTTCGCTTTTCTTATGATTATTTGACCGGTTTACCCTTAAAAATAACTCCGGAAACCTTAGGTCCTGCATTAATTGCTATTGCCGCTCCGATCTGAAAATACTCAGAAGGCGGATAACCAAGCTTCTTTGTTAGAGCCTTTGAGATCTCATCACGTACGCTTTCATCATTTCCGTAAACTACGCAGTAAGGAGTCTGAGGTATTATCTCATCAGAGCAAAGCTCAACGATCTTCGGAACGATTGCCTTATCTCCCCTCACCTTGCTTTCGGTTATAATCTTATGATCGTGTATCCTCATTATAGGTCTAAGACCCATTACCTCGCCGACAAATGCCGCCGCTGACGGGATCCTTCCGGATTTCTTAGCATATTTCAGCGAATAAGGAGCAAAGAAGATAACGCAGTTTTCTACCCAATCCTGAATATAGCTGACAGCCTCTTCAGCAGAACAGCCTCTTTTGATTTTAGCAGCAGCCTGAAGCAGCGGAAATCCATAGCCTCCGGTATAGCCCTGACTGTCGATATTGAATATTCGGCAGCTTTTTTTAAGCTCCGGATGAGCTGCAAATAAATTTTCAGCCGCCATAACAGCATTGCCGTAGGTTGCGCTTCCCTCACTGTTTATAGTAACGTTAATAATATCGGTATAACCGTCTGCAAAAAGCTTTTCAAATATCTCCTCATATTCAAATACAGTGATCTGCGAGGTTACAGGAAGACCGTCGTATTCGTCCATCATTCTGTAAAATTTTTCATTATCAAAATCAACGCGGCTGGTATAGCTTTTATCTCCCATAGCTACCTTGAAAGGTAC
Organism: Hominimerdicola intestinalis; assembly: GCF_054655215.1. NCBI lineage: Bacteria > Bacillati > Bacillota > Clostridia > Eubacteriales > Oscillospiraceae > Hominimerdicola > Hominimerdicola intestinalis. The sequence continues at coordinate 168,786 of NZ_BAAHNZ010000002.1, forward strand.
GACCTGAATATCAAAGGCTTCCTCCTGTTCTTTGGTAATATCACAAGCGGAATCGGTTAAAAGTTTTATTTTCGCCATTAGCTTTCACGCTCTGTTTAAAGAGCGTACCTCCTTTCGCGGCATTTAAAATTCAGCAATAGACTTTTGCTATTTAATTAAATAATCCCTAAGCTTTCCTTCACGTTCCAGATCCGGATAATCCCACTGGCGAAGCACCTCGTAGCAGGCAATGGCAGCAGAATTTGAAAGATTAAGACTTCTCAGCTCATTTCTCATAGGTATTCTTACACAGCGTTCATAATTCTCTGCAAGAAGCTTTTCCGGCAGACCCTTATCCTCCCTGCCGAAAATTATATAAACAGCTTTACCGGCAGGATAACTGATATCGCTGTGAACCTTTTTTCCTTTGGTAGTAAAAAAATAATACTCACCGTTATTCTTTTCAAAAAACTCTGTAATATTATTATACTGATAAATTTCAAGCTTATCCCAGTAATCAAGACCTGCCCGTTTCAGCTGCCTGTCAGTAATTTCAAATCCGTAAGGTTTTACAAGGTGAAGAGCCGCTCCGGTAACGGCGCAGGTACGGGAAATATTCCCCGTGTTCTGAGGAATCTGCGGTTCAACCAGAACCAGATTTAATTTATGCATAATATTTTCTCTTTCAATAATCAATATTCATTTCCATATATGCGTCTGAATGAATAAACCCAAGCTTTTCATAAAGCGGTCTGCCGCTTTGGGTTGAATCCAACGTTATATTAGATACACGAAGCTCCTTCATTTTATCAATCAGCAGCCTGACCATTTTCTCAGCAATACCCTGCCTGCGGTATTCAGGCTTAACATAAACATTCATCAGATGTCCGCGCTTGCCAAACGGATGGTCGTTGGTGTGCATTACATAAATCATTCTCATTGTAGCGCAGCCGACGGCGTTTTCATCAACAAAAGCAATGGCAGTATAATGCTCGCCGTTTTTGAAGTAATTTCTTGTATCGTCACAAAATTGCTCTGAATACTCAAGTGTGCTGTTATTTTTTCACAACCCGAAGCATTTCATATCTTAAAGCTACTATATCTTCTATATTATTTTTATCAGACAAGCGTACAAATATATTATTAAAAACACCTCTTGAATTTTTCAATAAAGCTATCAACGCCTCGGTATCGCTCTAAAGGTTTGTATAATCAGAAAGCTCCTGATAGCCTGTCAGCCACGGCAGCTGCGGCTCAAGCATAATTCCGTCCGTCCACTTAGTACCGTAGCTGTAGGTTGTTTTAATAGCCAGCTGAGTAAACGAGGTCGCCCTATTCATGGCTATAGGCAGACTGTCGCCCCTGAGTATTCCTCCTATAAGCACGCTTGCAAACATATCTCCGCTGCCGGAATAGCTTATGGGAACATAATCGTTTATGATCTTCCAAAAGCTGCTGCGCTTTTTATCATAGCCAATAGTTGCAATTCCTCCCTCAGCAATAGGAACGCTGGTTATGACCACTGTATCAGGGCCAAGCTCGGAAAGCCTTGCAAGCCACGATTTGGCTTCACTGCTTCTAAGCGGTGCAGACGGATATTCCTCTCCGAGAAGTATTGCCGCTTCCGTCAAATTAGGTGTTATTATATCTGCAACAGCCACAAGCTCGCTCATTCGGTCGCACAAATTTTTTGTATAGGTCGCATAGCATTTTCCTCCGTCGCCCATAACGGGATCAACGACCTTCAGCGCAGAGGGATAACTTGAAAAAAAATCAAGACAATGGTCTATCTGTTCGCTTGAAGCAAGAAATCCGCTGTAGATGCAGTCAAATTCAGTGCCAAGCTTTTTATAATGCTCCAGAGCAGGTGAAATATAATCGGTAAGATCCCTCATTACAAATTCACCGTAGCCGGTATGAGCCGAAAGCACTGCTGTAGGAACAGGGCAGACCTGTACTCCCATAGCAGACAAAACGGGAATTATCACAGTAAGAGAGCATCTTCCTATCCCGGAAATATCATGTATCGCCGCAACTCTTTTCGGTCCTGTCATACTTTCGCTTTACACGCACCGAATTATGAGATCCAGTACGAGCCAGCACGCCTCCGTTTCGATCTGTTGTTAAAAATAAAAACACATCAAGCTTTAATAAATTAACTGCATTAAAAACAGCTTTCAGCCAATGTATTAAATATTATAGCATATTCCGCACTTATTTTCAATAGGTTATTATAAATTTTGATCTGTAAAAACAAACAATAAATTCAGCGCTTTTTCTAAGCTTCATTTACAGGCTCAGTTTCCTCTTCAAACTCTCCCTCTTCCTCCGGTATCCATGCCTTTCCGAAACTTACATCCTTAAACAATGCGGCAAGACCTGTGATCTGCTTCAATCTCAGTATTTCGTCCTTATCCATTCCTAAATGTCTTGCGATCCAGGCGTCGGATCTTCCCAGCTCATGAAGCTCCTTAACGATATTGCTCATAAGATCGACATCATGAGAACCTCTCGCCCGGTTATGACGGATAGTGCTTGCCATACGGTGATCGATCGTCTTATTTATGACCGATACCGGAAGCAGACCCTTTTCACGTTTGTATATATCATCATGTTCCAGCATTACCCGATACCTGTGAAAACCGTCAACGATTATATAAGTGTCGTCCTTTTTTGAATAATAGCAGACGATCGGCATTGTATAGCCGTCCTCCTTAATACTGTCATAAAGCAGATCAAGCTCAGGAGGCGCAACTGTATTCGGATTATATGTATTAGGAACGATCTTTTCTATCGGAATCGGCCTTACACCATAAACGGGACTTTTTAATTCCATTATATCTCCTCCAGACTTTTGTACTTCTCTCTTATTTTCTCTATCTTGACCTTATACTTCTTTGTTTCTCCGAAGCCCATAGTTCTGCATAAATGGTCATTCTTCAGAATACACATACACATTCTTTTCCAGCTCGGTATATCTCTTGTACTGAGTATATCGTCAGTATCATCAGGGATCTTTCCTACAAAAACGACTCTTGATTTTTTATTCAGAGTATAATTGGACACGCCGTTTCGCTCAATATTATAACCATGCTCCAGAAGCTCCTGTATCGTTTCCTCTGAAAGACCTCCTCCGGTTTCATGCCAGAACCTTATTGACGTCCTGAACTTATCCGTATATTCCTTGCTCAGGCTTTTCGGAAGAGTGCAGAGCAGAAAATCCGTATACGATCTCCAGGTATGCCCCTCGGGAAGCTTAATACCTCTGTAAGCCATTGCAGAAGATCTTCCGTATATTGATGCAAAGTTAACTCCCCTTACTCTTCCGAGAAGCTTTACCCATATTTCCGGCTCAAGCACTCTGTATAAATTCAGGCTGTCCTTTGCGTAATCGTTAAACGGTGAAGCTACACGCATTTGCTCCGGAGTAAGACCGGCCTTATAGTAAAGATCATAAAGATGATTGTAATAATAACCGAATTTATAGTTAGCGGCCCAGACATCGTTTACACCCCAATCGTAAAGCGGAGAACCGCACCATACGTCCTTAAAGGTTTTGGTTATCCAACACATTCCGTTATAGCCGTACTTTTTATTTACAATACCGCTGTACCTCTGGAGGGATTCAGAAGCTCTTATTCCGAGAAGACATATGGTTTTTCCGCCTCCGTGTATATCCCTGTACCACCTTCCGAACTGCTTTGCAAGGCTTTCCTGATGCATTTTATATTTATAGTAATAAAACGGATTATTGTCAAGGTTTATAACATAAGGCTTATCAGGCATTTTCCTGACCCATAAGTCCCTTTTATTATCGTCCCACGGATACCAGTACATTTCATAGCTGCTGAGAGCGGTTCTGGTCGCCATAGGAAGACATACCCAGTACGGCTCGACAAGATCCAGGTTTTTTTCAAAGGTTTCGGAAATATATTGAGTAGTATATGAATACTGAGCTTCAAAATCCTGATGAAATAAGCCTATCTTTTTCTTTATATTATTCTTTCTGATATAGTCAAGAATAAGATTAAGCAAAAGTCCGCTGTCCTTACCTCCGCTGAAGGAAACATAAATATTGTCAAACTCCTGAAAAATATACTCCATACGATTAAGGAATGCTTCATACACATTAATGTCCAGATAATTTTTTATCAAACTTATCACCGCCTTGCTGTATAATTATACTATATTTTTTGACATATTTCAAGTTTATTCTACATATTATAGCAATTATTACACAAGAAAGCATATTTTAAACGCATCAGTATGTAAAAATCAAACAAAAAACGCCGAAACCAAAACAGCTCCGGCGTTAATTTTAAATTATTTTAAAATGCAGTTTTATAAATCTCAAGAATAGATTCTACAGTACATTCTCTTGGATTGCCTCCTGTGCAGACATCGTCAAAAGCAGATTGTGCAAGAGCAGGAAGATCCTCCTCCTTTACCCCTATCTCATGAAGCTTCTCAGGTATGCCAACGTCATTTGAAAGCTTTCTTACAGCGTCTACAGCCGCCTTTCTGTATTCCTCCTCGCTCATTCCAGACGTATCAACGTCCATTGCTTCAGCGATATACTTGAATTTATCTCCTGTGTACTGAGCGTTATATTCCATTACATACGGCAGAAGAACTGCATTTGCGATTCCGTGAGGAGTATCATAGAACGCCCCCAGAGGGTGCGCCATTCCGTGTACTACTCCAAGTCCTACATTTGAAAAACCCATTCCGGCAACATACTGACCTAAAGCCATATCCTCCCGTCCGATAGGGTCGTTATCGCAGGCGGCTCTCAGAGAACGGCTGATGATCTCAATTGCCTTTAGATGCAGCATATCAGTAAGCTCCCATGCTCCCTTTGTCGTATAGCCCTCTATAGCATGAGTAAGAGCGTCCATGCCTGTTGAAGCTGTTAGTCCCTTTGGCATCGACGACATCATAGCGCTGTCGATAACAGCGACAATAGGAATATCGTGAGGATCAACACAGACAAACTTACGCTTTTTCTCCTCGTCGGTAATAACATAATTAATAGTTACCTCCGCGGCAGTTCCGGCAGTAGTGGGAACCGCTATGATCGGAACACAGGGATTCTTAGTATCTATCGCTCCTTCAAGCGATATTACATCGGAATATTCGGGATTAGCAGTTATGATACCTACAGCCTTTGCCGTATCTATAGAGGATCCTCCTCCGATAGCTATTATGTAATCTGCTCCGGATCTCCTGAAAACTTCAACACCTTTTTTTACTACGGCTACAGTCGGATTGGCCTTGACATCTGAAAAAATATCATATGCCATACCATTTTCGTCCAGTATATCAGTTACTTTTTTTGCAACATTGAACTTTATAAGATCCTTATCTGTAATAACAAGAGCCTTTTTAAAATCCCTCTTCTTTGCTTCGGTTACGATCTCCGAAACTGCTCCGGCACCGAAATATGACGTTTCATTCAAAATCATTCTATTTGTCATTAATATACATTCCTTTCTGTCTGCTATCAGTAATTAATCTGTGTACTTATTATACAATAATTATGCACAAATGTCAAGGTGTTTTGTTGAAATATACAAGAAAATTATGTGATAATTATATGCAAGATATTTTGAGCCGTAAATAAAAAGCTTTTATCAATAATTACTGTGTTATTTCAGGTAAACATATTTTCTTAAAATAAGCTGAAAATAAATACGACTGCCGCTGAGCTGCTCGACAGTAGTGATATTATTTTCAGTAGCTGAATAAGACGAAAGCGTAGGCCGCAGTTGTCCGAAGAGCTATGCAGAATTTTGGAACTGAAAGCAGACGGCTTATCGTCTTGACCCGAAACCTGATCTGGATAATGCCGACGCAGGGATTCAAAGTGTATCTGCTTAACGAATATCGCGCCGTAACGTTTCGTTTAGGGCGCTTTCTTGTCAATACGGTTTTGTTTATATACAGAAAGGACTATATTATATGAAAAGCAAAAGGATCCAAAGACTTGTACTTAGTGCGGTAATGCTTGGTATGGCGGCTGTTTTAAGCATGATAAAGGTATTTGAGCTTCCGCTGGGAGGTGCAGTAACTCCGTTAAGTATGCTTCCGATATGTATTCTATCTATCAGATACGGAGTAAAATGGGGACTTTTTTCAGCCTTTGTTTTCGCATTGATACAGCTTGGAATGGGACTCGGAGAACTTATGACCTTTGGAATGACCGTAAAAATATGGACAGGCTGTCTTGTGTTTGATTTCCTGCTTCCCTTTACCCTGCTGGGGTTATCAGGTATTTTCAGGCGAAGCGGAACTGCCGGAATTATAGGCGGAATAACCCTTGCACTGATTCTAAGGTTTTTATGTCATTTCATAAGCGGTTCTGTGTTTTTCGGAACCTGGTGTCCTGATGGCTGGAATATATATCTGTATTCTTTCTGCTACAATGGCTCTTATATGCTGCCTGAGCTAGTATTTACACTGATAGGAGCAGTTATTCTGTTTAAAGCTCCTCAGACAGGAAAATTGCTGACTGGCGGACAAAGCTAAAAAACTCTGAGCAAAATAAAGCCGCCGCAGCAAAATCCTGCGGCAGTTTTTATTCCTGATTTAAAATTACAGTAAAGGTATTCATCTTTTCATTCTGTATCAAAGAATATGAATTAAATGATACATCAGAACCGGTTTTTTCTGCTGCGCTTTTCAGAATATCAAATATGCTTCCGTTTTGTGTTCCACCCCCGAAGATAACACTGTAGACCTCAGCATATACATTATCCGAAGTACATTTTATCCTTATATATCTTTCATGGTTTTTCATTGACTGAACTGCCGCTTTCTCAAAAACTATGTATGCAGAATCAATACCATTAATCAAAAGACCTGATCTTACATAATAATTTTCTTTGTCTGAATCAGCGGAAGGATATTTCATATACTCAGATTCTTCTGCCTTATGATCTGCCGAACAGAAATCGTCATTTATATTGAAATAATCATATCTTATATAATCGCTTCCAAGACTTGTTATAGGATCGTCCCAAGTTACGTCTATATTGTACCAGTTTTTATTTATCAGTACCTTGTTCCACATATGAGGCGTATCTGTGCCGTCGCTGACAGAGCTTCCGAAAACGGGGATACACAATATACCAGATCTCTCGCAAAGCATAAGCATAGCCTTTGAGTAGCCCTCACACACTGCCTTACCCTCGATAAGACACCCGTATGCTGAATATGAATTAACGCTTTCGTCGCTGTAATCACAATTCAGTATTATCCTGTCATGAAAATACTTCAGCTTTTCGTGATCGTCCATATTTTCAGCTTGCAGGCAAATACTTTCTACCTCCGATTTTAGCTGCAAAAGCTCACTTCCGCCCTCCTCTGCGCTCTTTACATATGATACCTTCAGACCTTTTACATAATTATCCCTGTCAACTATCATACTGTAATCGGAATCCAGTTGGTTTATTTCAGGCGACGTACAAATTACAAGCGACATAAATCCGTCAAATCTGTCGGATGATATAACTCCGTCGGTTATATCTATTTCCTCGGTATAGCTTATAAGTCCGCTGTATATCTCATAGTAGCATCGGCGTATTTTCTCATCGGAATTTTCAAGATAGTATTCTGCGGACGCTGACAGCTTAGGCTGAATTTCGGTATTATCAGTACGGCTGCTTTCCGGCTCGGTTCCGGTTATTATTTCAGTCTTAACGGACGGCTGCCCCTTAGGATCTGACTTCTCTGACTGCGCCGGCAGAGTTATACTTCCTGAAGATCGCTGTGAATCTGTCAGGCTTTCTTTTTGATAACTTCCTTTTATTGAACACGACGATACTGTAAAAGCAAGTATGACCGCTGCCGCAGCACAAATCAATTTATCTTTTTTCAGGCATAGACCGGCTTCATTTGCTGTACCGACGTTAAATTCTGATCTTGACACCTTTTTTCTCCGTTTCCAGTTCCATTGAATTTCTGCAAGCTTATGATCCTATGTCTTATCAGACTCACTGACGCCGGCAATTTTATCTCTTTTTATTGCTGCACGGATCTTTTCTATACGCTTATCGCTTACCCTTATAACCGTAAATACAATATTCTGCCATTCAAAAGTCGGAGTTTCTCCATCACCGGGAATATACCCCAGCATATCAGTAGCAAATCCGCTCATAGTATCATAATCGCTTCCCTTCGGAAGCTCGGCGCCCATAAGCTCTAAAGCCTCCTTAGGATCAGCTTTTCCCAAAATATCAAAAGTATTTGGTGTAATCTCCTGTATTTCTTCTTCCTCGTCGTCATACTCGTCCTGTATATTGCCGACAATAGATTCAAGTATATCCTCCATAGTTACAATTCCGGCCGTACCGCCGTATTCGTCAACTACTACGGCTATCTGATTTTTCTGAGAAGTAAAATACTCAAACAGCTCTCCGCAGCTGTTGCTCTCGGGTATATATTTTATTTCCCTCATATATTCTTTAACAAAACTGTTATCGGCATTCCCCTCATATACTACTCTCAAAAGATCCTTGGCAAATACTACTCCGCAGATATTGTCAATATTTTCTTCATAAACAGGTATACGGGAAAAACCCTCGTCAATTACAAGCTTGACCGCTTCTCTTATAGAAGCATTTATTTCTACTCCTACAACCTCGGTTCTGTGAGTCATGATTTCATGAACCTCCAGATCGTCGAACTCAAATATATTGCTTATCATTTCCGCCTGAGTCTCCTCGATCCCTCCGGTTTCATTTACAGCGTCTACCATCATAAGGATCTCTTCTTCGGTAACCGATTCGCCGCCCGAGGATTCCTTTATTCCGAATAATCTGAGAACAGCCGAAGTAAAAGCTGAAACAAGAAACTCAAGAGGCAAAAACAGCATAAGAAACAAACGGTACAGCATACAGGTCTTCATTACAAAGTTCTCTGTTATCTTACCGCCGGTACAAAGCCTTTTCGGCAGGATCATTCCGAAAACCGTAATAGCCGCGGCCAGAAGGCATATTATAATAAAAAATGAGAGCAGTCCTACCGCATAATAAGGGACAGATTTATCAGCCTCAATATTAAATAATTCAAGCAGAGAGCTTCGCAGCGGGGCAAAAAAATAAACTGTAGCCGCCGCCGACATTACAATAGTCATTATCGATCTTGAAACCAGATTTGACATAACAAGCCTGTTAGGCTTATCAAGCAGCTTTTTCAGTATTTTTCCCCTTTTATGCTCCTCGGTAAGCTTTTTGGCTCTGGAATCATTCATTTCAATAAGAGCGTTTTCACAGGCGGTAAAAAAGCCCATAACAAAGACTATAACAGCGCAGATAAAAACTCCCTGCCACAATCGCCCGACATCGTCCATAATAAATATCTACCCTTTCGTTAAAAACATTTGATATTAAAGTAATTGTACACCATTATCGGGGCATTTGTCAATAGAACATTTACTTAAACGGAAGCGCCTTTATATTTTATTGTGCAAATTGCTTTTTGAACGTATGACCGATTCAGTGTAAAATGTATAAATCTCTGAATTTTTCCTGAGCAAAACTCCGTAAGCAAAAATATTCATAACTATGCTGTAAAATAAACTTACAGAATGAAAGGACTGATACAATGGAATACGGTATTATCGTAGGCGAAAGAATTTTTATAATGTTCCTGATACTTATTCTGGGAGCACTCTGTTATGTAAAAGGTATTATAACAAAAGACGGTACGAAGCAGCTTTCCCGCATTGCTCTGACTATAGTAAATCCCGTCCTTATATTTATATCATATCAGGCTGACTATGACGAACGCCTGCTGAACGGTCTATTATGGGCATTTATACTGTCGGCGCTTTCCTTTGTATTTTCAATAATTGCCGCTCAGTTTCTTATAAGATCAAAAAACAAAAATGCCTGCTCAATCGAGCGATTTTCTGTTATCTATTCAAACTGTGCATTTATATGTATCCCGCTTATAAACAGCCTGTACGGCTCTGAGGGCGTTCTTTATCTTACAGCATACCTTACCTTTTTTAATCTGCTGGTATGGACTCACGGACTTATGCTTATGAAAGGTGAAAAAGACTTTTCATCATTTGCCAAAGCCTTGAAATCTCCGTCTGTAATTGCTGTTATTATCGGACTGGTATGCTATCTGTTACAGCTAAGACTGCCCGAAGTTCCTTCTCAGGCTATGAAATATATATCAGATATGAATACGCCCCTCGCAATGCTTATTGCCGGAGCTACCGCCGCTCAGACTAATATTATAAAGAGCTTGAAGGATATGAAAATTTATTATATAAGCTTTCTGAAGCTTATATTTATTCCGGCAGCTGTATTTCTCATAATAAACCTTTTTCCTGCGCCGGATACCGTAAAAATGACTATATTGGTTGCCGCAGGGTGTCCCGCCGCTACAATGGGCACAATGTTCGCAGTAACCCTTGATAAAGATCCGCAGAAATGCTCAGAGATATTTACTGCCACCACTCTGCTTTCCTGTATAACCCTGCCTCTTCTGGTCGCAGGCGCCGGAATGCTGCTTTGACGCGCTTAACAGAATTGCAAAAACCGCAGCCTTTTTATAAGGCTGCGGTTTATTATTTTATACCATTAGAATTTCAGAGCCTTGATCCTCTCCATTGCCTCTTTTGTTCTTTCTCTGTCACCGAAAGCCGTAAGTCTGAACCAGCCCTCGCCGTTCTTTCCGAAGCCTGCTCCGGGAGTTCCTACAACGTTTGCCTTTTCAAGCAAAAGGTCAAAAAACTCCCATGATCCCATACCGTTCGGACATTTCAGCCATATATAAGGAGAATTCTTTCCGCCTGTATACTTGATTCCAAGCTCATCAAGCGCAGAAGCAATAATTTTTGCATTCTCCTGATAATATCTTATATTTTCTCTTGTCTGCTTCTGTCCTTCTTCTGTGAAAACTGCGGCGGCAGCGCACTGAACCGGATATGAAACTCCGTTGAACTTAGAACCCTCGCGCCTTCCCCAAAGCTGTGAGATCGAAACCTCCGTACCGTCGCTCGCTTTTACCGTAAGCTCATTAGGTATTACTGTATAGCCGCAGCGCATACCTGTAAATCCGGCAGTTTTTGAGAGAGAGCACATTTCGATAGCGCATTTTCTCGCACCCTCGACCGCAAAAATACTTCTGGGAATAGCTTCATCAGTTATAAACGCCTCGTAAGCTGCGTCGTAAATTATAATTGCATTATTTTTAAGAGCATAATCTACCCAAACCTTTAGCTGCTCCTTTGTATAAGCCGAACCGGTTGGATTATTGGGCGAGCAAAGGTAAATAAGATCGGCATGAACGCTTTCGTCTGGCATTGCCGCAAAGCCGTTAGACTCGTTTGAATCGGCGTAGATCACCTTTCTTCCGCTCATAAGGTTCGTGTCAACATAAACCGGATACGCAGGATCGGTTATAAGAACAGCGTTATCATCTCCGAAAATATCGACTATATTTCCGCAGTCAGACTTTGCTCCGTCGTTTATCCTTATCTCATCTGCACAGACATCAACGCCGAAGCTTTTATAATAATCGGAAACAGCTTTTTTCAGAAAGTCGTAGCCTGCTCCGCTGTCCTCGTAGCCTTTGAAGGTTTCCTTTACGCCCATTTCGTCCGCGCCTTTTTTCATAGCCTCGACAACACAGCCGGCAATAGGCTGTGTAACGTCCCCTATTCCCATTCTTATAATATCTGCATCGGGATTAGCGGCTGTATAAGCGCTGACTTTTTTTGCAATATTTATAAACAGATAATTTTTTTCCAGCTTCAAAAAATTCTCATTGATCGTAGGCATTGTCAAGTCTCCTTATAAAAGATTCAGGAATGCTCCGGCGGAGCATTTTATTGCTGCAGAAACATTCCTGTTATATTTGATCAAATTGTAATAGTTCCCGAGAATACCGTTACGGCATCTCCTGTAAGATAAACTGCATCATCGGTATAGCGTATTTTCAGATCTCCGCCTTTCAGCTTGACTGTAATATCGGTGTCCTTTTGGCAATATCCGTTAAGGACGGCAGCAGCAGCAGCAGCGCAGGCTCCTGTTCCGCAGGCCCAGGTTTCACCCGAACCCCTCTCCCATACTCTCATTTTAAGAGTACGATCATCAATTACCTTGATAAACTCCGCATTTACCCTTTCAGGGAAAATCTCATTATGCTCAAACGCATATCCTACCTTGTCGATATCAAGACCGTCTACGTTATCCATAAATACTACCGCATGAGGGTTGCCCATCGAAACACAGGTAATATTATACTTTTCGCCCTCTATTTCAGCCTCACGGTCAACTACTCGTCCGTTTTCGTCAGGATCAAGACTGACCGGAATAAGATTCGGCGCAAGAACAGCTTTACCCATATTTACCGTAGCCCCGTTGACCTCGCCGTAATGACGTGTAAGCGAAACCTTAATTATTCCGCTGAGAGTTTCAATCGAAATTTCATCGCTGTCTGCAAGTCCGTTATCTCTCATAAACTTTGCAACGCAGCGTATTCCGTTTCCGCACATTCTTCCCTCTGAGCCGTCAAGATTGAACATTCTCATCTTTCCGTCTGCGACCTTTGATCTGCATATAAGAATAACTCCGTCGCCGCCTATTCCGAAATGCCTGTCGGAAAGCTTGAGCGCAAGTCCCTCAGGATTATCTATTTTCTGATCGAAGCAGTTGAAGTAGATATAATCGTTGCCGCAGCCCTGCATTTTGGTAAACTGAAGCTTCTGCTTTTCCGTTCTCATATTGTTTATATCAACGATCTCGGTATTATGCTCGGTAAATTTACTTCTTATAGATGAAGCGATAGCGTTCGCCGTATCTATTGACGTAAGACAGGGGATATTTCTTTCTACGGTCTTTCTTCTTATCTTAACCGAATCTCTGGTAGGTATTCTTCCCTTTGAAGATGTCGAAATAACATAAGCTATTTTGCCGCTTTCTATCAATGTGAGAGTATTTTCCTCCGCCTCATGGATCTTCGCTACCTCTTCACAGGGGATTCCGTGATCTCTAAGAACAGCCGCTGTACCCTTTGTAGAATATATCGCAAAGCCCAAATCATAGAACATTTTTGCCGTTTGTGGGATCTCTCCCTTATCTGAATTTCTGACTGTAATAAGTACGCCGCCCTTTTTGCCCAGCTTATAGCCTGCGGCGGTAAGTCCTTTGTAAAGAGATTCCTCAAGGCTTGAAGCTACCGCAAGAACCTCTCCCGTAGACTTCATTTCAGGTCCGAGATGATTATCTACATCTATAAGCTTTTCAAAGGAGAATACAGGAACCTTTACCGCAACATAGGGCGAATTAGGATAAAGACCGGTACCGTAGCCCATATCGGCAAGTCTTTCTCCCAGCATGGCTCTTGTCGCAAGGTCTACCATAGGAACTCCCGTAACCTTGGAAATATACGGGATAGTTCTGGAGGAACGGGGATTTACCTCGATAACATAAAGCTCGTCATGATAGATAAGATACTGAATATTTACCAGACCCTTTGTATTCAGCGAAACCGCAAGGCGCTTTGAGCAATCGATAATTCTTTCGGTAAGCTTATCTGAAACGTTCCATGCAGGATAAACAGCTATGGAGTCGCCGGAGTGAATTCCCGCTCTTTCAATATGCTCCATAATACCCGGAATAAGAATATCCTCACCGTCGCAGATAGCGTCTACTTCTATCTCAGTTCCCATCAGGTACTTATCTATAAGAACCGGGTTCTCTATGCCCTGATTGAGAATGATCTCCATATACTCTTTTATATCGTCGTCGTTAAATGCTATGATCATATTCTGACCGCCGAGAACATAAGACGGACGCATAAGAACAGGGTAACTGATACGGTTTGCTATCTCAAGAGCCTCCTCGGCTGTCATTACCGTATAACCCTCAGGACGCTTTATCTGAAGATTTTCAAGCAGTTCGTCAAAGCGCTCTCTGTCCTCTGCTGCGTCTATCGAATCGGGAGGAGTTCCGAGAATATTTACTCCGTTAGCTGCAAGATGCTTTGTAAGCTTGATAGCCGTCTGTCCGCCGAAAGCAACCACAACGCCGTACGGCTTTTCTATCCTTATGATATTCATAACGTCCTCATTTGTAAGAGGCTCGAAATATAGTCTGTCGGCAGTATCGAAGTCCGTTGAAACAGTTTCAGGGTTGTTGTTTACTATAACTACGTCAAAGCCCTTTTCTTTAAGCGCCCAAACACAGTGAACAGAAGCATAGTCAAACTCTATTCCCTGACCTATTCTGATAGGACCTGAGCCGAAAACAATAACCGTCTTGTTTCCTGTATGTCTAGACTTAATAAATTCTTCAGCCTCGTCCTCTGTATCATAGGTCGAATAGAAGTAAGGAGTCATTGCAGCAAACTCAGCCGCACAGGTATCAACCATTTTATATACTGCGTTAAGCGGCTTTTCGATCTTTTCACCGGATATTTTTTCAATAACCTTGTCAAGATATCCAAGCTTTTTAGCTTCATGATAAAGCTCATAGGATACTCCGCCCTTTGCAAGCTCCCTTTCAACAGCGATAAGCTTGCAGAGCTTGTTAAGGAACCACTCGTCAATTTTAGTGATGTCATGTATTTCGTCAACTGTTACTCCGCGCCTTAAAGCCTCGTAAACAACGAACAGTCTTTCGTCATTGCAGTCATGCAGGCGGCTTTTTACCGTTTCATCGGACAAGTCAGCCATTTTAGGAGAGATAAGACAGTCATGACCTATCTCAGCTCCTCTTACCGCTTTCATAATAGCCTGCTCAAAGGTCGTTCCTATAGCCATTACTTCTCCGGTAGCCTTCATCTGGGTACCCAGCTCACGTTTTGCATAAACGAACTTGTCAAACGGCCACTTAGGAAGCTTTACAACTACATAGTCAAGAGCCGGCTCAAAGCAGGCGTAGGTTTTCCCGGTAACGGCATTCTTTATCTCGTCAAGAGTATAGCCGATAGCTATCTTAGCGGCAACCTTTGCGATAGGATAGCCGGTAGCCTTTGACGCAAGAGCCGAAGAACGCGAAACTCTGGGGTTTACCTCGATAACGGCGTACTCAAAGCTGTCGGGATTAAGGGCAAACTGGCAGTTGCAGCCGCCCTCTACCTTTAAGGTATCTATAATTTTAAGCGCCGCCGAACGCAGCATCTGATATTCCTTATCCGCAAGCGTTACGCAGGGCGCTATAACAATAGAATCTCCCGTATGAACTCCTACAGGGTCAAAGTTTTCCATTGAGCAGACGGTTATAACGTTGCCCTTTGAATCACGCATTACCTCAAATTCGATCTCTTTCCAGCCGGATATGCACTTTTCAACAAGAACCTGGGTTATAGGTGAAAGATACAGACCGTTGCGTGTTATTTCCCGCAGCTCCTCCTCGTTATGTACGATACCGCCGCCGGTACCTCCGAGTGTAAATGCCGGACGGATAATAAGCGGATAGCCTATTCCCTCCTGGTTTGCAAAATCGACCGCATCCTCAACCGTATTTACAACAAGCGAAGGGATACAAGGCTGGTCGATAGACTCCATAGTATCCTTGAACATCTGCCTGTCCTCAGCCTTGTCGATCGTTTCGGGATTTGCTCCGAGAAGCTTTACGTTGTATTTGTCAAGGAAGCCCTCTTTTGCAAGCTGCATTGAAAGGGTCAGGCCTGTCTGACCTCCAAGGGTAGACAAAAGACTGTCGGGACGTTCCTTTTTAATTACCCTCTTGACTGTTTCAAGCGTTAGCGGCTCGATATAGATCTTGTCCGCCATAGCCTTATCGGTCATGATCGTTGCGGGATTGGAATTAATAAGAATAACCTCTAGTCCCTCTTCCTTCAAAGCCCGGCAAGCCTGAGTTCCGGCATAATCGAACTCTGCCGCCTGACCTATGACTATAGGACCTGAGCCTATTACCAGTACCCGCTTTATATCTTTATTCAAAGGCATGAAACTTCACTCCTTACTTATTTTCATCTATCATTTTCATAAACTTATCAAAAAGGAATCCCGTATCTAGCGGACCGCCGCAGGCTTCAGGGTGAAACTGAACGGAAAACGCAGGCATATTGAGATATGTGATTCCCTCGCAGGTACCGTCGTTGGCGTTTACGAAAGAAACCCTGGCGTTATCCCCCATAGAATCGTTGATCACCGCATAGCCGTGATTCTGACTGGTAATGTAGACTCTTCCTGTTTCAAGCTCGGTAGCCGGCTGGTTAGCGCCTCTGTGACCGTACTTTAGCTTTTCAGTCTTACCACCCTGGGACAGCGCAAGAAGCTGATGACCAAGGCATATACCAAAAGTAGGGATCTTCTTTTCAGAAAGCTTTTTCAGCTCTTCGATTATTTCAGTATTTTCAGAAGGATCTCCGGGGCCGTTTGAAAGCATTATTCCGTCAGGAGCAAGCTCCTCGATCCTTTCGCATTTTGTATAAGCCGGAACGACTGTTACCTCGCAGCCTCTTTTAACAAGCTCTCGTCTTATATTATCCTTTGCACCGAAGTCAAAAAGACATACTTTTCTTTTAACCTCTCCGTCAGGGGCAAAAATCTCTTCCTTATTACAGGTAGTATTTTTAACAGCCTCTTTGATCTTATAATTTTTTAAATCATCAAAGCTGAAGCCTGATCCCTCGGGTACTATTTTTCCGTTCATAACTCCCGATTCCCTTACTATCTTAGTAAGCTGACGGGTATCAATACCATAAAGTCCCACGATATTATTTTGCTTTAAAAAAGTGTCAAGATCACCCTCACAACGGAAGTTGCTAGGCTCCTGACACCAATCTCTAACAATATAAGCTTTAACGTTCGGACGACCGCTTTCAAAATCAACGGGAATAACACCGTAATTTCCGATCAAGGGAAAAGTCTGAACAACGATCTGACCGTAGTAGCTGGGGTCCGTAAGCGTTTCCAAATAGCCGGTCATTGCAGTAGTAAAAACTATTTCACCGACAGCCTCGCCGCAAGCTCCGAAGCTTTTACCTTCAAATATCATACCGTTCTCCAATATAAGATATGCTTTCTGCACCTATAGCTCCTCCTTTTTTGCGCAAATTTTTACGATTACAATTATAACATACAAAATATAATTTGTAAAGTGCTTTTTCAATATTATTTTCATTCCGTTATAACGCACAAATAAAATCAATATACTTTATTGTTTTTGCATATAGCACTAAAATAAGGCTGTATCTATCAGACCCTTTTTACATATTATTTTACATTGTTCTTATTGACTTTAATGACAAAATACAATATAATTAAATATATATTAATAATTGAATTATTATACGGAATTGATTTCGGATACAAAACGGCTTTAAATATAAATAAGGAGGTATGCTCCATTTCGGAGCATGATCGTAGAAATGTCTAAAAAGGTTTATGATAACAGAGAACTGTCATGGCTGAAATTTAACAGCAGAGTTCTGGAAGAGGCTCAGGACAGCTCAGTTCCGCTTATGGAGCGGCTGCTCTTCGCTTCTATTTACGGAAGTAATCTTGACGAATTTTTTATGGTAAGAGTCGGCTCGCTTATAGATCAGAAGCTTATAGATGACAGCGAACGGGACGGCAAAACCAAAATGCGTCCCTCTGAACAGCTTTCAGCTATCTATTCAAACGTAAGAGCGCTTAACGAGATAAAGGACAAGACCTATTCGGCAATAAACAAAGAGCTGGAGCTTAAAGGAATTTTTCAGAGATCTATGAAAAATCTGACCAAAGCCGAGCAGGAATTTATTGAAGCGTATTACTCCTATGAAATAAAACCGTTTCTTAACGCTCTGATAATAGACAAGCGCCACCCTTTCCCGTTCCTTAATAATGAAGACATTTATGTTATTGCAAAAATAACCTCAAAATCAGGGATCAAGCTTGGAATCATCGGCTGCTCCGGAAAATATGAAAGAGTAGTTTTCCTGCCCTCAGACGAAAGCGGAAAGATAGAATTTATTCTGGTTGAGGATATTATACTTCATTACGCAGACAAAGCCTTTGAAAACTATAAGCTTGAAGAAAAAGCCCTTATGCGAATAACAAGAAACGCCGATATTGACGTAGACGAGAGCTTCGACAGCGAGCTGGATTTCAGACAGAATATGTCCGTGCTTATCAGTAAAAGGAAAAGATTATGTCCGGTCAGACTGCAGCTTTCAAAGACGCTTTCGGAACTTACTCTCGGCGAATTGCTTTTAAGACTTGAGCTTTCAAAAAAACAGACGTATATTGAAAAAACTCCGCTGGATTTCAAATATGTATTTTCAGTATTTGCTAAGACCTCCGAACGTAAGGAGCTGTTCTTTCCCAAAGCCGAGCCTCAGCAGTCCCGTATGGTTCAGAGCAGTGTTCCGATGATGCAGCAGATAGATAAAGGCGATATATTCCTTTCATATCCATACGAATCAATCAGACCCTTTATACGTCTGTTGGAGGAAGCTGCAAACGACCCTCAGGTAGATTCGATAAAGATGACGCTTTACAGGGTCGCTAAGAACTCAAAGGTAATCAAGGCGCTCTGCTCCGCCGCAGAAAACGGCAAGGAGGTAGTAGTCCTTGTAGAGCTTAGAGCAAGATTTGACGAAGAAAACAATATCGGCTGGTCAAAGCAGCTTGAGGAATCAGGGTGTCATGTAATGTACGGACCTCATCGGCTCAAAGTACATTCAAAGCTTTGCCTTATTACAAAAAGAAGCGGAAGATCAGTTAAATATTATACACAGATCGGGACCGGAAATTATAATGAAAAAACTGCCGAGCTTTATACAGACCTTTGTCTTATGACCTGCAGAAATGAGATCGCCAGCGACGCCTGCAATGTTTTCAAAGCGTTATCTGTAGGCGAATTGGTCGAAAGCTCAGGATTGCTGCTTGTCGCTCCTCTGTGCTTGCAGAATAAAATAATTGAAATGATGAACAACGAAATAAATATCGCAAAAGCAGGAGGCGAGGGCTACGTCGGCGCAAAGCTGAATTCCCTTACCGATAAGGTTCTTATAGATAAGCTTATCGAATGCTCACAGGCAGGAGTGAAGGTGGAGCTTGTCGTCAGAGGTATCTCCTGTCTTATAGCAGGAATAAAGGGCGTAACTGATAATATCAGGATAATTTCTATCGTCGGCAGGTACTTGGAGCATTCGAGAATATACCTTTTCGGTTCAGGAGTCAGAAAAAAGGTTTACATATCGTCTGCGGATTATATGACGCGGAATACTACCAGAAGAATCGAGGTTGCCGCTCCCCTGCTTGACGAGGGAATAAAACAGAGGGTTATTGATTATTTCGATACACAGCTTTCCGATAATGTAAAAGCAAGAGAACAGCTTCCAGATGGCACATATGTTCATGTAAGAACAGGTGAATTCCCGCTGGATTCCCAAAAACACTTTTTTGCAGAGGCTTATGCAAATGCGCCAAAACCTGCAGATTTTTCAACCCCGCCAAAAAGAAAAGGCCTATTCGCCCGCATAGCCGGATTTTTCAGAAAAAAAATCAAAACACAGTAAGCCGAACCGGCTGCAGCTTATTGATCTGCAGCCGGTTCTTTTTCGGTCGTTATCATGTTTTTATAATACTCTGCGAGACGGTTGGCAAGGCTGTTGAGCAGCAGCACCGCCTCGGTTCTTACAGATTCGTTTGAATAAACCCCCTGCGACGACAACTCAGCGGCGTTTTTGGCATAGTCAACCGCCGTCTGAAGCACTGATGCGTCTTTTTTATCAGACAGACTCTTTGCAGCGTAAAGACTTGCCTTAGCTTTCAGCGCAGTATATTCATCTGTAAATATTCCTGAAGTATCGTCAAGCTTTATAAGCGCTTCATACTCTCCGTTCAGGAACATATCCCTTGCCTTGACCAGCAGATTCAATGCGTCCTCCTGCGTATCTCCGTCACTTGCAGGCATAAGGTAAGTCATAGGGACCCCGAGTACCCGGCTTAAATATTCAAGCGTTCTGACCGACGGGGTCGCTGAACCGCTTTCGATCTGGCTCAGCATATTTCTTGTAATAAAATCACCAACGGCCTCCGCCTGCGTCATTTTTTTCGCAAGCCTTGCTTCCTTGATCCGTTTTCCTAACTCTGCTGGATCCATATATCAGACGCCCCTTTCCATGACTGTAAATTTAATTTACTTATATCATAACAGATTGCAAAGCAAAATGCAAGCGGTTTCAATAATTTTTACAAAATAATTTTCAAGAACCCAATGCCTATCTGTATCCTGCTTGTCCGACAAAAAGCAAAAAAATTTCCGCTTTTGCTATTGACAAATTGATTTAAATAGGATATAATTTATGTAAATCAAATTTACTTATTTTACAGAAAGATTTATCCGGTCGGGAGAAGAAAGGAAAAGTGATAACTATGAGCGAATGGTGGGACGGGTTAAGCACATTATTAAAGATATTATACTGTGTTGCAGCTCCGTCTACTCTGATCCTGCTTATTCAAACAATTATGTCAATGTTCGGATTTCACGACGGAGGCGCAGGCACTGATTTTTCGGACACCTCCGGTATTGATTTCGATGCAGGAGGCGGGGCGGATATTCCGAATGGGGGAGATCTGAGCGGGTTCCATGATATAACCTCTCACGATATTACAGGTCATCATCAGATCGTGGACGGCGGAAACCCTGCCGACTTCTCATCTATGCGTATGTTCACGCTTCAGACTATCGTGGCTTTTCTTACCGTTTTCAGTTGGACCTCGATAGTTGCCGTTCAGTCCGGTATGCCTGCTGTTCTAGGTATTGCTCTCGGACTTGTCCTGGGATTTTTGACTATGCTTATGGTAGCTAAGATAATTCAGCTTTCCTCAAGGCTTGCCGAGAACGGCACTCTTAATATGAAGAACTGTATAGGCGAATTTGCGACTGTATATGTACCGATTCCGGCAAAGGGTTACGGAGAAGGCAAGGTTACTGTAACGGTTCAGGGACAGTTCAGGGAACTTTCGGCGGTATCAAACGAAAACGAGCCGCTTAAAACCGGAGCTCAGGTCAGAATTACAGACCTTAGAGGAGATACTGTGGTTGTGGAAAAGGAATAAGATCCTTAAGGGCCATTAAATTAAGGTGAATAAAAGATGGAATCCAATACGGGGATAAGGGAAAATTCGGGAGGCTGCATTTTAAGAGCAAAAAGCTTCTGTGCTGCAGCGAGAATCACCCTTTAAAAGGCGGATACAAGGTCGGCTTTTCCGATATGGATCACAGGTATTCTTCAAGCTTTTATAACTGCATTTATGTATACCTTCCGCCGCTGACGGAAAGCATTGAATGGAATTTATCATATTCACATTATACGCTTCTTATAGTCCTGTCAAATCAATAAAGGACTTATAGAATAAATAAGCCTGTGTATTCGGGCAGACAAAAAATAATTAATAATGGAGGAAAAACAACATGAGCGGTGTGGAAACATTGGTTATCGTCTGTATCGTAGTTGTGGTGCTGTTTGCCGCAGTTGCCGGAATACTGTCCCGATACAGAAAATGTCCGTCGGACAAGGTGCTTGTAATTTACGGTAAGGTAGGCATTGACAAGAACGGACAGACCAAAAGCGCAAAGTGCATTCACGGAGGAGCGGCGTTTATAGTGCCGGTAATACAGTCCTATCAGTATATGGATCTTACTCCTATCTCGATCAACGTCGATCTGAAAAATGCGCTTTCAAAGCAGAACATCAGAATAGATGTTCCGTCAAGATTTACAGTCGGAATTTCGACCGAACCCGGGGTAATGCAGAATGCGGCTGAAAGACTTCTCGGATTAAAGCTTGTGGAGATACAGGAGCTTGCAAAGGATATTATTTTCGGTCAGCTGCGTCTTATAATCGCAACTATGGATATAGAAGAGATCAACTCAGACAGAGATAAGTTTCTTCTTGCAGTTTCAAACAATGTAGAGATCGAACTGAAAAAGATCGGATTAAGGCTTATCAACGTTAACGTAACAGATATAACAGATGAATCCGGATACCTTGAATCACTCGGTAAGGAAGCCGCTGCAAAGGCTATCAACGACGCCAAGCGCTCGGTTGCCGAAAAGCACCGCGACGGTGAGATCGGTCAGGCAAATGCTCAGAGGGATCAGCGTATTCAGGTCGCTGCCGCAAACGCAACTGCTATCGACGGTGAAAACTCTGCTAAGATCGAGGTCGCACAATCGGAAGCCAAGCGCCGTGAAGCAGAAGCCGAAGCTCTCAGGCAGGCTACCGCAGCAGAAGCTGTTCAGGCGGCAAAGGCGAAGCAGGAAGCCTATATTGCTCAGCAGGACGCCGAGCGTACCCGTGCCGAGCTGGAAATGGCTACACAGCAGGCTGATGTTATCGTTAAGGCTCAGGTTTCAAAGCAGCAGGCGGAGATCGCCGCAGAAGCAGAAGCGGAGGTAACACGCAGAAAAGCGCGCGGTGAAGCCGACGCTATCTTCGCCAAAATGGAAGCCGAAGCAAAGGGCGCTCAGGAGATACTTGTAAAGCAGGCTGAGGGTATGAGACAGCTTGTAGAAGCGGCAGGCGGAGATGCCGACGCAGCAGTAAAGCTGATAATTGCCGACAAGATCGAACAGCTTGTAGCTATTCAGGTTGAAGCTATCAAAAATATCAAGATAGATAAAATCACTGTCTGGGATTCCGGTAATAACGGCGGCGGAAAAGGCTCGACCGCTAATTTCCTGAGCGGACTTATGCAGTCTGTTCCTCCTCTCAGCGAGCTTTTCAAACAGGCAGGAATGGAACTTCCCGACTTTTTAGGCAAGGATATTGACGAGGCTCTTGCAAAATCAAGAGAGGAAGCCGTCAAGACAGCCGCCGAAGAAATGGCAGAGGGAGCAGAGGACGCTAACGGCTATGTAGAAGTAGTTAACGATAAAAGCAAATAAAAAGATTACATAATTGTTGAGCCGTCCGAATCCTTTGATTCAGACGGCTTTATATATAGGCTGATCCTCCTTTATTATCCATAAATATTGCACAATTTTTATCAACTAGTACCATTGATTGTTGACTTTCTGCACAATGTATGATAAAATTATATTTATCATAGCAAAAGGAGGATCATTCTATGAGAAAAACTAAGCTTCTGCTTTCAATGCTCTGTTCAGGTATTATAGCTATATCTTCATTCGCAGGCATTTCATCGGCAGACAGCAGTGAACTGACACTTAATTTAACGACAGCAAATCTTTCGGCTACAGCCAATACGCCGGGAAAGGTTTCGGTAAGATCAGAATACTCATGCACAACAAACGCAATACATATAAACTGGAATAAGGTCAGCGGAGCTTCCGGATACCGCGTTTATCGCTGGAACGGGAAAACATGGGCAAATATAGCCACTATCCACAACGGAAGCACAACGACCTACCGCGACTCAGGTCTTTCTTCAGGTACGCTTTACAGATACAAGGTTAAGGCTTATAAAAAGGTCGGAGGAACTAACTACTGGGGACTGGCAAGTAATGAAAAATACACTGCCACAAAATCCAAAGCCGTAAAAATAACAAGCACCAGCAGGACCAAAGATGCAGTTCGTCTTAACTGGACAAAGCAGACGGGAAACGGATATCAGGTCTACCAGCTGAAAGGAAGCTCATGGGTAAAGATAGCGACTCTGCGCGATATGAATACTGTTACTTACCGAATAAGCGGACTCAAGCCCGGAACCGAATACAAATTCAAGGTACGCGCTTACAGGACCGACACAAAAGGAAAGGTTAACGCCGGCGCTTTTGGCTCGGTTTCTGTAACTACAAAACCGGCTCAGGTTTCCTCTGATGTCGCCCCGGAGGTTTACGAGGTACTTTCTATAGTAAATACAGAAAGAAAAAAGGCAGGGCTTAAAGAGCTTACCCTTGATCTTAAACTTTGCAAGGCAGCTCAGGTAAGAACCAAGGAGATAACTCAGGTATTTAGTCATACGCGTCCTGACGGAACATCCTGCTTTACGGTACTTGATGAGTTCGGGATAAGCTGGAATTCTGTCGGTGAAAATATCGCCCGAGGTCAGCAGACTCCGGCTGCCGTAATGAACGCCTGGATGAATTCAGAAGGACACCGTAAAAATATCCTGAACAGCTCTTTCGGAAAAATAGGAATAGGCTACGACCCGGCAGCAAAAGCCTGGGTTCAGCTGTTTACTAACTGACAAATAAAACTGTGCTTAACAATAATAAACAGCGCCTCCTATGGCTTCTATTAAACCATAGGAGGCGTTGTTTTGTATAAAAAACTATGTATTAGAGAATTATTATTTCGCCGGTCTGCTCTCTCGAAGCGCCTACAGCGTTTGATTCGTCGGTATCAATATGCATAGCAAGCGCATATTTTTCACTGACTCTGACTACAGTATCGCAAAGCACAGCAGTTCTTTCAGCCGACTCTATTTTTACAGATACGATCTGCTTATCCTTTACGCCGAACTCTTTTGCATCGGCAGGAGTCATATGAATATGTCTTTTTGCAACGATAACTCCCTGTGAGATCTCAACCTCTCCGCAGGGTCCAACGATTTTGCAGGCTCCTGAACCGTCAAGATCTCCCGACTCTCTTACGGGTGCGGAAATTCCTATTGAACGTGCATCTGTTGCCGACAGCTCAACCTGGGTTTCTGGACGTACAGGGCCGAGAATAGATACGTTTGCAAGCTCCTTCTTAGGTCCTACGACCGTTACTCTTTCCTCGCAGGCAAACTGTCCCGGCTGTGAAAGATCCTTTTTATGAGTAAGCTCAGCTCCTTTTCCGAACAGTTTCTCAAGATCCTCCTGAGTAACGTGAACGTGACGGGCAGATGTTTCTACAATAAACTTCTTTGACATTTAAAACATATCCTTTCAAAATAAATTATGCGGAAGCCGCATACATCATATATATTTTACTACTTTTTCTTGCCGAGGTCAAGCATAAGCAAAAATTTAATATGCAAAAAGCAGACTTCCGCACAATACGAAGGTCTGCTCCTGATCTATATTTACTTCTCATGCATAAACTGCTTATGTTTTTCCTCATATTTATGCTTAGTTGCAAGCCCTCCTCTTATATGACGCTCCCGCTTGTTTTCCTCCAGAATTGCTTTCACCTGCTTATAAAGCTGAGGCGATGTTTTAGGCAGTCTGTCGGTAAGGTCTTTATGTACCGTTGATTTGCTGATTCCAAATTCTTTTGCTGTCGCTCTGACGGTAGTTTTGTGGATAACCATATACTCCCCCAGCACCACTGAGCGGTCCTTGTCTGTTTCTGTCATCTATCTCACTCCAATACTTATGGTGTTGTATTAGAGTGTATGCAAGGGAATTTAGGTTTATGTTTGTCCGTAATATATTGTAAAAACAGATCTAACAGAACTAAACGTAACGGAATAATGCAATTTTTAAACTGACATACAGCTTCTGACAAGACTTTCCTGAATTCAGCAGCTGATAAAAACGCCGCCTGCATTAATATGCAGACGGCTGTAAATCTATTCCCTGTTTATCAGTTTTTCCTTATCAAGCAGCGATATATCGGTCTCACGTACCTTTTTGCGTATTTCAAGGATTCTGGACGGTGCCATTGAAAGCTCGTCAACGCCCATTGCCAGAAAAGCCTCAGTCATCTCGGGATCCCCCCCAAGCTCTCCGCAGATCCCGCACCATATACCGTTTGCGTGAGCGTTTTTAACAGTCATATCTATAAGCCTTAAAACCGATGTATGGTAAGGATCATAGAATCTGTCAAGACGGGAATTCTGACGGTCTACAGCAAGAGTATACTGCGTAAGATCATTGGTTCCGATACTGAAGAAATCTACTTGCTTTGCTAAAATATCGCTTATGACCGCCGCAGACGGAGTTTCTATCATTATTCCTATCTGCATATTTTTATTAAAATCAATTCCCTGCTCCTCCAGTTCACTCTGAATATCTTTTATTATACGCTTTGATTCCCTTATCTCCCAGACCGACGCTACCATAGGCAGCATTATCATTATGTTACCGAAAGCGCTTGCTCTGCAAAGCGCTCTTAACTGAGTTCTGAAAATTTCCTCACGGTCAAGGCACACTCTTAAAGCCCGCCAGCCCATTGCAGGATTTTCCTCAGTCGGCATATCAAAATAGTCTATCTGCTTATCCGCTCCTATGTCCATAGTGCGAATTATTACAGGACGTCCCGCCATGCTTTCTGCGGCAGTTTTATATACGGAAAACTGCTGCTCCTCGGTCGGATAACTGCTGTTTTCAAGATACAAAAACTCGCTTCTGAACAGACCGATACCGCCTGCGTCATTGGCAAGCGCCGCTCCTGCGTCTCCCAAGCCTCCGATATTTGCGTACAGCTTTATTCTTTTTCCGTCAAGCGTTATATTTTCCTTACCCTTCTGCTGCCTTATCAGTTCCTTGCGGCGCTTGTCCTCTTCCTGAAGCTGCCGCATTTTTTCAAGCGTATTTTTATCCGGCTCTATAATTATTTCACCGGTAAATGCGTTTACCGCTGCCGGTCTTCCGCTAAAGTCCTCGGAAAGTTTATCTCCGGCTCCGATCACCGCCGGAATTCCAAGAGTTCTTGCAAGTATAGCAGTATGAGAATTGGAAGAGCCTTTTCTGGTAACAAACGCCAGAACCTTGCTCTTGTCCATTTGTACAGTTTCACTGGGAGTAAGGTCGTCAGCGCAGATTATAAGCTTTTCTTCTTCATCAGAAATGTCCGAAACTTCAGAACCCGGCATAAGATTTCTTATAAGCCTGTCTGAAATATCCTTGACATCCGAAGCTCTGGCTTTCATATATTCATCGTCCATTGAAGAAAACATTGCAGCGAAGTTATCTCCGGTCACTGCAACAGCATATTCCGCATTTACCTTCTGAGAGGTAATTATATTCTTTATTGAATCAAGATAATCCATATCCTCGACCATCATCTGATGTATCGAAAATATCTGAGCGTTAGTTTCACCGACTTCCTCCACAGCTTTATCATACAGCTTTGAAAGCTGCTCCAGAGTTTTGGATTTTGACTGTGAAAAGCGTTTAAGCTCAGCCTCCGTGTCCTCGGTCCTGACTCTGCGAACCTTTACTTCACTATCCCCGACAAAAGAAAGTCTGCCGATCGCGATTCCCCCGCTTACGCCCTTTCCCTTCAGCTCAGTCATAATTCCCACCGCCTTCTTATCAAAGATTTTCAGTAAAGAACGCTTTAATACTTTCTGACGCGTTATCCTCGTCGCTGCCATCAGCAGTTACAGTTACTTTGTCACCGCATTTTACACATAGTCCCATTACTCCGAAAAGACGTTTGCAGTCGGCTGATTTTTCTCCCTTTGACAGTGTTATTTTTGAAACGAATTCGGCAGCCTTCTTAACGAGAAGACCGGCAGGTCTTGCGTGGATCCCAACAGGATCGGTAATTACATATTCAAATGTTTTCATAGTATCAATCTCCTTTTTTATTTTGTCAATAAAATCAATTCTTCCATAAACGATGCTCTGTCCGTATTTTTTACAGTCACCGAACGGTATTCGTCCGAATTAAGCACAACGACAGGCGTAAGCGTATCGATCCTTCCGAATTTAAGCTTTTTCAGATCAAATTCCATTACGCAGTCTCCTTTTTTTACACGGCTTCCGTCTGAAAAACAATGCATAAAATCACACCTCTCCGCCTGATCCTTTGTTCCTACTGTAACAAACAGATCAACGCCCGTATCAGAGATAAGCTCGACCGTACGCCCTTGGCAGATACTGACTGTACCGTCAAAAGGAGCAACTATTTTCCCCTCCGACGGATCAACGGCATAGCCTTTGCCCATAATACCTGATGAAAAGGCTATATCGTTTACCCTGCTTAACGGAAATACCCTACCCTTAGCCGGATTAGCTATAGCTTCAGTACGGAAATCCCTCAGCTCCGGATTCAAAAGCTTCAGCGTTTCATTATAGTATTCTGCCACAGAAAGTCCTATTATAATCTGAAGCTGTGAATTTTGAAATATTACTCCCCTAATACCGTCAATTTTTTTTATTTCGTCTTTGGCGGCAATACTGATGTTTTTTAAATCTAACCTCAGACGTGCCGAACAGTGAGATACATTTTTTATATTTTCTGCTCCTCCCGCCAGCCTGATAACAGCAGCCGCTCTTTCCTTCGTATTTATATTTTATCACCTGCTTTCAATAATATTTCGATTTTCAAATAAAAAAGACCGAAAAGCGGCACATTTTAATAATGCATACGCTTTACAGGTCTTGCCTCGGTACGAGTAACAATCCTATTAAATAAAAAAGACAACACCGAAACTGAACTGCATTAACGAGTAATGCACACTCACAATCAGTCTTGCCCAACATAAGCCGGTAACAATCCGCCGTATTTACTTTACATACATATTATAACAAACTAATTCCGAAAATTCAATTGATATTTCATATAATTTATCACGGCAGGCTTTGTGCATATTTAACAATTTAACGACAAAAAGGGCCGCTTAAATAAGCGGTCCTTTTCGTTTTATGCTAATAATCAGCAGCCGCAGCCATTGCATCCGCAGCCGTTATCGCAGCCGCCCCAACCGCCGCCGCAGCAGCAAGCGATGATAAGGATAAGGATTATAATCCACCAGCATCCGCCAAATCCACAACCGTTCATAAAACATTCTCCTTTAACTGTGTATTTTATAAAGCAGCAGCCAGCGTTTTCGCTGTTTGCCTTTGCTTTATATTACAGTTTATGATTCAGGAAAAATTGTGTTACAAAAATTTTCGGAAAGCTGAATTTGTCCTGCGCATAAGATGTTATTAGCGGCTTGAAACTGCTTTGGAAGCATACCGGCGCAGCAGCAGTATATTTTTTTCAGCAGCACAATACCTGTGAGCCGATGTCTAAAAATCCGAAAAGCGTCAATGCTTACTATAATGGTAACTCATGTCGGGGCTGCCTCAAACGAAAGGGTGATTTTTTTGTCTACAGGCAATCATAGCTTTGAAATTGACAGATTTACAAAAAAAGGGCGGGATATAATCCGAGGCGCAGTCGTATGCGCAGGAAAGTGGGGACATACCTATATCGGCTCGGAGCATATTCTGCTTTCTATAATGGAAGAAGGTACTTCTGCGGCGTGTGCAGTTTTGATAAAGCATTCGGTAACGGAAGAAGCCGTTGAAAAACAAATGCTGAGAATAATAGGAAGAGGAACTCCCTGTCGGCTCACTCAGAATGACTTTACTCCTACCGCAGTAAATATATTAAAGGGAGCATGTACTTTAAGCGAAAGCTTCGGAGCTAAGCAAACCGGATCGGAATACATTCTGGCGCTTATATTAAGGCAGTCAAACGCCTGCGCCGCAGAGATACTTCGCGAGCTTGACTGTAATCTTACCCGTATGTACGCCGACTGCACCGCCGCAGGAAACGACAGAACGATTTTCATGGAACAAAATTATGTAAAGCTTAAAAATCTCGAAAGATACGGCAGAGAGCTTACAAAAAAGGCAGCGTGTGAACAGTTTGATCCGGTAATAGCCAGAGAAAAGGAAACACAGAGAATAATGGAGATACTATGCCGCCGTACAAAAAACAATCCGTGTCTTATAGGCGAAGCGGGTGTGGGAAAAACGGCTGTGATCGAAGGCCTTGCTTCAAAGGTTATGATGGGTGAAGTACCTCAGGCGTTATCAAAAAAAAGAATATTTGCCCTTGACCTTACCTTGCTGCTTGCAGGAGCAAAATACCGCGGTGACTTTGAAGAACGTCTGAAAAACTGCATGGACGAAGCGGAATCAGCAGGCAACGTTATTCTATTTATAGACGAAATACACAATATTATGGGAGCAGGGGCGGCTGAAGGAGCGATCGACGCGGCAAATATCCTTAAACCTCAGCTTGCAAGAGGAAAGCTGCAAATAATCGGCGCTACTACCTTTGAGGAATACCGAAAGAATATCGAAAAGGACAGCGCTATGGAAAGACGCTTCCAGACCGTTAAAATAGATGAGCCGTCTGCAGAAGGTACAATTGAAATACTGAAAGGAATTTGCGGAAAATACGAGGAGCATCATAAGGTATCCGTTTCAGACGATGTTATAACGCATATCGTAAATCTAGCAAAGCGATACGTTACAGACAGGTTCTTTCCAGATAAAGCAATAGATATACTTGACGAAGCCTGTGCCTGCGCCAGAATAAACAGCTCCTCAGGGGATAACGGGAAGCAGGAGATCTCGGCGGTATTTAACGACTATGTTATAGGAAAGATCTCTAGGGAAGACTATCTCAATGCGATCACCGGAAAGAATAATGAAGAACGGACAGAGCTTACAAAGGACGATGTAGAAAAGGTAGTTTCAAGGCAGACAGGAATCCCCTGCGCTGCGCTGACCGAAAAAGAATCCCAGCTTCTGAGAGACCTTGACAGGCAGCTAAAAAAAGACGTTACCGGACAGAACGAAGCGATAGAAAGGCTTTGCGCCGCTATAAGACGCTGCCGCTCCGGTTTAAAAGACGACAGCAGACCAATGGGAAGCTTTATTTTTATGGGCACAAGCGGAGTCGGCAAAAGTCAGCTTGCAAAATCGCTCGCCAAAGCGCTTTTTCACCGCGACGACGCACTTATAAGAATAGATATGTCTGAATATATGGAGCGTCATAACGTTTCAAAGCTTATCGGAGCGCCTCCCGGATATGTAGGCTACGAAAACGGCGGTCAGCTTACCGAAGCCGTCAGAAAAAAACCGTATTCCGTTCTTTTGCTGGACGAAATTGAAAAGGCCCACCCCGAAGTGTTCAATCTGCTGCTTCAGATAACAGAGGACGGCTTTCTTACCGATTCAACAGGACGGCGCGTTTCATTTTCAAACGTGATCATTATTATGACCTCAAATATAGGAGTAAAAAACCTAAAAGATAAAAAACATCTTGGCTTCTCAGACGAGGATTCCGATAAAGACAATTACGAATATATGAAGAAGGAGCTTACTGGAGAGCTTAAAAAATTTCTTTCGCCTGAGCTGCTGGGCAGAATAGACGATACTATAGTATTCAACAGGCTTGGTAAGCCTCAGCTTTCAGAAATAGCGGTATCTGAGCTTGAAAGCCTGAAGGAAAGACTTGAAAAGCTTGGATACGGCTTCAGCTATACCGAAGATATACCCTCGGAAATAGCAAGGCTTAGCGAAGGAAAGCCATCGGGAGCAAGAGAGGTCAGGAGGATAGTCTGCTCTGAGATCGAAAACCTTATAAGCGACCTTATAGTATCAGGAGCAGAAAAACCTACCTGCTTCGCCGCTGTTCTTTGCGAAGGAAAATTCACTGTAAAGGAACACGCAGTAAATCAAGCAGTTTAATTAATAAATTATTTACAAAATTTTTGCGACAAATGTCAAAAAAATATTGAACAACCCTCCCGACATATGATATAATGATTTTATTACAAGCTGACAGATGCTGAAACAGCATACTAAAATTATAGAAGAAACGGAGGGCAGCCCTAAAAAAGCCGAAAAGCTTTATTATAGGGCGCTGCAATGTCTGATAAAAGAGAATACAAAATCTATTCTGATTCAACCTGTGATCTGCCGAAGGAATATACCGAAAGCTTAGGTACAGAAATATTTAAGTTAAGCTTTGAACTTAACGGAAGATCGTATATGGACGGAGATATGCCATACAAAGATTTTTACAATAAAATGCGCGAAGGCGGATCGACTAAAACTGCACAGATACCGCCCGATGTCTACGAAAACGAGTTTGAAGCCGCAGTAAGGGACGGCTATGATATTCTTTATCTCGGCTTTTCCTCAGGACTCAGCGGAAGCTTCAATAGCGCCTGTATCGCAAGGGACAATCTGCTTGAAAAGTACGCCGGTTCAAAAATTATCTGCATAGACAGCCTGTGCGCTTCTACCGGAGAAGGACTGCTGCTTTACAAGGCCTGCGAAAAAAAGTCTGAGGGAATGGGTATTGACGAGCTTGCCGCATGGCTGGAGGAAAACAAGCTTCACCTATGTCATATGTTTACTGTAGATGATCTTAAATACCTTCACAGGGGAGGAAGGGTTTCAAAGGCTACCGCTATTGCAGGAACTATTCTGGGAATAAAGCCTGTACTTCATGTCGACAACGAAGGTCATCTTGTTCCGGTCGGAAAGGTCAGAGGCAGAAAGCAATCGCTGAACAAGCTGGTCGAAATGATGGAGAAACGTATAGGCGGCTGGGAAAATCCAGTTATAGCTATCTGTCACGGCGACTGTATAGATGACGCCCGGTATGTCGAAGAGCTTGCCAAAAGAAAGCTGGGCAAGAAAACCAAGGTCATAACTGCTTACACGGGAACGGTTATCGGAGCTCATTCAGGTCCGGGAACTATGGCTTTGTTTTTTATGGGTGAATACAGATAGCTTAAATCAAATATGAAACCTTCCGGTTCAGCAAATCCGCTGAGCCGGTTTTTTAACTGAGACAGAAAAAGCTCCCTACCGTTAAGGCAAGGAGCTTTTTATCAGTATATAAGTCTTTTTATACAGGTAATATTATTATACTTTGAGAACGAAGCAACGTTTGAAATAACGATTCCCGTATTGCTGTTTTCTGCGTGAACCATTCTTCCGCCGCCTATGTACATAGCAACGTGATATATCGAGGAATATGAACTTCCGCCGAAGAATATCAGATCTCCCGGCTGCATATTGCCGTATGAAACCGAAATTCCGTAACCCGCCTGGGAAGCCGCATAGTGAGGAAGAGCTATTCCTACCTGAGCATAGGAAAGCATAACAAGACCTGAGCAGTCCGTTGCACCGAATTCCGAGCCGCCCCAGACATAGCTTCCGCCTACCATACTCTTGGCGTAGCTTACAACTATATCAAGCTTCGTCTGATCTGACGAGGAGTTTCCTCCACCGCCTGACGAGCTTGTCGTTGTTACAGGCTTGTTCTGAGTAGTTACAGGCTTAGTGGTAGTCTGCTTTTGGGTAGTAGTATCAGGCTCTCCGTCATCTGGAGGAACGGTCGCAGCAGTTGTTTTCTTTGTGGTCGTTGTATTTTTACTTCCTTCGCTTTCCGAAACGGCAGTAGTTTTCTTTGTTGTCGTACTCTTCTGGGAAACTGTCGTCTGAGTTTTCTGAGCTTCGCCCGAAACCTTATTGTATTCCTCTGAAAGCTTGTCCGCTTTATTCTTATAATCCGACTTATCGTTTTCAAGCTGAGATATCTTCTCGTCGTATTCAAGCTGTAGCTTCAGAAGCTCCGACTGCTCGTCTGTAAGCGATTTCTGCTGCTCTGAATACTCCCTGCTCTTTTCCTTCAGCTTTTTGCTCTGCTCCTCAAGTACAGATTTTGTTTTCTCTATCTCGTTTTTCTGCTCTATCAGAGTATTTATCGTGTCGTTATCATGACCTGCCACACGCTTTACAAGCTCTAAGCGCATAAGTATATCGTAGAAATCCGACGAGTTTACAAGTACATCAGTATATGTATCCGAGCCTGCAATATACATTATCCTGATCCTGTCCATAAAATCGCTAACTCCCGATTTTATAGCCTCCTCCTGGCCGTTCAGGGCGTACTGAGTATCCCGCATTTCCTCGTCGAGAGCTACCATCTCGTCCTCAAGCTGCACAGTATGCTCCTCGACAGCTTTTATTTTCTTTTTTATATTCTCTATTTTTTTATTTACGGCATCAAGCTTCTGCTTCTCGCCGTTTATTGATTCGTCCGCAGCGGCGATCTTTTTATCAAGCTCGCTCTGCTCCTCCTCAATATCCTTTAAACGCTGCTCATAATCTGAGCTTTCGGGGGCGGCAGAGGTTGTAACCAAATTTTCACCATTCGACGCACCGAATACTGCAGCAGTTATCAAAACTGCCAAACAT
Source organism: Hominimerdicola intestinalis (assembly GCF_054655215.1). Lineage (NCBI taxonomy): Bacteria > Bacillati > Bacillota > Clostridia > Eubacteriales > Oscillospiraceae > Hominimerdicola > Hominimerdicola intestinalis. The sequence continues at coordinate 202,595 of NZ_BAAHNZ010000002.1, forward strand.
ACCGCCGCCGCTTTTTTAATTCTAGGTAATATATACATAATCCATCTCCGAAAAGGTTTTGGGTTGTTACTCTTTTGTAATATATTATATACCGAAAACCCGGACTTGTCAAGTAGAGATAGATAAAAGAACTCAAAAAGGCCTTAAAATACAGCGTCGGCTTTTCTTAACATATGAACAAAGCTCAGCTGAGATAGAACCACCGTCAGAAAAACAGGATTAATACTCATATTGCTTGTTGTAAAAGTCATAATAATTATTGACAGATAAAGCAAAGCCATATCCAGCGCCGTTCCGATCAGACGGTCGCAGGAATCAATTTTCAGACCGAAGCCCAGCCTCAGAAACTCAATTAATAAAATTACCGTATTGACCCAGGACAGAAAAAACAGAAACAGGATCATGATCTGCATTATAAAAGAACAAAGAATTATTTTGTCATCGAAAAATTGACTTATGATCTCTGCTGCCGCTCCGAACATATTCTTTTTTACTGTTCCTCTTAATATGGTATCTCCAAATACAAATTCAGGAATTATACGGTAAATGTTAAAGGACTTATAAAACGGAGCTGCAAAAGCTAAAACTCCGGTAATACATATCATAATATTTGATAGTTTTTTTCTGTTAAATTTTAAGTTTTTCAATTTTAAACAGCCTCCGATTTTTCTACCAATTGGATCACGCATATTTTATTATACAACCATATTGAAGATTTTTCAACCCCCATATGGTTGATTTGATAAAATTAATATAAATGTTCGGAGGTGAGCCTTATGTATATATACCAAAGGATTCGTGATTTAAGAGAAGATTTAGATTTATCACAAAAACAGATAGCCGCTATTCTGAAAGTACAGCCTAACCAATATTGGCGCTATGAAAGCGGAAACCGTGAAATCCCCTTTCATCATATAATTGCCCTTGCAGAGTTTTACAAAGTTTCTATCGACTATATTGCCGGGCTTACCAATGATAAAGCAGGACTTACGAAATCAAATATGAGCAGAGATGAAATTCAGCTGATTAATAATTTCCGCAGTCTTGATACCCTTTATAAAGGCAGGCTGATAGAACACGCCGAAATGCTTAAAAAGCTGAATGATTCAAGATACGGAACCGATAGATGATAAAAAACGGACGGACATTCGCCCCTGCATAAACAACGCTGCTGCGCTGATTTATAATTGCAAGGGACAAGCAATGTCCGCCCGTTTTATTTTATTTAAAAGCTTAATATACTTATTTTGTCCATAAACGCTTCAGCTCTTCAGCCGCCGCTTTTATATCCGGCTGAGCAACAACCGCAGAAATAACCGCTATACCGTCTATTCCCATGCCTTTAAAGCCGCCGAGGGTGTTTTTATTTACTCCTCCGATAATTACAATAGGTATATCCGCTGCCGCCCGTATTTCCGCCAGCTGTTCCTTTGTAACGTGCCTTGCGTCGGTCTTGGTATTTGTCGGAAACATTGCTCCTACTCCGAGATAGTCGGCTCCGTCTTTTACCGCCTGAACGGCTTCCTCCTTAGTTGCCGCAGATACGCCGATAAGCTTATCACCCATTATCCTCCTCAGTTCTCTGCAAGGCAGGTCGCTCTGTCCGACATGAACTCCTGCACAGTCAGCGGCAAGGGCAATATCGGCACGGTCGTTTATGATCAGCGGAACATTATATTTGTCGGTGATTTTTTTTACCCTTACAGCAAGCTCGTAAAAGTCACGGCTTGACAGATCCTTTTCACGAAGCTGAACAAGCGTAACTCCGCCCTTTACAGCCTCTTCGACCGACTGCTCTATCGTTTCGCAGGACATAAGCTCCCTGTCGGTGCAAAGATACAAAGTATAATCAATTTTATTCATCATTAACCTTGATCCTTTCCGAAACTAAAGTTGAATCCAGTTTACTTAAAGCGTCTATAATCGCAATATGGAAACTGCCTGTTCCCAGCAAGCCGGATTTTTCATAGGCAAGTTCTCCTGCGATTCCCATTGCACAGATTCCTGCACACGCTGCTAAGAACATATCTTCGCACGAGCCTGCAAAGCCGCCGACAATTCCGGTAGTCATACAGCCTGTTCCTGTTACCCTTGAAAGCATAGGATGCCCGTTTGAAATGCGAACGACTCTTTTGCCGTCGGTTATCGTATCTACCGCTCCGGTTATCGCAGCTGCACAGCCGAATTTTTCCGCTGCGGCTTTCGCCACTGAAACAGGGTCGTTTTTCTCATCTTTTGCGGAAGTATCAACACCTTTTGTTGAAACCTCAAGTCCTGCCATAAAGGACATCTCCGAAAGATTTCCTCTTAATATTGAAATTCTGACGTTATCCATAATTTTCTTAGCAGTATCGTTTCTGAACGCAGACGCTCCGACGCCTACCGGATCGAAAACAACGGGTATTCCCTTTTTATTCGCCGCCTTTGCCGCCGCCAGCATAGAATCTACAGTACGCTGATTAAGCGTTCCCATATTTATAACAAGTGCAGAGGCTATTGAAGCTATATCTGCCGCTTCGTTGATATCGTCCGCCATAATCGGTGAAGCGCCTATTGCAAGCACAGCGTTTGCAACGTCATTAACTGTAACATAATTTGTAATGCAATGAACCAGAGGGCATTCTTCCCGAACCGCACTGAACTGCCCTGCAATTTTATCAGCTGTCATGCCCTGACCTCCCCTGAAGCTTTGTTAAGTCCCAAAAACCCGTCAAATACCTTTGCCCTTTTGAGAGCGGTAACAATAAAAACCGCTAGAACCGTTCCGCCCGCACAGCTTACAAAGAACGGCAGAATAAAGCCGAACAATGCTGCGGCGGAATTTCCCATTATAAACTTAGCTACCGGAAATGCCAGAAGTCCGCCAAGCACAGACGTACCGAACAGCTCTCCGATATACGCAGCCGGAAGAGCCTTTATGTACCTGTAAAGTATTCCTGCCAGCAAAGCGCCTGCCATAGAGCCGGGAAATGCCATAAGAGTACCCAGACCAAGCAGGTTTCTCAGCAAGGAAGCCGCAAACGCAACTCCTACGCTCCATACGGGTCCTAAAAAGACTGCTCCGATAATGTTTACCAGGTGCTGAACAGGAGCACACTTTGAGCCGCCGATCGGAAAAGATACGAATGAACCGACTACTGCCAGCGACACCAAAACTGCGGCAAAGGTTAGCTTGTGAATATTTGTTTTTTTCATATAAAAAACCTCCTGTACTCATGCCTGCGCCGTCTGAGTACAAGCTAAATATCCAGCGGCGGCAAATTACTGTACTTAAAAGCGTACAGTAAAAGCATGAAAATAATAAAATATTTCCGGTCGATACTCGATTGTATCCTCTCACCCCGAAACACGGGTTCCCTCGCTGAATACTCTGTTTATACGGATAGGAGAATTCCGCAAAACCCCGTAAAACGCTCCTCATACGGGAAAAAGTTCTCACGCCGAACGGTCGGACCCCCCCTCCCACATTTACTTTGAGCAAGAGGTAAATTTATCAGCCCTACCCGCGTGGGGGAAAAGACAGTTATGAATTATTGCAAATCATTTCACCATTATCAACTATCAATTCCCTATATAACAAAACCTAGCCGATACCGTTTTGTTTTTCCATATAAATCGGCTGAGTTCCGTCATCAATTATAAATTTTCCGTCCTTTACCCTGATCAAATAAGTACCGATCGGGGAATAAAGATACGGAATAATTTCAGGGTCATAATTACATATTGTATTAAGTGCGAAAACATGATGATTATTCGGGTCGTTTGAATATTCCTCGTCCTCATCACCTGCGAAAAAGCACCAGCCGCTGTCGGGATAATCGGTATTAGGCTCATCACGATACATATATCCGACCTTCATACCGTCTTTTGTAATCCTGTCAGATACAATACAGCCTTCCCCGTTAGGCTCATTCCACTCAATCAATTTTTTCACTTTAATATCTAAAAATCCGTTTTCATTTTTTGGAATTTTTTTCTTAAATAAACCCATGCCAAGCGCTCCTTCCTACAGATATACTGATTTGGCTTTGCACTGCAAAAGCTATTTTTCTGTGCAGAACTTAACTTCCCTGCCCTCTAAAATCATATTTGTAGTTCTTACTGCGCACATTTTTCCGCACATTGAACAGGTATGACGGTCGGCAGGAGGCGTCTGCTCAAAAAATCTCTGAGCCTTTTCGGGGTCAATCGCCAGCTTAAACATCTCGTCCCAGTCAACCTTATGTCTTGCCTCAGCCATTGCGTTGTCGATGTCCATTGCATGAGGAATACCCTTTGCAATATCTGCTGCATGTGCGGCTATTTTGCTTGCCATAATTCCCTCCTTAACATCGTCGGCGTCGGGCAGACGAAGATGCTCGGCAGGAGTTACATAGCAAAGGAAATCAGCTCCGCTTGCCGCTGCTATTGCTCCTCCGATAGCAGAAGTAATGTGGTCGTAGCCGGGTGCAATATCCGTAACCAGAGGCCCTAAAACATAGAACGGTGCGTTGTGGCAGATTCTTTTCTGAAGCTTCATATTAGCGGCGATCTGATCCATAGGCATATGTCCGGGGCCCTCGACCATAACCTGAACGTCCTTATCCCATGCACGTTTTGTCAGGTTTCCAAGCTCGATAAGCTCTGAGATCTGTCCTGCGTCGGTAGCGTCAGCAAGACAGCCGGGGCGAAGTGCATCGCCGAGTGAGATCGTAACATCATACTTTCTGAGTATTTCAAGCACCTCGTCGTAATACTCAAAGAATGGATTTTCATTGCCTGTCATCATCATCCATGCAAACAGCAGAGAGCCGCCGCGGGATACAATGTTCATTTTTCTGCCCTCACGGCGGAAAGCTTCAACGGCACGGCGGTTAATGCCTGCGTGTATCGTCATAAAATCAACGCCCTCTTCGGCATGAGCCTTTACAACTCTGAGAAAATCCTCGGCAGTAATCTCAAGCAGATCCTTTTCAAGATATCCGATAGCGTCATACATTGGAACAGTGCCTATCATTGCAGGAGATTTTTCAACAAGCTCAGTTCTGAATTTATTGGTCTTGCCGTAGTTTGACAGATCCATAATAGCCTCAGCGCCGAATTTGATCGCCATATCTACCTTCTGCATTTCTAGATCGTAGTTCTTTGCGTCGCCTGAAATTCCAAGGTTTACATTGATTTTGGTTTTCATTCCCTTGCCGATGCCCTCGGCTGAAAGCGATTTATGATTGATATTTGCAGGAATACAAACCTCGCCCGTAGCAACCAACGCACGGATTTCCTCAGCAGTACGGTATTCTTTCTTTGCAACGGTTTCCATTTCAGGAGTGATCAAGCCTTTCTTTGCGGCTTCCATCTGTGTAGCGTAGTTTCTCATATTACAAGATTCCTTTCAGATTATAATAGTCATAAAAATGATTTGTAGGGCCATGACCTTTGCCTACGTTCAGCTTGTCTGCATTGGCAATTGCCATGGTAATATAATTCTTTGCGGCTTCGACAGCCGAAACCATATCCATTCCTTCGGCAAGACAAGCAGTTATTGCAGATGAAAGAGTGCAACCTGTTCCATGAGTGTTTTTTGTATCTATCCGCTGATTGCACATACTGTAATTTCCATCAGGCGTATAAAGCACGTCAACAGCGTCGCCCATAAAATGACCGCCCTTGATCAGCAGATTTTTAACTCCCATATCCATAATTATCTCAGCAGCGCCTTCAAAATCGTCAAGAGTATTGACCTTAACTCCGGAAAGTGCCTGAGCCTCGGGCATATTCGGCGTAACCAGGTCGGCAATAGGAAAAATATACCTCCTTAGCGCCTCGGCGGTATCTTCACAAAGAGGATCTCCGCTTGTTGCAACCATAACAGGGTCGCACACAACAAACTCGGGCTTGTACTGCACAAGTTTTTCAGAAACAAGCCGAATGATCTCAAAGCTCGGAAGCATTCCCAGCTTTACAGCAGAAACCTCAATATCCTCAAAAACAGCGTCAATCTGGTCCGCTATAATATCGCAGTCAATATTTTGGATCGAGATCACCCTTGAGGTATTTTCAGCTACGACCGACGTTATTACGCTCATTCCGTAAGTACCCATAGCCGAAAAAGCTTTAATATCAGCCTGAATTCCTGCGCCGCCGGAACAGTCTGAGCCGGCGATAGTAAGACAATTTTTCATACTGAACCTCTCATTCATAAATAAAAAAAGGACCTCCACTATATGAAAGTCCTTCTATAAACGCATTTGTAACGCTTTATTGCTTCCCTACAATGGTATTAACCAACAGGTTCAAAGGGTCAGGTTCTACCTTCTCAACTTTCAGCCGTTCGGCTCAGTCCCCCTGCAAATCTGATATTCAATTAATATACAGTATAACACCTTTTTCAGCATAAGTCAAGCGTATTAAACAAAAAACGCAGCAATTAAATTTCAAATTTTTTTTTGGAATAGCTGCTGCTTTTCTGAACAAATGAATTTGACTGATCTTATTTTTTATGTTTTATGTTTTATAGTTAACAGATCATTTGTATAATACCGGCTCAATCAAAAAATGCGGCGGAATTTATCCCGCCGCAAATGCTGTATTATCAGACCGCAGCTTATCAGTCAGCCTTTTTATCGGCAGAAGAGCTGTCGTCAGGCTTTTCTACGCCGTCGGTAGTATAAATAAATTTAACGCTGCCTTTCATACTGTCAGAAACTCCTGAATAAGAGGTATAATCCTCAGCCGCTTCCGCTACAGCTTTAAGACGGTCGATAAATTCGGAAATATCACCATTATAGGCATCGACTATCTTTTTTACACCCTCGTCCCTGAATTTCTTCATTCCGTCGTCAAGCTCCTTTGAGCCGTCCTTAAGCTGAGAAACTCCGTCAATTAGATCTCCGCTTCCGTCTTTAAGGGTCTTTATTCCTGAGAAAAGCTCTCCGCTTCCGTCAGAAAGCGTTAGCGCTCCGTCTTTAAGCATTACGCTGGAGGTATATAAAGTATAGGTTCCGCTGTAAAGCTGTGATCCTCCCTCGTTAAGCTGCTCCAGACCGCTGTCAAGCGCACTTGCGCCCTGAGAAAGCTGAGCTATTCCGTCGTCAAGTGAATTAAGACCGGTTATCATCGTATCTCCACCTTTAGAAAGCTTGGAAATACCGCCGTTCAGCTCGCTTGCGCCTGATGAAACCCGCTTTGCTCCCGAATTAAGATCCTTGCTGGACGAATACAGATCTGTTGTACCGGAATAAAGAGCCTTTCCACCTTTATTAAGATCCTTCAGACCCACGCACAGCGAACTTGCTCCCTGCTCAAGAGCCGGCAGTCCAGTTTTCTTATCAAGTAAAGCTTTTACTCCGCTCTGAAGCTGATCTGCACCGGAGCTTAACTTTACCGCTCCGTCCTTAAGTCCCTCATTGCCCTCTGTAAGAGAACCCTGAATCTGCTGCTGTCCGCCTATAGACTGTTCAAGAGTTTCTATCATAGTCTTTATACTGATATATTCCTCCGTTCCCTCTTCAGTCTGGGCAAGCATTTGCTTTAGACCTGAAAGAACCTGCTGGTCTGCATAAATAGTCTGTCCAAGTCCTCCCGCAGCATCGTCCATACCTGCTGACAATTCGGCAGCGCCCTGCTTTAACTCTCCGGAGCCGTCCAAAAGATTTGAAACTCCGTCCTCTGCTGACTGTACGCCTTTGAGCAGGGTATCAGCGCCCTTTTTAGCGTCGGTAATTCCGTCGGAAAGCAGTTTTGCCGAAGCATTTAGAGTCTTCGTACCTGTTACCAGCTGACCCGTTCCGTCCGATAAGGTTTTTGCACCCTCTGAAAGTACATTTCCGCCGCCGGACAGATCAGAAATTCCTGATTTAAGACTATCCGCTCCGTTCACAAGTTCCTTTGAACCATTTTGAACCTTTGAAATTCCGTTTACAAGCTCTGACGAACCGTTCTTTGCATCTGAAATTCCTCCGCTGAGCTTTCCGACAGAATTATACAACGTTTTTGCGCCGTCTGAAAGCTGCTTGGAGCCGTTGTATAAATCGCCTGCTCCGCTTTTCAGCTTTGACGAACCGTCGTAAAGCTTCTTTATACCGTCTGATAGATCGCCCGCTCCGTCGGACAGATCTGAAATACCCTTGTAAAGCTTTGCAGTTCCGTCGCACAGATCATCGGCGGCTTTACTTAACTCGTCTATTTTATCACTAAGCTCGTCAAAAGTCTCAGTATCGTCAAAATTGATCTGTGAAAACAGCTCGCCGGTCGCAACGGTAACTGAAGCAGTTGTTTCAAAGTCCTTTACGTCTGCGGTTATTTCCACTGTTTCCGGTATTTGAATATCTGCGTCCTTCAAGTCCTCCAAATTGTCCAGTCCAAGGCTTTCCGACAGTCCCGGAACCGCCATTCCAAGCACTATAAGCCTGTTTCCGTCTGATATTACCTTTCCGTTCGTTACCTCTACATTGCTGAATTTATCGCCGTCAAGTATCGTTCCGCTTGCCATAAGAAAAGGAACATATACCTCGATATCCTTTCCGTTTATTTTCTTTGTTGTTTTCTGATTATTGGTATAGGTATAACGTATTGTGACCTTACCGCTCTTTCCCAACATATTTTCGGGAGCTGTTTCCGCTCCGTCCAGTAAATAGGTTATTTTCACATCAACCGGAAGCTGTTTATCGGAGTTTCCCCTGTAATATATGTCATTTCCGTCTGCCTGCCAGCTCAGCTTTCCTCCGTTATCGGTAAATGTTTCATCACCCTTTACGTTCTTTATATCGGTAAGATCCGAAATGTCCTCAAGAGTATCCGAACCCTTGGTATTTTTAAGCCAGTCGCTTACTATAACGTCCTTTATATTTGAACCGCTGTCGTAAAGCACATAGACTGTTTCTTCCTTTTCTGCCTGCGCTTCATTATCAGACTGCTCTTTTTTGCTGTTATCATCAGAGCCGCTGTTTTCTTTTTCAGCCTGTGAAGAAGCGGTCTGATTTTTGTCTGATGACTTATCGTCCTGTGCAACAGCATATAGTCCTGTAGCTCCGGCTGATATCAAAACCGCCAGCACTCCTGCTATAATTCGGGTATACTTTCTCATAACAATCTGCCTCCTATTTATTTTCCACCGGTAATTTTGTCTGCGAATAATCTTTTTCAGGTATTTTAAACAGCTTTGGTCTTATTCCCATTGTCGTAACGCATATCAGCTTATCAAAAATCATAAGCAGCGACGGAAGAACTGTGATAACCGTTATCATAGATATTATCGCTCCTCTTGACATAAGCGTACACAGTGAGGAGATCATATCTATACTTGAATAAGCTCCTACGCCAAAGGTAGCCGCAAAAAATCCCATTGCTGAAACTATGATTGATTTTACGGAAGTCGAAAGTGCTATCGTTACCGCTTCCTTTTTATCCTTGCCGCCGTAACGTTCTTTCTTGTAGCGGGTAGTCATCAGTATTGCATAATCTACTGTTGCTCCCAGCTGAATAGTTCCTATAACTATTGACGCAATAAACGGAAGTTCAGTTCCGGTAAAGCAGGGAATGCCCATGTTTACAAATATTGCAAATTCAATGACGCACACAAGTATTATCGGAAGAGAAACCGATTTAAGTACACAGGCTATAATAAGGAATATTACTCCTATCGATACTATGCTTACTACCTTGAAGTCATGGTCTGTGACCTCTATTAGATCCTTGGTAGCGGGCGCTTCTCCTATTATCATTGAGCCGCTGTCATAATTCTTAGCAATATCGTTAAGCTTTGCGATCTGATCGTTTACCTCGTCGGAAGCTACCGCATATTCAGACCCTATAAGTATTAGCTGCCAGTCTCCGCTCTTCATAATGCTCTCAACTGATTCCGGAATGACCTCCTCCGGAATCGCCGGCCCTACAAGCTCATTAAAGCCCAGAACAAATTTCACTCCGTCTACATCGTTCATTTCGTCCAGCATTCTGTTGACCTGCTTTGCGTCCATTTCAGAATCCGCCAGCAGCATATGCGTCGAATTCATGTGATACTCTTCCGCCAGCTTGGTATTAGCTACAATACTCGGAAGCTCCTTAGGAAGCGTTGAATCAAGATTGTAGTAAACATCATAATGAGTATAACCGTAAAGCGCAGGAAACAGAATAACTAAAAACAGCGTTATAAATACTCCCGAATGCTTTATTATAAATTTTGAAGCCTTGCTCATATCAGGAATAATATCCTTATGCGATGTTTTTTCTATCGCTTTATCAAAGCAGAGTATTAACGACGGAAGAATAGTAACACAGCTCAATACTCCGAAAACAACACCCTTTGCCATTACGATTCCAAGGTCGAGCCCCATTGTAAAGCTCATAAAGCACATTGCAAGAAATCCTGCTACTGTAGTTACCGAGCTGCCGACAACGGAAACTATCGTGTTGGAGATCGCATGAGCCATAGCTCTTTCCTTATCTCCGGCGTAAACCTGCTGCTTTTCTTTATAGCTGTGATAAAGGAAGATAGAGTAGTCCATTGTTACACCCAGCTGCAGCACCGCCGCCAGAGCCTGAGTAATAAATGATATCTCACCTTTTATAAAATTTGTTCCGAGGTTATATATGATCGCCATTCCGATACTCAGCATAAAAAATACAGGAATAAGGAAGGAATCCATTGCTACCGCAAGAATAATACTTGTAAGTATAACTGCGATCACTACATACATTATACTTTCTTCATTTGAAAGATTTTTAATATCCTCAACAACCGAAGACATTCCGCTTACGAAGCACTGCTCCTTTGAAACGGCTCTTATATCCTCAATTGCCTGAAGCGTTCCGTCACCTGACGTCGTATCGTCGAAAAATACAACCATTAGAGTAGAATCGCCGGAATTAAAGAAGTCGTACAGCTTATCAGGAAGGACCTCTTTAGGAAGAGTTATATCCGCCAGCGAATCGTACCAGACTACGCTGTCAACATGGTTGATATCCTCAATTTTCTTTTTTGTCTGTTCAACCTGTTTATCGGTCATACCGTCGATCATGACCATTGAAAAACCGCCCTTGCCGAAATCCCCGAGCAGAATATCCTGTCCTGTCATAGTATCAATGTCCTTTGGCAGGTATGAAAGAATATCGTAGTTTACCCGGGTATTGACAAATCCGAATACCGACGGAACAAGCAGCAGAACGCTTACTATAATAATAATTATCCTGTGCCTGACGATCCATTTGCCGAATTTTATCATGCCGTCTTCATTCCTTTCAATATAATGACTGATAGTCATTTCTTTAGCACAAATACAGTATACTCTAAATCTGACCGTTAGTCAATATGTCTGACAAAGAAAAATGACTTATAGTCAGTTTTTTGTTTATATCAACAAAAATATTCAAGATATAAAAATGACTATTAGTCAATTTTACTTGTTGACACGAACGTTAAAAAGTAATATAATAAGGTTATAGAAATAGCTGCGTTATTACATACTTCAAAAGGAAGTGATAATTAATGGGAAAGCTCGACATCAACAAGAAGCATAAAGAAGACTCTCTTCTTAACACTGCCTTTAAGTTTTTTACGACAAAAGGATTCAGCAAAACGTCGATAACCGATATAGTTGATGACGCAGGAGTTGCAAAGGGTACTTTCTATCTTTATTTCAAAGATAAATACGATATAAGAAACAAGCTCGTTTCCCATAAGTCAAGCCAAATATTCCGAAACGCAGTAGAAGAGCTTATAGCACAAAGCAAGCCGCTGAGCTTTGAGGAAAAAATAATAAGTCTTATAGACAATATAATAAATCAGCTTAATGAAAACAAATCACTTCTTACCTTTATTTCCAAAAACTTAAGCTGGGGAATTTTTAAAACCGCACTTACAACTCCGACCGCAGGTGACGACATTAATTTCAAAGACGTATATTTTCAAATGCTTGAGGAATCGCCTGTTAAAATCAACGAACCTGAGATCATGCTGTTTATGATCGTAGAGTTGGTTTCCTCCACCTGTTATTCGGCAATCCTGTACCAGGAGCCATGCAGCCTTGACGTGCTGAAGCCTCATTTATATGAAAGCATTAGATCAATTATTCAGAACCATGAATGCAGTCAATAATAAACCCCTCCGCAGATCAATGTATCCGAGAAGGGGTTTTGTTATATAGTGAATAACAGTGTGAATTTTTTTATACGTTGTTGATTTTTTTACCGTACAATGCTATAATTCTTATATATTAATGAAACGGAATGAGAAAAATGAAAAGACTTATAGCCAGAACTGCGGTTTTGATATGCATTGTTGGCGTTTTTGCAGCAATAACAGGCTGTACGGAAAAAAATCAAGACCCTCAGGAAAGCAACAAAAGCGTTCAGCAAATTCTTGAAAATCTCAGCGTCAGCAGAGAAAAGCTTGATTCGTCGCTTTATTTTAACGACAGCATATTTAAGGAAAACTGCGAAAAACTGTATTCTGTTAAATACTCAGAGCTTACTGACGGCGGTATACTATACTGCGAATCAGGTGAATATGCTGATGAGATCTCAATACTGAAGCTTACAGACAGCAGCTCCGCAAACGCTGAGAAAATTCTTGAGAACCGGAAACAAGCAAGAATAAAGGTATATGAGGGATACAGTCCCTCAGAAACCGAAAAAGCAAATAACGCAGCCGTCTTTGAAGAAAACGGATATGCCGTACTTATTATTGCAGACGATACCGCTTCTTTAGAAAAGGCGGTCAGAAAAGAACTTAATTAATATAATCTAAAGCCGTGAGCAGCTGATATTTGCTGTACACGGCTTCTTGATCTTCTGAGGCAGCAGCCTATCATATCAATATTAAAACAAACCGCCTGATCAGCGAAACAAGCGGTTTGTAATTTTTATTTACTTTGCATTAAAAGCTTCAAGTCTTGAATTAAGGTCTTTTAGCTCTGAATCAACAGTAGCGGAATACTCCTCACGAACAGAACCCCATGTAGGCTGATTGCCTTCTTCGTCCTGAGTTGAAGCGGCTGCGTACAGATAATCTACAAGACACTGATTTCCGTCAAACTGCTTTCTGTCTCCCAAAGCGGAAGAAACTCCGAACGCATAATCGAAGATCATCATATAATCATCTGAAACAACGTCCATCTTAACATCGTACATTTCATCAGTCCAGTTAGGATTATTCTCCATAAACTTTGACTTTGCTGTTTCTGCGTACTGAGGATCAGTATTTGCAACGCGGCAGCACTCAAACCATGTTTTAACAGCGTCGTTCTTAGTTGAACCCTTAACCCACATAAATGCGGTCATATCCGAAGTAGTAATTTTCTGAGGATTAGAATCATATGCGGGAATAGGAACGATCTCCCAATTCTCTCCCTCCTTAGGGCCGGAGGTTCCGGAATACGCCCAGTCGCCCATTGCGAAGAACAGACAATTCTGATTGAAGCAGTCTCTAGCCGAGCCTACCCATCCGTTAAGTATAAGTCCTTCCTTCATCAAATCATAAAGGAAATCCTGACCCTTTTCTATATCCGGATCCTTCAGATTGCTTTCAAATATTCCTTTATCGGCATTATAATTTATAAGATTCTTTCCGGTCTGCTGAACAAGGTGTGTTCTGAAAAATCCGTTTACGCCGTAACGGTCGGTATCCGCCGGAGCATTGCTCACATATTCGGACATAATATCTTTCCATGCGGACCAAGTCCATTCACCGTTTTTATACAGATCATAAGGAACCTCTAGACCCTCCGCATCAATTAGATCTCGGTCGTAGCAGAGCATTGAAGAAGCAAGGTATCCGAGGGGCGCTACATAATGCTTTCCTCCCAGCATAAACTGATCGGCAGTTTCCTTTGCAGGACTCCACAGATCGGAATTAAAATCAACAATATCGTCTATAGGCTGATACATTTCGCGTACTACCTGTGAAGGAAAAGCAAGCCATTCATACTTGAAAATATCAGGAACGTCCTTATTGGCGGTTATAGCTGCGGCAAGATTATCAAACCTGTCCTCGTTGCTGGTCTGCTGGAAGGTTATCTTTCCGCCCTTCTGTTCAAAAAGATTAAGCTCAGTGCTTTTTTCAGGGTTCTTCTTAGTAGGGTTAAGATCGCCCTCACCCAGATAAATTATCGTTCCTTCGCTTCCCTCCGGAATAGCGCTGATCTTATCACTAGCCTGAACCTCTACCTTGTTAGTCGCCTCAAAGCTGTCATCGCTTCCCTTAGAATCGCCGTCTTTTCCGCAGGCAGTCATTCCGAATACCATTCCCAGAGCCAGTGTCCCGGCAAGTATTCTTTTATAGCTGTTCATATAAAAAGCCTCCTAAAATTTCTGTAATATTTTCGTTAACTTCAAAAACTTTCTTACTTAATTATATTATACAGGCATTTGTAAACGTTGTCAACCAACGAAAATGCACAATGTATTGTTTTGTATTTTGTAAGTTTTGCACAAAGAAATCCCGAAACCACGTATCTACGCAATTTCGGGATCATAACTTGGTTTAATATTTTCAAACCTGCCATCAACTTACAATGATTCAGCTCTGAAATTATCCTTCAAATTCCTTGATCGCTTTGTTTATCTTATCCAGCTCGCTGTTAACAGTAGCCGAATACGCCTCTCTAAGCTCAGACCATGTGTACTGATGACCGTTATCGTCCTGCTTATTTGTAAATTCATAAAGCTTTCTGGTAACGCAGTTTCCGTCCTCGCTGGCGTTATCCTGAGAAAGAGCAGGAGAAATTCCGTAGCCGTAATCAAATACCTGCTTATACTCGCTGGAGGAAGCCTTCTGCATTACGTCATACATTTCCTCAGTCCAGTTCGGATTTGCATTAAGGAATTTTTCCTTTCCGTTTTCCTTGTACTCGTCGCTGGTCTGTGCGATACGGCAGCATTCGTACCAGGTCTTTACAGCCTCATCGGCAGTTGAACCCTTTACCCACATATATGCAAGCATATCCGAGGTCATATATTTTTCCTCTGTATTCGGGTCGCTGGGAACCGGAACGATCCTCCATTCGTCACCCTCCTGCGGGCCGTTTCTTCCTGTCATTGCCCAAGGTCCCATACAGAAAAACAGTATATCTCCGTCTTTCAGCACCTGCTTAGCAGTTCCGCCCCACTCGGTATAAACAAGATTGTTCTTTCCGAGGTCGTAAAGCAGGTTTTCTGCGCGCTCAATATCAGGATCGTTAAGATTGCTCTTAAATGTATTCCCGTCGTAGGTTACCATCGTCTTGCCGGTCTGCTGAATGACCTGCGTCTGGAACCAGCCGTTTATTCCGTATCTCTGAACTCCTGCAGGAGAATTTTCAACAAACTCAGTCATAATATCATGCCACGAATCCCAGTTCCATTCCCCGTTCATATAAAGATCGTAAGGATCTTCAAGTCCTTCGCTCTCAACAAGAGCATGATCGTACATGAACAATGTTCCTACGGAAAAGCTTATAGGAGCTACATAATGCTTTCCTTTGAGCACGAACTGGTCTGCTGTATCAGCAACGTCAGCCCAGAGAGGATCGCTGAAATCAACTATCGAATCTACAGGCTGGTACATATCCTTAAGAACCTGAGAGGGAAAAGCCAGCCATTCATACTTGAATATATCCGGCACATCCTTCTGCGACATTATCGCACTTGCAAGCTTATCGAATTTTTCACCGTCGCTTACCTGTGAAAACTTCACTGTTCCGCCCTTATTATTAAACAAGGTCATTTCAACGGTTTTATCCGCTCCCTCGGCAGGATTAAGATCGTATGTACCCATCCACAGTATTTCCTTCTGCGCTTCGTCCGGAATATTCTCTATAAGATCTGTATCGTTAACGTCAACCTTAGGTACTGTCGTAACAGCAGAACTGGAATTACCTGAATTTCCGCAGCCGGCAGCAGCGGAGGCTGACAAAACGGCGGCAGTAACTGCCAGCGCTCTTTTGAGCTTTGTCAAGCTAATCACTTTCCTTTCATTATAACACTCACATTATATACAAATCATTATATTCATTTCTGTAAACGTTGTCAATGTGCAAATTAAACAGAAGATATTTACGAATTTTGTTTATAATCATAGTTAAACGTTTAAGCAGCTGAAAAATTTCTGAATTTATACCAGACAGGCTGAATATAATTACATAGCAAAACGCCTTTTCAAAGTGCGAACTTAAAAAGCGTAAATTTTTCTTCTGATAATGTTGATTTTCTGTTAAAGCTGTGCTATAATTAAAGTTAGCAAAGGTTAACTCAGCCTTTGCCGTATTAAGCGAACGCCACGAAAGGAAATGTTTTAATGAAAGAAGCCACCCTTAACGATCTCAACGCCGGTGAATATGCGACAGTAACAAGAATGAACTGTCTGGGCGCAATGAAGCGCAGGCTCATAGATATGGGCATCACTCCCGGAGTAAGAGTAAAGCTGTATAAGGTCGCACCGCTGGGAGATCCTCTGGAAATAAAGCTGAGAGGTTATATGCTTTCGATAAGACGCTCCGAGGCTAAAAATATAACGGTAAGTAAGGAGCCTGACGCATGAATTCTGTTGCTCTTGCGGGAAATCCCAACTGCGGAAAAACTACTTTATTCAACGCCCTTACCGGTTCAAACCAGTATGTAGGAAACTGGGCTGGAGTTACGGTAGAAAAAAAGACCGGCAAAACAAAGGACGGAAAATTTGAGATCGTCGATCTTCCGGGGATATATTCGCTTTCACCGTATTCTATGGAGGAAATAGTCAGCCGAGATTTCATTATAAAAGAAAAGCCACAGGCAATAATTAACATAATCGACGGTACAAATATTGAAAGAAACCTCTACCTTACCGTACAGCTGGTCGAGCTTGGAATACCAATGGTCCTGGTAATAAATATGATGGACGACGTGAAAGCTCAGGGAGGTTCTATAGATACCTGCTACCTATCAAAGCTTCTGGGTATGCCGATAGTACCTGTATCTGCCAGAAGAGGCGATAATATAGATGAAGTCATGAGACAGATCTCATACGTTATTGAAAATAATATCATACCTCCCGAAATTAACTTTGACAATAAGACCCAAAATGCGCTTAACCAGATATTTTCCGAAATTTATGATGAAAACAAAGTTCTTCCCTATTCATTTTATGCTTCAAAAATCCTTGAGGGCGACGAAAGCGCAGTAGGAGAGCTTGAACTGAGCGCTGAAAAAGCGGCTGCACTTGAACGTATTGCGCAAAAGTATGAAAGTTCGGGAAGATACGGCGACCGCGAAACAATGCTTGCCGACGCACGCTACAGCTTTATAGAAAACGTTACTGCCAAATGTGTAGTAAAGGGCAAGAGTGAGGAAAAGCTTACGGTATCTGATAAAATAGATATTGTAGTAACAAACAGATTTCTTGCGCTGCCTATCTTTATTCTTATAATGGGTTCTATATTCGGACTTACTTTCGGGCCGGTCGGAAGCTTTTTATCCGATATTATTGAAAAGCTGTTCAATAATATCCTTTCTCCTGCGGTACTGAGCTTTATGGAAAAGGCCGGCGCTCCTCAATGGACGGTTTCTCTGATAACAGACGGAGTAATAAGCGGAGTCGGAGGCATTCTTACCTTTCTTCCGCAGATATGTATATTGTTTCTGTGTCTTTCAATACTGGAGGACAGCGGTTATATGGCAAGAGCCGCATTTATAACCGACAGATTTCTGCGTAAGCTGGGACTTTCGGGAAAAAGCTTTATACCAATGCTTATGGGCTTTGGCTGTACGACCCCGGCAGTAATGGCGACAAGGACCCAGGAAAATATCAATGAACGCCGTGCCACAATACTGCTTATACCCTTTATGTCCTGCGGCGCAAAGCTTCCGGTATATGCACTGTTCGCAGGAGTTTTCTTTGCCGCTCATCAGGGACTGGTCGTATTTTCAATGTACATAACTGGTTTTGCCCTTGCTATACTTATAGGACTGATCCTTAAAAAAACCGTCTTTAAAACTAATCAGGCGCCTTTTGTTATGGAGCTGCCTGCATATCGTCTTCCTATGCTTTCTTCAGTTCTCAAAAACACATGGGATAAATGCAGAGGCTTTATTATAAAGGCCGGAACGGTTATTTTTGCAATGTCTATAGTTATTTGGGCGCTTCAGTCGTTTACTCCGTCGTTTGAATATACTCAGGACAGCGAGATAAGTATTTTCGGTCATATCGGAGCTTTTCTTGCTCCCGTATTTGCTCCTCTAGGGTTCGGGAACTGGAAAGCGGGAGTTTCGCTGCTTTCAGGTCTGGTAGCCAAGGAGGCCGTTGTAAGCACCATGCTGGTGCTTTACTCCGCTCCCAATGAAGCTGCTCTTTCAGGCGCTATTTCAACAGTCTTTACTCCCCTTTCGGCTTTCAGCTTTATGATCTTCTGCCTGTTGTATATGCCATGTATTTCAGCCTTTGTTACAATAAAAAAAGAAACCGGCAGTTTAAAATGGGCTTTGGCAAGCGCTGCGCTGCAATGCACCGTCGCTTACACAGCAGCTCTGGCAGTTTACCAGATCGGCTCACTTTTTATCGGGTGAAATTTATGAAGTACATTATAATTGCTTTCTGTATTATGCTCATTATACTTGCGGTTCTGATACTTATTCGCTTTCTCAAGGACAGCTTTAGCGGAAAATGCTGCGGTAACTGCTGCAGATGCATGAACCGCAGGTGCGGACATGAAAATAAAAGGATCAAAAAATAAGCTTTCAATTTTCTTCCGTTTGACATAAAAAGAGCCATATGCTATAATTATCAAAACGGGGGTGTTTACTGTGAAAATAGACTTTCATTCGCATATCCTGCCGCAGATCGACGACGGTTCGGGAAGCACGGAAGAAACTGTTAAAATACTTGATCTAATGGCTGAAGATAACGTAGATATTGTCGCCGCCACTCCTCATTTCTACTGCGGTCAAACCTCGATCGATATTTTTCTCGAAAACAGGAATAATGCGCTTCAACGTATCAAGCCTTATTTAAAGCCTGAACACCCAAGAATAATTACCGGAGCCGAGGTGCTTTATAATCATGCACTTGCCGGAAGCGAAGAAATTTACAAACTGTGTCTCGAGGGAACTGATTTTATACTTCTTGAAATGCCGTATTCGCGTATTACCGATGATATGATCAGCGATATTGAACGCATTACCGGAACTACGGACGTCAAGGTCATGATCGCCCATATAGAACGGTATCTTTCGTTTACGAGCTATAAGGAACTTTCAAGGCTTATGAGTCTTGACGTTTTAGGACAGATAAATGCAGATTCGCTTATGACTTTTCGTTCCAGGAAGAACTGTCTTAAACTGATCAGCGACGGCTATGTTCATGTACTGGGAACAGATTTTCATCGTACGGAAAGATGTCATGCCCTGCTAGGCGACGCTGAAAAAGTTATTCAAAAAAAGGCCGGCGCTGCGGTCATGCACCGTATTGAAGAAAACGGCAGAAAGCTGCTTGAAAATCTCAGCACAGAAGAAATCCTGCTGTGACATTCACAATAAATTTACAACTCAGTTCTTATACATATTGACATAACGGGTCGATTGCTGTATAATAATATTGTTATAATTTAATACCTTATCAAGAGTGGCGGAGGAACAGGTCCTGTGAAGCCCGGCAACCTAGTTATTAAGCTAAGGTGCTAATTCCTGCGGTGTATTCCGGGAGATGAGGAATTTTTCAGTAAATTCAGGCGTTTCGGAATGAAGCGTCTTTTTTAATGCTCTTATTTACTTGATAGGTTTTTAACATACAGTCTAAAATGAAAGAGGTAATAAAAATGTCAAGACGTTTATTTACATCCGAATCGGTAACAGAAGGACATCCTGATAAGATATGCGATCAGATTTCCGACGCCGTACTGGACGCTATGCTGGCACAGGATCCTATGTCCAGAGTAGCCTGCGAAACAGTAACGACAACAGGCTTTGTTATGTGCATGGGAGAAATAACAACTAAGGCGGTCGTGGATATTCCTCAGATCGTCAGGGATACGGTCATCGGTATAGGCTATGACCGTGCTAAATACGGTTTCGACGGCTATACCTGCTCGGTGCTGACATCTATAGACAAGCAGTCTCCTGATATTGCTATGGGAGTTGACAATGCTCTAGAAGGGCGGGATGAAAACGCTTTCGATATAGGTGCGGGAGATCAGGGTATAATGTTCGGATACGCCTGCGACGAAACACCCGAGCTTATGCCTATGCCTATTTCTCTTGCTCATAAGCTTGCCCTTAAGCTTACCGAGGTAAGAAAAAACGGAACTCTCAGCTATCTCCGTCCAGACGGCAAAACTCAGGTCACTGTCGAATACGACGGCTCAAAGCCCGTCAGAGTTGACGCTGTTGTCGTATCCTCTCAGCACGATGAAGCCGTATCGCTGGAGCAGATAAGAAAAGACATAATAGAATATGTAATTAAGGCAGTTATCCCTGCTGAGCTGCTTGACGAAAATACTACCTATTTTGTAAATCCTACAGGACGCTTTGTAGTCGGAGGCCCTCAGGGCGACAGCGGTCTTACCGGAAGAAAAATTATCGTCGATACCTACGGCGGCTACGCCCGTCACGGAGGCGGAGCTTTTTCAGGAAAGGATCCGACTAAGGTAGACCGCTCCGCAACATATGCGGCGAGATATGCTGCAAAAAACATTGTAGCGGCAGGTCTTGCAAAGCAATGCGAGGTTGAACTTGCCTACGCTATAGGCGTTGCCCGTCCCGTTTCCGTAATGGTAGATACCTACGGTACAGGAAAATATCCTGACGAAAAGCTTGCAGAGGCAGTAAACAAGGTCTTTGATCTCCGTCCTGCGGCGATCATAAAAGATTTGGATCTTAGAAAGCCTCAGTATAAAGCGCTTGCGGCGTACGGTCACATAGGGCGTGAGGATCTCGGAGCTGCATGGGAGAAAACAGACAGAGTTAAGGCTCTGCTTGATGCATTGAAATAATAGAAAAAAGCCGCTTCCGAATTTCGTTTCGGGAGCGGTTTTAATATAATTATATG
This sequence comes from Hominimerdicola intestinalis, assembly GCF_054655215.1. Lineage (NCBI taxonomy): Bacteria > Bacillati > Bacillota > Clostridia > Eubacteriales > Oscillospiraceae > Hominimerdicola > Hominimerdicola intestinalis. Next base: position 223,566 of record NZ_BAAHNZ010000002.1, read on the forward strand.
TTATTTATTCTTATTATAAATAATACGCAGTCCTTTTAAAAGCAGCTGATCGTCGATAATTATCTCTCGTTTGCAGAACGGAATGATAGTTTTTGCTATTCCGCCCGTAGATATAACCGTACATTTTTCTCCGAGTTCTTCTTCTATACGCTCGATAACTCCGTCGATACTTGAAGCGGTACTGTTAATTATTCCGCTCTTCATACAGTCTATCGTATTAGTGCCTATAACCCTTTTCGGAGGAACAAGACTGATGTTCGGAAGCTGAGATGTTCTGGAGGTCAGCGAGTCGAGGGATGTTCTCAGTCCGGGGATTATAAGTCCGCCCATAAAGTTCTTATTTTTATCTATAACGGATATAGTAGTAGCCGTACCCATATCTATCATAATGCATGGAACCGGATAAAGATTAATTGCACCCACCGCGTCAGCTACCCTGTCGCTTCCAAGCTGAGCGGGATTATCCAGCATTATCTTAAGTCCTGTTTTTATTCCCGGTCCTACTACCATTACCTGCTTGCAGGTAAGACGTTCCATGGCTTCTTTTACTGTAAGCGTTACCGGCGGAACAACAGAGGAAATAATACCGCCCTGAAAATCCATATGGCTTATACCGTTAAGCTCCAATATGTTTTTGAGCATTATCGTATACTCTAAGGCAGTAGCTTCACGATTTGTTGATAAGCGTTCAATAAAAAGGATCTTATCGTTTTCAAAACAGCCCATCACTATATTTGAATTTCCTATATCAACTGCAAGAACCATTTTTAATATCCTCCGAAAATCAATCCGCTTGTGAAGCTGAAACAGGTTTTACCGCAGCGGGAATAAGCCTGGCTTTATAAAGAGCCGAACCTACAGCTCCGGTCACAATCGTAGAAGCAGCTATTTCAAAAACCGCATTTATACCAGCAAAAGTACAGATAAATACGATTATATTCTCTCCGGCAATCAGGCCCCGAACATAATCCGTATTTCCGTAAAGCACAACCAGAGCAGTCATAAAGAACAGCGTATTTAATAAAGCTGAGCAGAAGCCTGTGACTGCACAGGATATATAGGTATTCGATGATTTTCTTACTTTTCTAAATATAAATCCGAGCAGAAAACCGTCAAGTACACGCGGAACAAAGCGCTGAATAAAAGCTAATACAGGATTTATATCGAATAAAATTACTCCCATAGCACTTGTTCCGCCAACTCCGATGCACTGCAAAAAGCTAGTAAGACCGAATACCGCACCCGCAACAGCTCCTCCGGCAGGTCCCAGCACGATCGCCGCCAGCGCTACCGGAATTACATTAAAAGTAATAGCCAAAATGCCGACGTTTAAATATCCCAGCGGCGTATATGCCATAATGAGCAGGATAGCTGTCAGCAATCCAAGAATAACCAGCTGTTTTGTTTTTAATGTTGATTTCATAATAATGAAAACCTCCTTGTTATTATTCCTCATTCCGAGGATACAATACACGGCAGCTGCATATGGGATATACAGATGTAAGCGCGTCAGATTTTCTTTGCAGGAAATATCTGCGGACAGGGTATGTACTTGAAATCCGCTCCGTCTGAAGTCCGGCAGCCGCTGTTTATATTATAGCATACTTTTTTCAGAAAATCTATATCTTTTTCCGTTTTTTTGTGATATAATATTAAAAATACTTTTTTAAATCACGGGAGATGTGCAATATGCTTAAAGGAAAAACAGTCGTTCTTGGAGTTACGGGAAGTATTGCGGCATATAAGACCGCAAACCTCGCCAGAATGCTGACAAAGCTTCACTGCGATGTTCAGGTTATTATGACTCAGAATGCAGCTCAGTTTATAAATCCTATTACTTTTGAAACCATAACTCAGAATAAGTGCCTTATGGACACCTTTGACAGGAACTTTCAATACAGCGTGGAACACGTTGCACTTGCCAAAAAAGCAGATATAGTAATGATCGCTCCCGCTTCAGCAAACGTAATAGGTAAGATCGCCAACGGGATCGCTGATGATATGCTGACTACAACCGTTATGGCTTGCCCATGCAAAAAAATTATTGCCCCGGCAATGAACCATAATATGCTTCATAATTCAATAGTTCAGGAAAATATAGAAAAGCTCAAGCGCCACGGCTATGAAATTATAGAGCCGGTTAACGGTATGCTTGCAAATCGAGATATAGGGGACGGAAAGCTTCCCACGGAGGATACCCTGCTTAAATATATTATAAAAGAGATCGCTTATAAAAAAGATCTGTCCGGAAAAAAAGTGCTTGTTACCGCAGGAGCTACCAGAGAAAGCATTGACCCGGTACGCTTCATTACCAATCATTCAAGCGGAAAAATGGGCTGCGCCGCCGCCGAAGCCGCAATGCTCAGAGGGGCTGACGTTACTCTTGTCTGCGCTCATATGGACGTAGAACCGCCTATGTTTGTAAAAACCGTTCCTGTAATTTCAGCCGAGGATATGTACAATGCAGTTGTTTCTCTTTCCGACAGCCAGGATATAATAATCAAAGCTGCGGCGGTTTCTGATTATACTCCTGCGATAACCTATAAAAGCAAGGTAAAGAAATCAGACGGCGATATGAAGATCATGCTTAAACGAACAAAGGATATTCTTAAATACCTGGGTGTACACAAGCACATAGGACAGGTCATATGCGGCTTTTCAATGGAAACGGATAATGTAACAGAAAATTCCCGCCGAAAGCTGGAATCCAAGAACTGCGATATGATCTGCGCCAATTCACTAAAAAAAGAGGGGGCAGGCTTCGGAGCCGATACGAATATTATCACGGTAATTACAAAAAACGGCTGTGAAGAGCTTGGGATCATGTCTAAGGAAAGTGCGGCTCATATAATTCTTGACAGGATTAAAGCTATTCTTGACAGATAACACAATGAAAGAATAGGAGGATCATATTATGAAGATAAAGGATGTTTGGTACTTTAACTGCAAACAGGGCAAGGAAGAATTTTTACAGCCTGATTTTTTCAGTACAAGCTCACATATAGGAATATACTGCGAATTTACTGAGCTGACCTTCCCGCTGACAATATCCGTCTGCGGCTACTGCGGAACGAGTCTTGTATTTGAGAAAAACACTGAAATAGCAAACGACGGCTTATCCGACGGGATATATGTAAAAGCCGCGGAAAAAAACGCTTTGATCAAAATAGGTGAAACCAAGGACTGCTACCCTGACTTTATTCACGTTTCATGCACCAGCGGCTCTCAGCATTCCGAGCTTGACAAAAAATGCGGTTACTCCACAATATCCGGAAATGTATCGAATTTCGATGGGAAGCCTTTTCCGTCGGCAGTAATGCTGTACCGTTACGGCTTTGAGGATGGTCCTTATATTATAGGCACATGGACCGATAAATATGGAAGCTATTCACTTAAGATACCCAACGGACTTTACAACGCTGTTTACTCCGACGACAGCAGCTACGGCAGCGGCTCCCTTGAATGCTGGGGCTGGCATTTTATTGCCGACCGTGACGAAACTGTCAATTTAAAAATAGGCAGCGGGGAAGTTTATTCGCTTAACGTATTTACAGACAACGGCGGAATAAACAATTTATTTCTTTCCTTCCGTCCTATGCTATATTACAAAAAGGACGAGTATGAAGTAATTCTCGGAAAAAACAAATTCAATGTAACCGATATAGCGCCTGAGCTTGAAACCGACGATATTGCGGTAACGATAAACGGTAAAAGCAGCAGAGTCATATCATTGCAGAAAATTTATGAAACGGCGGACGACGGCTTTTCAATGCCTATGTATATAGTTCAGGTCCCGAAGCCTCTTGACTGCGATCTTACAGACAAGCAAACTGTAATTCTTGAATATGATACAAAGGACAGACTTGAGAAGCGTGCCGCAAGCCGCGGATTTGTACAGTTTTACTACAAAGACGGTTTGGCTTCCGCAGTAAGATAGGTAATAAGAATACTATGAATAATCATAAATATATAAAGATAATTGCAGTTATTATCTGCATTATACTGACCGAAAACTCCTTATGGAGGATCTCTAAAAGCTCTGAAAGTCCAATACTGATCATACTGTGTATGAACGCTGTCTTTGCCGCATTAATATACTTGGTCGTACATATTATACGAAAGTCACCTGAAACCGTAAGAATAATAAAAGCAATAGATGAAAAAGAGCCGTATGCAATTATAGGACCTTTTATCGTAGTTATAATAGGCAACAATATGTTAATACCATTCGACAGCGTATCAAAATCATTTTTAATTTCTCTTCTAATTGTGAATTTATTGTTTTTTATAGTAATAGCCGATTCCATTTACCTGAAAATAAAGAATTATAAAAAACGGGAATTGGACAACTGTATTACCGATCTTAATAAAATATTTGATAAAAGCGTCAGACCGCACAGACGTAAACAGTCCGAAAAAGAAGCTGAAGCTTGTGAAAGCGAAATTACAGAAACAGCTGACCATATACCTAATTACAGCTCTCTCAGCCGATCGGACAAGCAAATAAGCTCGGAAGATAATGAAGAATACAATCCAAAGCTTAAAGCTTTGCTTTTTCCTCCGTATTTCAGCTATGAAAAAACCTCGTCAGCAGATACTGAAAAGATCATATCTTTTACGGGAAACGGCAAAGGTGTTCCTGAGTACTGGTGCGCCGACAGAATAAACAAATTTTATTTCGCCTGTACAGACTGTAATGAAGGCACAGAAAATAACGGAAAGTTCAATTATCTCCTGATCCTAGAAGATAAGAGTTTTGCTTTTTCATTTGATAAAAGGATACCTGAGAATATACTTCCCGACTGTATTGATAACTCCTCCCAGCGTGAGCTTGGCTATAATAAAGACAGCATTTCAACTATTCTGAACTGCGCCTTTGAGGTATACAAAAATAATACGATCCAAAATTAACAGCGTCTGAAAGGATATAAAGACTATGAAAAGAATAGAACTCTGTGAAAACGGAATACATTTCGTCCTTGATATAAACGATGAAAACGAAGCAAAGCTGCTGCATTTTTCCGCACTGCCGTTTGATGAAAAAAATATAACCTCCCGTACCGGTACGCTTGGCTTCCGTCTTGCTGAAATAAACGTTTCCGGTCTGGACAGGCCGTATGAAAGACACGGCAACAAGTACATAGTAACTGCTCCCGGCTACAGAATGAAATTCAGGGATTTTACCGATACTGCAAACCAGCTTGGAAGAAAGCTTGAGATCACGACATTCGATGAAGAAACAGGAATAGAAGCTATATCTCATTTTCAGTTCTGCAATGGTATCTCAGTTGTCCGTACATGGACCTCGGTCATCAATAACGGTACAGAAAACCGTACTCTTGAATATGTATCCTCATTCAATATAAACGGCATAGAAAAAGAAGGCTTACTTGAACAGGACAAGAAAATGGAGCTTTCCGTATGCCACAACTCATGGCAGAGAGAGCTTCAATGGTCAAAATATACCCTTCCTCAGCTCGGACTGGAGCAATGCCAGCCCAAGGATTACCAGCATTCCTCAAAGGTCATCGGCTTTACAAATGTCGGAAACTGGTCAGCTAAGGAATATGTGCCTATGGGATTTCTGGAAAATACGGAAATAGGCTCGGCAATATTCTGGCAGATAGAGCATAACGGCTCATGGCACTGGGAGATCTCCGATCAGGAGGGTCATCTGTATCTTCAGCTTTCAGGCCCGTCGGAAATAGAATCTCACTGGTGCAGGGTACTGAAGCCGGGAGAACGTTTTGAATCCGTTCCCTGCGCCGTAGGAGTATGCGCTTCCTCCGCTGAGAACGGCTACAGCTGCTTTGACGGCGCAATGGGTGAGCTTACAAAATACCGCCGTAAAATACGCCGCCGCAATGCCGACAACGAAAGGCTTGCCGTAATTTTCAACGACTATATGAATTGTCTGTGGGGCGATCCTACGACGGAAAAGGAGCTTCCGCTGATCGACGCTGCTGCAGAAGCCGGCTGTGAATATTACTGCATAGACGCAGGCTGGTATGCCGACGGCTTCTGGTGGGACTGGGTAGGCGAATGGAAAGAAAGCCGCAGACGCTTTCCCAACGGACTTAAAGAGGTAACTGATCATATCCGCTCAAAAGGTATGATACCAGGAGTATGGCTTGAGCTAGAAGTAATGGGAATTAAATGTCCTATGGCTCAGACCGTCTGCGACGATACATGGTTCTTTACACGCCACGGAGAAAGGGTTCACGACCGTTCACGCTATCAGCTTGATTTCAGAAATCCGAAAGTTATCGCTCATGCTTACGAAGTTATCGACAGGCTTGTTTCAGAATACGGTGTAGGCTATATAAAAATGGACTATAATATCGAGCCGGGTATCGGTACAGAGCAGAATGCCGACAGCGCAGGCGACGGACTTTTACAGCATGAAAGAGCATATCTCTCGTGGCTTGACGGAATATTTAAGAAGTATCCTAAACTTATTATCGAAAACTGCTCATCCGGCGGACTGAGAATGGATTACGCAATGCTGTCGCGCTATTCTATCCAGTCCACCTCAGATCAGGACGATTACAGAAAATACTGCACTATCGCTGCTAATTCCCCGTCGGCTCTCTGTCCTGAACAGTCGGCTGTATGGAGCTATCCTATGACCTCGGGAGATAAGGAGGAGGTCATATTCAATATGGTCAATGCAATGCTTCTCAGAGTTCACCAGAGCGGACATCTGGGAAATATAGAGCCTGAAAGAAAGGCTTTGGTGAAGGAAGCGCTTTCCGTTTACAGGAAGATACGATCCGATATAAAAAATTCCGTTCCGTTCTGGAGTCTGGGCACATCGAAATTTTCTGACGAATGGGTATCGCTGGGACTGAGAACCGAACATACCGCATATCTTGCCGTATGGAGAAGAGAAAGCGCCGACAGCGCCTGTGTGCTTCCTGTATCATTCCTGAACGGCAGAAACGCTGAGATCAGCTGTATTTATCCGTCCTGCAACGAGGAAAAATTCTTTTACAGCAAGGAAAAGTCAGCAGTTACCGTTCAGCTCAGAAAACCTTATACCGCCAGATTATTCAAGCTCGTCTTTTAATTTTGTTGTCGATATAAAAAATCTTACGGTAAGGTAAAGTATACAAAGAGAAATAAACAAACCATCGCCGGTTCTTGTATAGACGCTTTCCGCTTTCAGCATTTTGATACTGTCTGCAATTACCGCCCGCTGCGAGCTTTTTATTGACGAGGATTCTTCGCCCCAAGGAGTTATGACCGCAGAGATACCGCAGTTCCCCGAACGAAGCGTATAACGCTGATTTTCAACCGAACGGAGTATACTGTGGCGGTAATGAGCGTATCTGGCGAAGCTTTTGCCGAACCATGAATCATTAGTCGGGATCACAAAAAACTCGCCTCCCTGCTCTGCCTGCCGACGGAAAACAGACGAATAGATACTCTCGATACAAATACCGCAGCCTATTTCATAATCCTGAGTTTCTATAGGCTGAGTATACTCGTCATCGTCGCAGCAGGAAACGGTAGACAGTCCGAATAATCCGGCCAATGGGATCTTTTCTCCGAAGGGAACCAGTATCTGCTTATAATAGGGTCTTTCTCCTGCGCCGTCGGGAGTAAAGACATAAAGAGCATTATAGGTTTTTCCGCTGTGTTCACAGAATGCCCCCGAACATATTATAACGTTTTTTTCCTTTGCAAGCGAAAGAAGTCCTTTGAAATTTTCGCTCTCTTCATCAAAGGTCTTAGGAACGGCAGTTTCCGGCAGGAGAATAAAGTCTGTATTGTCAGCCCAGTTTTCTGACAGTACGGATATATAATGCTGTGCGGCTTCCTTTCCGTTCAGCTTGGATTTATCCTTACCTTCAACATCGTCCTGAGCGATAAGCACATTAAGGTTTTCTCCGCTTTCCGCAATAAGGTTCTTAACGTATAAAATATGATTCGCCCCGTAGAAAACGGTTAAAGAAACAACGGCGGCAGAGCATATTATACAGCCAAGTTTTTGTCTAATGCTTCTGCGGCTAAATCCGTATGCGATAAAGCCGTTTGTTATGAGAATAATAAGAGAAGTAAATTTACCTCCCAGCAAGCTTGATGACTGTATAAATTCCTGCCACGAAACAGCAGAAAGCGAAACTGTAGACCAAGGAAACGAAAGCACAAAAACATTTTCGCAAAGCCATTCCCCTACCGTATATAAAATAGAAAAGCTGAATATATCCCATATTCCGCCGCATTTAATTTTCTGAAAAAATATTATCGGTACAGAAATAAGCAGGGTCAGCCACAGCGAAAGCGAAAGCAGAGCAATTACCGACAGAAGCATTCCTATCACCGCCGGCAGAGGTATCAGCCTATAAACCGTAATAAGGAACGAGCAGGAGGTAAGCTGCATAAAAAATACAAAAATATGCCAGCTTTTAAGCCATGAGAACCTGCCGTTAAATATTTCCTTATCATATATAACGCTGTAAAACATCGGAATATAGGCTATAAGCGACAATACAGGAATATCTGCGCAGGTCTGAATAATTCCCGCCGTAACTCCGCAGATTATTAGAATCAGCTTCAGTTTCAAAAATCTCACCTGCTTTTCAACTTTTATGTATATAAGCTTCAGCAGAATTTATCTTTCCCAAAATGCTTTGATTTATTATTTCCCCAAGAAAGGAGGTCTGTAAAATGATAATAAACGTACCGGATTTTGCTCAGCACGCAATAGAACTGCTTGAAAAAAACGGATATGAAGCCTACTGTGTAGGCGGCTGCGTAAGAGACAGCCTTATCGGAAAAGAACCATATGATTGGGATATATGCACAAATGCGCTTCCGTCAGATATGCAGGAGGTTTTCTCTGATTGTAGAACTATTGAAACAGGACTGAAACATGGCACGTTGACTGTTATAATAGACAGAAACGCCGTTGAAATAACGTCATACCGCAGCGACGGAAATTACGCCGACCACCGCCGACCTCAGAGCGTTGAATTTATAAGCGACCTAAAGGGCGACCTTGAAAGACGTGATTTTACTATAAACGCTATGTGCTACAATCCAAAGCAGGGACTGATAGATATTTTCGGAGGTGCAAACGACCTTGACAAAAAAATCATCAGGTGCGTTGGAGAGCCTCGGAAACGCTTTAAAGAGGACGCGCTGAGAATACTTCGGGCAATACGCTTTGCTTCGGTTTTAGGCTTTGAGCTTGAAAAGAATACGAAAGAGTCGGTTTTTGCTGAAAAAGAGCTTTTGCGCTGTATATCTGCGGAAAGAATATTTTCCGAGCTGAAAAAGCTTGTATGCGGAAAAGACGCAGCGGAGATACTGCTTGAGTACGGCGAAGTAATTGGCGTATTTATTCCTGAGATACTGCAATGTATCGGCTTCAGGCAGAATAATCCTCATCACTGCTTCACAGTCTGGGAGCATATATGCAGAAGCGTCGGATATTGCAGACCCGAACCGGCTATACGGCTTACAATGCTGCTCCACGACATAGCCAAGCCGAAAATGGCTGTTACCGACGAAAACGGCGTAGATCACTTCAAAAAGCATCAGTTTGCCGGAGCTGAAATATCGGCGGAGATACTGCACCGCCTGCACTGCGATAATATGTCGCTGAGATATATCCACGATCTGATATATGAACATGACAACCGCATTCCCGCTGAAAGAAAAGCTGTAAAAAGATTTATATCAAAATACAGCTTTGACTTTTTTATGGATTACCTCGAAGTCAGACGAGCAGATACCTATGCTCAGTCAGATTATAAAAAGGCGGAAAAGCTGAAAAACCTGGACGAGCTTGCTTTGATAGCCTTTGAGCTTGACGCAGAAAACGCCTGCATGAAAATATCGGATCTTGACGCAGACGGAAACGATCTTATAGAGCTTGGATTAAGCGGACGGGAAATAGGCTCTGCGCTTGACCGTATACTTGAAGCAGTTATTTCCGAGGAAATAATAAACAACAGAGAAGAAATACTGAAATATGTAAGGGACGTAATTTTATGATAAGAACGAAGCAGCTGATATTCTTGATCATGACCATCTTATGGTGCGCTGTAATATTTATGTTTTCAGCTCAGAATGCCGAAACTTCCAGCGAAACCAGCGGTTCTTTAATAGAAACGGTATGCAATTTCATAGTACCTGAGTTTGACAGCTTTACGGGAAGCCAACGCAGCAATTTCGTTGAAGACCTTCAGTTTTTTGTACGCAAATCAGCACATTTCACTGCTTACTTAATCCTAGGCATTTTAGCCTTTAACTCAATAAAAGCGAAAAAGCCAGCTGTAAGGTTTTTTATTCCGACAGCTTTTGCTTTTATTTATGCCTGCACTGACGAGCTTCATCAGTATTTTGTTCCCGGAAGAAGCTGTGAATTCCGAGATATATGCATAGATACTCTGGGAGCGGCAGCGGGAACAGCGGCGGCGCTTGCTTTCTCGGCGGTTATTTCCGCAAAACGGAATAAAAAAGAAAAAGACCGTATTACCGGCTAATGAAATCCGGTAAATACGGTCTTATATAGATTATATGCTCTTATAAAACGGCTTTACGTCTTTAACTGCGTTTCTGCCGAATTCGCTGTCAAATCTGACAAGATCCAAATATTTTCCGTTGGAATACGGCATTCCGGCGTTTGCGATCATTCCGAAAATACTATCCTTATCTCCCTCAAAATCTGCAACAATAAGATAGCTCTGTTCTTTATCTATCATCATTAAAAGCAGATATAATGCATGAACATTTTTATTTGATTTGACTGCCCTGCATATCGCCTTTGTCATTTCCTCAGGATATTCCGCCGGCAATCCCAGCTTAACTTTTGTACCATTCGGAAAACTTTGTTCGCACATAACGGCTTCCCCACTCTTAGGTATGGGTTTCTTCGACGCTTCTTTCTCGTTTTCCTCCTTGACTGCATTGTCTATTATGCCTGCCATATTCTTATCTAATATAAAATTAAAACCAAATGGATTTATAACTGCTCCGTCGACTTTTTCAACCATCTGCCAAATATCTTTATAATTTATTATTAATCCGCTGTATTTACTATTTTTGTCAAATAATCTTAATTGATACCAATCGGTAAATATCGGATAAAATGCTTTCCCTTGAGAATTTTTGATCAGAGGTATTCCAAAACAGCTGTTTTTTTTAAAAGTACACTTATTTCCGCCGTTTCGCTCGATATCTAATTGTTCAGTATCCGCCGGGATAAGAAATTCCGCCTTTACCAATTCTCTAAACATATTTAATTCAAGTATCCGGTCAGCTCTTTTTATGCTGTACGCCTGAAAAAACACATTTGCCGCCCGACAGAACGAAGGATTCATTACAGGTCTGCTGACTTTAGGAACACTTGAAAAATCAGGCTTTTCGATTATGTCACACAGATCCGTCCAAAGATAAGTCTGTCCGTTATCAATTATAACCGCCTCGATACCGTTCATATAAAGCTTCTGGAAAAAGCCCAATCTGTCCCCGTAACTGATTTCTTCCGAAGTAGTAAATATATACTGCTGGTTCAAAAAATCGCAAAATTGATTATAATACGCAATATCAGTAAATATATAAGCGCACGCTTTTCCGTTTTCTATTCCTATGTAAAAGTTATGGGTGGATTTAGTATAAGCCGCCCATAGTACAGGCTCTGTCTTAATACGGTCTATAATAAGCTCATAAACCTTGACGCTTTTTCTTTTATTATACTTTTTTATAAGTTCTTGTATGGTTTTCATTATTTATACCCCCCCTATTTACATTTATTGTTTATCTGCCAATTTTCTCTCTTCTAACCGCTTCAGGATATAATTCAGCAGCTTATTTACACCGATACCTATAAGGACTCCGAGCAGACTTCCTATTATTACATCTGACGGGAAGTGAACATAAAAATACAGTCGTGAAAATGCTATCAAGGCCGCCAAAATATACGCCGGTATTCCCAGCTTTTTGTTATGCATATAAACTGCTGTAGCGGCGGCAAATGAAGAAGCCGAATGTCCTGACGGAAAAGAGTATCCGCTTGGCTGCCTTATTATCGTATCTATCGCACTGTTCTGTATAAAAGGACGCTCCCTTGCGATTATTCCCTTTATAATTCCGTCGTTGAGTATTACCTCGGTTATGAGGGTAACAGCTGTAAAAACCCCTATTCTGCGTGTCTTTGGTATGCACAGCAGAACTATACATAAAGCGATCCATATATATCCGTTATCCCCGGATAAAGTAACCGCCTGCATTATAAAATCCAGAACCTTACTGTGAAGCTTCTGTAAAAAATCCAAGACCGCAAAATCTATATTTGTTATAGCCTCCATAACTTTCCGCCTTTCGTGCTGCTTTAATTTAATTAGTATACCACAAAATTAACAAAATTGCAATATAGATATTGCCATGAGCTATAATTTTATGGTATACTAGCTTTATATAAAGTAATTAAATTTTAAGGAGAATTATTTTGTTAAAGCTGTTTAAATATCTGAAAAACTATAAGCTTCAGAGCATTATCGGACCTTTGTTCAAGCTGATAGAGGCCTGCTTTGAGCTGGCTGTGCCTTTGGTTATGGCAAAAATAATAGACGTAGGAATTGCACGGGCGGATAAAAACTATATTATAAGCATGGGAGGGGTTTTGGTTTTTCTCGGCGTACTGGGTCTGCTGTGCTCTCTTACCGCTCAGTATTTTGCCGCCAAGGCTTCTCTGGGTTTCGGAACTGAGCTGAGGAGGGATCTGTATCATCATATAAACACCCTGTCTCATGCTGAAATAGACAAGCTCGGAAGCTCTACTCTGGTAACTCGTATGACTGTAGATATCAATCAGGCTCAGACAGGAGTAAATATGCTCCTCAGACTTTTCCTGAGATCGCCGTTTATCGTAATCGGCTCTATTATAATGGCTTTTACTATTTCGGTAAAACTGACGCTTATTTTCCTTATTGCGGCGCCGATCCTGGGACTTATAATTTATCTTGTAATGACTAAAACCGTTCCTATGTTTAAAAACATACAGAAAAAGCTTGATAAAACTACTCTTATGGTAGATGAGAACCTTTCGGGAGTCAGAGTTATACGAGCGTTTTCCCGTCAGAAAAACGAAGAAGATGAATTTCATAAAAACGCCGACGAGCTTTTCGGTTTGCAGGTTAAAGCAGGTAAGATCTCCGCGCTTATGAATCCCTGCACCTACGTTATTGTCTATATAGCCATAATTGCTATAATCTGGTTCGGAGGGATCGACGTCAATATCGGCGGTATTACACAGGGAGAGCTTATCGCTCTTACAAGCTATATGAATCAGATACTTCTGGCTTTGCTTGCCGTTGCGGTTCTTGTTACGTCGATAACCAGGGCTCAGGCCTCGTCTATAAGGATAAATGAGGTCTTTCAGTATAAAACGTCCGTATCGGACGAAGGCAATCAGACTGTTAACGAAAATGAAAACAGTCCTAGGGTCATATTTGACAACGTTACCTTTTCTTATAACGACTCGGAAGAGCCTGCACTTAAAAATATAACCTTTACCGCAGAAAAAGGCGAAACTGTCGGAATTATAGGAGGAACCGGCTCAGGAAAATCAACTCTTGTAAATCTCATGCCGGGGTTTTACAGGTATCGCAGCGGAAAGCTTCTAATAGACGGATATGAAACGGGAAAATACCCATTTGAACAGCTCAGACATAAGATAGGTATAGTTCCTCAGCGGGCAGTATTGTTTAAAGGCACGATAAGAGAAAATATGCAGTGGCGCGACAAAAACGCATCAGATGAAGAAATATACAAAGCGCTTGAAATAGCACAGGCGCTTGAATTTGTAAACGCCAAGCCGGAAAAACTGGATCATATGATAATGCAGGAAGGAAAAAATCTTTCAGGAGGTCAGCGTCAGCGTCTTACTATAGCAAGAGCGCTGGTCGGCAGTCCTGAGATACTGATACTCGACGACTCCGCTTCTGCCTTGGATCTCTCGACCGATGCAAAGCTCAGAAGAGCAATTGCCGAAAAAACACAGGATATGACTGTATTTATAGTTTCACAGCGTATTTCTTCAATCAGAAATGCAGACAAGATAATAGTTCTTGACGACGGTGAAATTGCAGGGACAGGCACACATTCGCAGCTTTTAAATAACTGTGCCGTTTACAGGGAAATATGTCTTTCACAGCTTTCCGCAGAGGAGGTCGCAGAAAATGGATAAGAAAAAAACAGTATCTGATAAGGAGTCGATTTTCAAGCCGCTTATAAGTTATGCCGGGCCTCATATATGGCTGCTTGTAATTGCTTTGATACTGGCAGTGATCTCCGTAGCGGCAACGCTTTACGCACCTATCCTTATGGGCAGAGGTATCGATCTGATAATTGACGAGGGAAATGTGGATTTTAACGGGCTTATTCCGATACTGATAAAACTTGCAGCAGTCGTGACGGTAACCGGAATTTCCCAATGGCTTATGTCGCTATGCACAAATAAAGTAACCTACAATACTGTACGTGATATAAGAAACGACGCTTTTAAAAATCTTCAGCAGCTTCCTCTGAAATATATAGACGGTCATTCACACGGAGATATTATGAGCCGTCTTGTAACTGACGTAGAACAGATATCAGATGGGCTTATCATGGGGTTTGCTCAGCTTTTTACGGGAATTGTAACTATTTTCGGAACGCTGTTCTTTATGCTTTCCATCAATGTAAAAATAACTTTGGCAGTAGTAATAATCACACCTATTTCTCTTTTTGTCGCAAGATTTATTGCTAAAAACACCTTCAGGCTTTTTCAAAAGCAGTCGGAGGCCAGAGGCGAAATGACTTCTCTTGTAGAAGAAATGATCGGCAATCAGAAAGTAGTTAAAGCCTTTGCATATGAAAAAGAATCCGAAGAAAAATTTGACGTGCTTAATAAAAATCTTCAGCAGGTCGGAGTTAAGGCTACCTTCTTTTCTTCTCTGACAAACCCGTCTACACGTTTTATAAACGGTCTTGTTTATACCAGCGTAGGTATTATCGGAGCATTTGCGGCGATAGGAGGAGGTTTCTCTGTAGGTCAGCTTTCATGCTTCCTGACCTATGCAAACCAGTACACTAAACCGTTCAATGAGATCTCCGGCGTAGTTACCGAGCTTCAAAGCGCTTTCGCTTCGGCAAAACGGGTCTTTGAAGTTATCAACGAACCGGCAGAAGCTCCCGACAGTCCGGAAGCAGAGGTTCTTGAAAGTGTGGACGGAACTTTAAAGGCAGAAAATGTAAGCTTTTCCTATAATCCCGAAATACCGCTGATAGAAGACTTTAATATTTCAGTAAGCTCAGGTCAGAAGATCGCTATTGTCGGCCCTACCGGCTGCGGGAAAACAACGTTAATAAACCTGCTTATGAGATTTTACGACGTAACGGGAGGAAAAATAATTCTCAGCAGTATTCCGATAAAGCAGTGCACCAGAAATTCTATGCGTTCAATGTACGGTATGGTCTTGCAGGAAACCTGGCTGAAAACCGGAACAATACGGGATAATATCGCATACGGCAAGCCTGACGCTTCTATTGAGGAGATTACCCGTGCCGCTAAGTCTGCTCACTGCCACGGTTTTATAAAAAGACTGCCCGACGGTTACGATACAGTTATTTCTGAGGACGGCGGCTCGCTTTCTCAAGGTCAGAAACAGCTGTTATGTATTGCAAGGGTTATGCTTGCGCTGCCGCCTATGCTTATTCTTGACGAAGCTACTTCTTCTATAGATACAAGAACTGAGATCCTGATACAGCAGACCTTTAATGAAATGATGAAGGGACGCACAAGCTTTATAATAGCTCATAGGCTGTCTACAATTAAGGAAGCCGACTGTATACTTGTTATGAATTCCGGCCATATTATCGAACAGGGAACGCACAGCGAGCTTATGAATAAGAACGGCTTTTACGCTCAGCTTTATAATTCGCAGTTCAGCGTATAAAAAAATGTATTTAAAAAGCCTGAACCGACACTGCTGGCAAAGCAGTCTGGGTTCAGGCTTTAATATTATGCAATTTTATTGTATCAAAGCTTTCTGGAGCATATATCTATCCAGCAGCAGTCTTCGCAGACCTCGTTAAGCTTCCCTTTTGATACTATCTGATCATAGGCTTTTTTAAAAAATAAACTGGACTTAATTTCTTCACCATTATGAAAACCGCAGTAAAACGCTGTTTTTATATCG
This sequence comes from Hominimerdicola intestinalis, assembly GCF_054655215.1. Lineage (NCBI taxonomy): Bacteria > Bacillati > Bacillota > Clostridia > Eubacteriales > Oscillospiraceae > Hominimerdicola > Hominimerdicola intestinalis. The sequence continues at coordinate 239,759 of NZ_BAAHNZ010000002.1, forward strand.
TATTTCTCTGCCTTTTCCTTACAGCTTCCGGAAAACAGATCAGGACATTCATTACACAGATCATCATATCCGAAAACTATTTTTATTACAGGATCATTGTTCAGCTTTTCTATTACGGAATACATATTCTTTGTAAAATCTTCGCTGTAGCCCTTTCCTTCAAAAAAGCGTACGCACAAAGCATGATGAGGCCTAAGCTTTAATTCCTGCATATTTTCTTACCCTTTCTGTAACTATTGCGGCACAGACTATTTTTACTGCGTCAGGAATCAGAAAAGGAGTTACACACCAGCCGATAACCGTTCCAAGACCTACCGCACCGGTATTTTGCGTATATACTATCATATACCACGCTGTACCGAAAGCATAGCAAACTGCAAGACCGACTATCATGGAAACAATAAAAACAGGAATACTTCTTCCCAGCAGCCTTTCCATTAGCCACATAATAAGGGCGGTAAAAATAAAACCGACTATATATCCTCCGGTAGTTCCTGAAATAACGCCCATTCCTCCTGAAAAGCCGGAAAATACGGGCACTCCTACCGCTCCAAGCAAAACGTATCCTGTAACCGCCGCTGTTCCGAGCTTACCTCCGAGTATTCCGACAGCCGCAAATATTCCGAAAGTCTGTAGCGTAAACGGAACAACAGTAGGGACGGCTATCCATGAGCATATTGTTATCAATGCTATAAACAGTCCGCAGTAGGTCAGATTCTTTATCTTGTTTTTGTTTGTCAACTTAAACACGTCCTTTCAGTTGACAATTATATCATAAACCGCCGCACTTGTCAACCTATATTTTATTATTAGTTGACAATATTAATGAAATTACTGATCGAAATAAAATCACGAACATATAACAAATCAAATATATTCAATTTGAATCTTAGCGTTGATTTCCGCGCCGTGCTTACTTTTTTGACTTGACAACACGGAATAAATAAGGTATAATATTAATTTGATAGTACAGAAATTTTTATGAACAGGAGAGTTTATATTATGGCAAATACAATTTCTAAGGCAGGATATGCTAAGCTTGAACAGGATCTTGAGCATCTTGTTACAGTCCGCAGAAGCGAGGTTGCGGAAAAGCTTAAAGAAGCACGTTCTTTCGGAGATCTTTCGGAAAATGCAGAGTATGACGAGGCTAAAAACGAACAGGGAATCCTTGAAGCCAGGATCGCCGAGCTTGAAAATATTCTTGCAAACGCTGTCGTAGTTGATGATGATGATATTTCGATTACAGAAGTTGGCGTAGGCTCAATAATAAAAATACGCGACATTGAACTGGACGAGGTTGAAACCCTGCAGATCGTCGGCTCTACGGAATCCGATCCTGAAAATAATAAGATCTCCGATGAATCTCCTATAGGAAAAGCCGCAATAAACAAAAAGGTCGGAGATGTCTTTGAAGTCGAAGCTCCTGTTGGAGTAATTAAATTTGAGGTCCTCGAGATCTCAAAGTAAATCTGCCCGAAAGGAAGATCAGCCAATGAGTGAAGAAATAAAAAGCAATTCCCCCGATGAAGAAATTTCAGCGGAGGATATAAACGTACTGAAAAAAATACGCATGGACAAGCTGGAAGAGCTTAAAGCCGCCGGAAATAATCCCTTTGAAATAACTAAATATAATGTTACCGCTCATAACGCAGACGCAAAAGCCGAATATGAGGCTTTTGAAGCAACCTGCAAGGAACAGGCCGGCGACGATGAAGAGAAGCTTAAAGAACTGCTTGAAACAGGCAGAAAAACCGTAAGCATAGCCGGAAGAATAATGTCATGGCGCGATATGGGAAAAGCGAATTTCATAGATATCCGTGACAAAACCGACAGAATGCAGGTTTACGTTCGTATGAACGATATAGGAAAAGAAGAGTTTGCGGAATTTAAAAAATGGGATATTGGAGATATTGTTGGAGTTGAGGGTTTTGTTTTCAGAACAAGAAGAGGAGAGATCTCTGTTCATGCCCTGAAAATAACAATGCTTTCAAAATCACTGCTTCCGCTTCCGGAAAAATGGCATGGACTTAAAGACCAGGATACAAGATACCGTCAGAGATATACCGATCTTATCTGCAATCCTGAGGTTAAGGATACTTTCATAAAGCGCTCTCAGATAATTTCGTCGATAAGAAGATACCTGGATTCACAGGGATTTATAGAGGTTGAAACTCCTATGCTGGTATCAAATGCCGGCGGAGCTGCCGCAAGACCCTTTGAAACACACTACAATGCCCTTGACGAAGACGTCAAGCTGAGAATTTCCCTTGAGCTTTACCTTAAAAGGCTCATTGTAGGAGGACTTGAAAGAGTTTATGAAATCGGCAGAGTTTTCAGAAACGAGGGTGTAGACGCACGTCATAATCCTGAATTTACTCTTATGGAGCTTTATCAGGCTTACACCGATTATTACGGAATGATGGATCTGACAGAGAATATGTTCAGGCACGTTGCAACGGAGGTTTGCGGAACAACGACGATTCCATACGGTGATGTTATGATTGATCTGGGCAAACCGTTTGAAAGAATGACTATGATCGAAGCCGTAAAGAAATATTCCGGTGTTGACTTCTCTGAGGTAAAAACTGAAGAAGAAGCCAAAAAGCTTGCCGACGAGCGTCATATCGAATATGAAGCAAGGCATAAAAAGGGCGATATTCTTAATTTATTCTTTGAGGAATATGTTGAGGAGCATCTTATTCAGCCTACATTTATAATGGATCACCCGATAGAGATTTCTCCTCTTACAAAGAAAAAGCCGGACGATCCGGAATATGTTGAAAGATTTGAGCTGTTCATCACTGGCAGAGAGATGTGCAACGCTTATTCCGAGCTTAACGACCCTGTTGACCAGCGTGAAAGATTTATAGCTCAGGAGGAGCTGCTCAAGCAGGGCGACGACGAAGCAAACCGCATTGATGAGGACTTCCTCAGAGCGCTTGAAATCGGTATGCCTCCTACAGGCGGAATCGGATATGGAATAGACAGGCTTGTTATGCTTCTGACAAATTCGCCTGCTATAAGAGATGTTCTGCTGTTCCCGACAATGAAGACCCTAAACTAAAAAATCCCGTTAAATAAAGGGGATTCGGAGTAGGAACAATCGGTTTTACCCACGATTTACCCATTTTAAGAAATCAAAGAACTTGGCTATATAATAAAAACGCCCTTGTTTTTATGAAACGGGGCGTTTATTTTAGAATATAAAAATCAATAAAATCACAGAACAATCCAAGGTGGATGCTATGACAAAAGCGATTAACGACGCTATTGCTTCGATAGAAAAGAAGCCGATTGATAAGCCTACCTCCCCGGAAACCGGCGACAACAGCAATATGTGGCTGCCGGTTATGCTTGCGGCAGGCGCAGGCTTAACCGGCACGATGGTTACGGCAGAAAAACTAAGTAAAACGGTTAAGTAAAAAGGTTGCGGGGCAGCGGTAAGCCACCCCGCTTTTCTTTTTCCGGCAAACTTTTTGCAATCCTTCCCTTGACAAACCCTATCAGCTAATATACAATATGCAGTACACATTATACATTAAGAGTGAATGAGCCGGACACTTTCCTGTAGGTATAAGCAAACCGCCTGTGCGGTCAGGTTTGAAAAATGGAAATCCTATTCAAATTTCCACGGGGACATATCATGATCTCACTGCAAATTGCTGATTACAACGAGTGAAAAATCAGGACAATCCACTCTTTTCAATTCTTCCACCATAGCTTTGCTTTCTGCCGAAACCTTTTTGCTACAATTTTTTTTATAATCATTTCCATCTTCCAAAGCGTATTTGCTTATCTATGTCGGGAGTATATTGCTCTAATTGCGGTTCTTCAGGATTGGCGTAACCAATACCGATAAATACAGGTATCATATAAGTCGGCGGCACTTTCAGTTTTTTCTTAACTGCATCGTGTTCTTTATTCAGCGGTATACGCATTGAGCAGGATAGACCTTCTGCCGCCCCTGCTAAAAAGATATTTTCTATCACACACCAAATAGTTGCAAAGGGATTTAATTTTGAAACATATTCGCCGTTCAATTCCTTACATCTGAATACGGGAATGATGACATACGTCGCTTCCTTCAGCATGGTATATTGTTTGGGCATAGCATAACCGTACATTTTTTGCCCCAATGTGATCGGATAAGGTCTGGGCATATTCAAATATCTGTCGGCATCGAATTTATCCGCAATCACCTTGGCTTCGGAAAAGGCATATTCTTTTTCTTCATCGGTTCTTAAAACAATAAACTTCCAATTGCGGTTATGATCCCAAGTGGGGGCTTTGTTTCCTGCTTCCAAAATTCTTTTAATGATCTCAAAACCGACTTCTTTTTCTAAAAACTCTCTCGTAGTTTTTCTTTTGCTGATTGCTTCATAAAATTCCATAATTCAAACCTCCGTTTCCTGATTGATAAGCTCAGTCAAATTTTTTGTAAATGTCCGAGAAAGATCAATTAGCTGTTTTTGCTCCTCCTGTGTAAACATAGACATTGCCGTATCTTCTGCCCATGTGATGTGACGGACAACTTTTTCACAGTAAGCTTTTCCTGCTTTGGTTATCCTTACTAATTTCTCCCTCTTATTTTCTTTGCGCTCCTCAACAGTTACATACGCTTCGTTTAAAAGATTTCGTATAATCAGATTGACTGTCTGTTTAGACTGAAAGGTTCGCTGACAAATTTCCTTCTGCGTTATTCCGTCTTTTGCATAAAACAAAACATTTAATACCAGAAATGTATTCATTAAAATACCATTGTTCTTGGCATATTCATCATACAGCGCAAATTGCTCATCCCTAAATTTGCAATAGAGAAAGGCATTCCTTCTATCCTCTTTGGTCATTTACTTCACCTCACTAATATATCAAAAGCAGATATTAGTCAATTGATTGACTAATATTATACTATGTTTCCTTGCCTTTGTCAAGCAAGTTTAAGAAATCTTACAGTCATGATATAAAATTTATATATCAATCCCACCGTAAAGGTAGAGTATAATTTTATTATAATAAATAGCGGCAGCCTTTTTCAGACTGCCGCTTATATATTACCTGCTTCATGGACGTTTTCTAGCTATACTCTTTTGTTGTTAACACAATTTCCTGCTGACCAACTTTTACTTTTCTTATCAAAGAATAAATTTCAATATCGGGAAAGAAAAGCAAATCCGATTCTTTATCTTAATACTCTGCAACTAATACCGTTCCCGCAAAAAATCAAATTTTCAGCGACAATAAAATTATGAAATACATTTAAGAATTTTTTGTATATCTTCATCAATACAAATTGACTGCTTTTCAATTTCACAGGGGCATAATGATCCTTCTTTATTTATACACGCATAGGTGGCCTGCGGATTTTTTGCAGTCATTTGCCAAAACGGATACTTTATAATAACCGGAGTGTTAAAACCAACTCCAAGCTCTAAGAACAAAACCCGCAAATTCTTATGTCTGAGAATAAAGTCCTCGTACCTGTTAGCTGCTTCATACCAACCCTCATCCTGCACAAAGGTATTATCGCAGCGCAGATTAATTGTCATAGGCTCACCGCAGACGGGGCATCTCGGTATAAGTTCGCTCGGAACTTTCATATCAGTCTGCTTTGCTATCATCTGACGGACAATTTCTTCGTTATCATATGTCTTTTGATGACAGCCTTTCGAGCATTGTAGCAGACCGTAATCACCCTGTGTATAAAACAGGCGTTTTTTATCAAAACCCGCTTTTTGAAAACAATGGTCTACATTCGTAGTCAGAACAAAATAATCCTTATCATTCATCAATTCAAACAATCGGGAGTAGGTATCGTTCGGTGTATTCACATAGCGATTGTAAAAAATATGCCTTGACCACCATGCCCAGTATTCTTCAAGGTATTGATAGGGATAAAAACCACCGGAATACATATCTGTAATCCCATACTTCTTGCGGAAGTCAGAAAAATACTGCTCAAAGCGTTCCCCTGAATAGGTGAAGCCTGCCGCTGCTGATAATCCCGAGCCTGCGCCGATTACTACAGCATCAGCGGCTTCGAGTTCATTTTTCAGCCTTTTTATATTATCCGAGTAACTTCTGGTAGATGTTGTAATCGAGTTCCTTAAAAACATTGAATATCACCTCAATCTCGCTGTGGGTTCTTTGCTTGTACTCCCGTGCTGTGTTAATCGCTATTTCTGCTGCTCTATCATTCGGAAAATGAAACTCTCCCGTAGAAATGCAGCAGAAAGCAATACTTTTTATACCATTCTGTTCTGCGAGTTCCAAACAAGAACGATAACAGTCTGCAAGCAGTTCTATATTTTTCTTTGTAAGTCTGCTATATATAATCGGGCCGACTGTGTGTATCACATAGTCACTCGGCAGATTAAACGCCGGCGTGATTTTCGCTTTGCCAGTTTCTTCATTATGTTGTTGCCGAACCATAATTTCCGCACAAGCTGCCCGAAGCTGTACTCCGGCAAAGGTATGAATCGCATTGTCTACGCAGCCATGGTTCGGACAAAAACAGCCAAGCATTTGACTGTTTGCTGCGTTTACGATCGCGCCGCATTTCAGCGTTGTAATATCGCCTCGCCATAGATAAATACCGGATTTAATCGGATCAAGTGTTTTATAATCGGTAATGCCCTTCGCCGCTGCTTCAGTTTGCAAGTATTCATCCTGAATACGCAAAAACTCCTCGTTTGTTTCCCTCGGCATACGAATATTGAATAATGCCCTGAGCAGACTCTTTTGCTCCTGCTCATTCTGTGGAATCTCCAAATTACGGTACTGCGGCTGTTCATTTAGCAAAGAGCGTATTAAATAGATTCTTTTTTCAGCTTGCGTCATAGGCTTCATCTCTTTTCTATTGCTTTGACAGGACAGATTTCTATACACCGCCCACAGTGCAGGCAATGGTTTTGGTCGATTTGAGCCGGTATGCAGCTTAAATCAATACACTTCTGCGGACAGGTTTCATAGCAGGAGCCGCAGCCTACACAGTTCTTTCCGATGGCATATCCGCCTTGTGCGGCTTTTGTCTTTCCAATTACAAAGCTTTCTCTGATGATATGTACCGGATCGGATATATCAAAATACTCGCCCTGTGCTTCATAGATTTGAAAAACCTCCAAGGCCGTCCGTGTATCACCCGGATAGATACTCTGCATATATGTGTTCTTATCAAAAATTTCATCGAGCCTTTCCGAGCCGATATTCCTGATCTGCCCCCGCAAAGAAATTGCCGCCTTGCTTTTCGTTGCCGACAGGGCAATATACTGTTGTTCTATCAGTTGTGTATAAAACGCTTTGCCTTTGGCAGTAAGGAAATAAACACCATCCGGGTCCCATAACATCATATTAATGACACGGGTTTGAGGGTGTCCGTCTGCACCAATAGTGGCAACAGTAGTAGAGTGAAAGTCCTCCACGAGCATTTTCAAATAGTAATCCGTGTTCATTTTATTGCCCTCCTTTCAGAATCGGCGTTACCTTTTTATATATCAGCATTGTAAATGCTCCGATCGCTAACCCTTTTATCAGGAGGTTAAAAGGAAAAGCATTGTAAAGCACTACATCCAATTTTGTATGAATAAACGGGATAATCGCACCGAAAGAAGCAATAAGCTGGTCCAACGGCATAAACTGCTCAAATGCAGGAAACAGAATAAAATAGTTTACTGCTGCGGCTATTATTCCCATAATCATGCTTGATACAATACAGGCAATCCAAGTGTTTGTTTTCGTTTTATTGCGGCAATAGATAAGTCCTGCTGAAAACACATAGGTGCCGCCAATTAAAAGGTTCGCAAGCTCTCCGACACCGGCGGTAATGGTAGAAAGAAGCTGCAAAGCGTTTTTAGCAAGTTCAATTATCAGTCCCGATAATGGGCCGAAAGCAAATGCACCGATCAAAGCCGGAAAATCTGATAAGCCAAATCGTGCGAATGATGGTGACAGCGGAACTGGTATTTCAGCAAATGCAAAGATAAAGGAAATTGCGGAAAGTATAGCTGTTATTACAACCGCTCTTACATTCAGCGCACGCTTTTTTGTGTTTGTTTCTGCGTTCAGATTCCTCCTGCGAGATATGAATTAGATTAGAACAGCCCCGCCGTGATTTATGGCGAGGCTTTCCCGTCATATCTTCTTCCATCCGGACTATAGCCGTCGATCACGGATTCGCACCGTATCAGCCGCACAAGCGGTTCGCAGACTTTACTTCCGATTAGAAATTTCGCCTTGCCTCAAAGATTAGATTCATGGTTTAGAATTTACCATTCTGATTCTGCCAAGTTGATTCTTCAGCAATCGTTTCCATGACATCCCAATGCTCAGCAATTTTACCGTTTTCAACACGCCACAAGTCATAATATGCTGTTTGAGCGCCGCCGTAAGTACCTTCACTTACTGCGAGAACATAATTACCCTGTGCAAGTACCATGTGTACTTTATCATAAATCATTTCAATTCCTGCCTCAGCAAGAGCGCCTAATGCTTCATTTAAGCCGGACACACCGTCGGCAATTGCGGTGTTATGTTGAATATAGGTATCACCATCAAAGTAATCCGGTGTTTTTTCGAGATTGTTACCCTGCATAACATCATAGAGGAAGTTTTCAACCAGCTTGCGGTTATCCTCTGTTTTGTCAAGGTCTTTAATCTCCGTTGTGCCATCCGTCTGTGTATGACCGGAAGGGTTTGGCTCAGCAAGAGCAGCAAGGTTATCCCAATGCTCAGCAATCTTACCATCATTGTCAAAGCGGAAGATATCAAATGCAACCTGATCACCTGCACCTGCAAAGTTGTATATGGTCTGTAGGAACACCTTATCTCCATCCTCAAAAGAACGAACGTTATTTACTGTTGTCTTTACGGGAGCAGACGCAAGGTAAGCAACCGAGCCTACAAAAGCGTCACGACCTGTGCCGTATGCGAGATTATGCTGAATATATCCCTCCGCAAGCAGGCTGGCAGCCTTTTCAGTATCACCGGCAGCAAAAGTATTAATGAGTTCGAGTGCCTTATGGATGTTTTTCATTGCAATTACCTCCAAATTCTTGAACTTTTATTTTCAAAAGCAGGCTTTTATCTGCCATACTGTCGTTATTAGCGAAGAAGGTTTACAGTCTTCGCCGTTATGAAACCTTATGAATTTGTTGTAACGTTTATTGTTACAACAGCATTATAACACGAATTTGTTGTAATGTCAATAGGTACAACATAATTATATTGAATTTTTCTCAACATCCCCAAAAGGTTATAAAAAAACGTGTTCTCAAGTCTGAAAACACGGCTTTAAAAGTTAATTATTTTCTTTTGCTATAATTTCCTGCACATCTTCTGCAACCTTGGCAAGAGTGATATTATCCATTTCAGCTTCCATTGCTTTTTGAACGCAATAAAGTTTTTCATCAAGTACATTATGAATATTTCTGCCAACAGGACACATGGCATTAGGATTTTCGTGAAAGTGGAATAACTCACCATTATCCACGCACTCTACTGCGTTATATACATCAAGAAATGTTATTTCTTCAAGCGGCTTTGCGATAGCAGCTCCGCCGCTTCCTCTTGCTACAGTAATAAGTCCTGCTGCTTTTAGCTGTTGTAATAACCTTCTGACAACAACGGGATTTACATTTATACTACCTGCCAGGAAATCGCTTGTCAGTTTGTAACTATCCTTAAATGTATCTATACACGCAAATATATGAATTGCTATAGTAAATCTGCTTGAAATTTGCATTATGAAACCTCCGAATTTTTATTTTAAATACAGTATAGCATATCCTTGTTGTAAAATCAAGAGTTACAACAAATCTCTTTTTATGCCTTACGAATTTAAACTGATGGCAGGGCAATAAAAAGAGAGCAGGTTTTCTTTTTATTGTATTCCGGTGGTAGCCTTAGTAATTCCATTCAGGTGTCGGGCATGAAGCAGGGCCGGGCAATATTGTTGCCAACTTGCGATTTTTTCTTTAATCTGCAAGTATGTTATATTGTAAACCTAACTGACTTGTAGCCTTTTTTACTGCGATTTCATCGGTCAGTTTCAGGAATTCCTATTTAAATTTTCAACTGTACTTTTCCATTTTTTGGTGTTTATCGACTCTTACATGATAACATTTCAATATGATAAGACAAAAATCATACACATACCTGGTGCAAATGCAACTCAAGTTGAACCGAATTATAAATTTAAAAATCCAGAAAAATAACATTATATAGTTTACAGGAGAATTAATCAAGATGTCCGATTTTCTCCCAACAATGAAGACTATTTCTGACAAATAACCTTTACAGCAAAATCATATATTAAAGCAAAAGAGTATCAGCCGCACATTACTGATACTCTTTTTGATTATAACTAAAACAATTCAGGCATTAAAAAAGCGCATAAAGTATGCGCTTTTTTAATGCCTGATAACATTGTATTAAGGCTGTATGGGGTGGATAGTGGGATTCGAACCCACGGTCTTCAGTGCCACAAACTGACGCGTTAACCAACTACGCTATACCCACCATAAGCTAATAAAAAAGCACGATTCGGCGGCAATCAGCCGTCCGTGCTTAAAAATATTGGCGCGCCTTACTGGACTCGAACCAGTGGCCTACTGCTTAGAAGGCAGTTGCTCTATCCAGCTGAGCTAAAGGCGCACATAGGATATACATAAAAATTGCACCATAAGGTGCATATTGGAGCGGGTGATGGGAATCGAACCCACATGACCAGCTTGGAAGGCTGGAGTTCTACCACTGAACTACACCCGCATATGTTAACTTGCCGAGCAAAGCTACATTCAAATTATCTCTCAATCAACGAAATTAATTATACCACAATAAAACCAACTTGTCAATACCTTTTTTCAAAAAAACAATAAAAAAATCGTAAGGCGGTCAATTTTGTGAATAACCGCCTACTTTTGCTTTTTATGTTGCTTAATTTTGTTTAAAATAGTGTCTTTAAAAAATAAACCTATAATTCCTATTACCATAAACGCCGCAACTATTCCAATAGCGATTTTAAAGTTTCCGCTTCCGACATTGCTGCCAAGAACAGTTGACATTATAATTGCCGGAAGCCTGCACGGCATTACATACATAAAAAAGTCCTTTGTGCTTACTTTAGTAAGGGGAACTATATAAGTCAATACGTCCTTAGGTATTCCGGGTATAAGATACAGTACAATAAGAATACCTGTAAGCTTCCTTTCATCCTGAAGGAATTTAAACTTTTTCAGCTGCTTTTCATCTACAAAAGCTTCGACGATCGGCGTTCCTATTTTCTTTACAAGAAGAAAGATCACAAGACTTCCCAGCACAACTCCCGCAAAGGAAAGAATAGCCCCGAAAAACCAGCCGAACAGCAATCCTCCGACTATTTGGATCGGCGGGACAATAGCTATAATTACCTGCAGCGCCTGTATTGCCGTAAATATCAAAACAGATACCGGTCCGCCGTATCTGCTGAGGGTTTCCTTTACGCTTTCCATTCCCTCGTCAGTACGCAGACTACTTATAAAAGGCCACATAAGATAGGTAGCGCCGGCCATAGCCGCAAAGAAAACTATCAGACTGATTATCTGTACTCTCTTACGGTGCTTGGCGGTATTTCTCTTTCGTTCCTTATCCTGCTGCCTGTATTCTTTTGTTTTGCTGTCCTTTTCTTTCATATTATTCAGCTCTCTCTTTTGAAAATTCTATTTTCTTCTGAGTATCTTTTTTCTGAACCAGTTTACATATATGTCGATCAGCTGACCTAAAAGCCTGTCATAAATAAAGAAAAAAGCGTTAGCTGCCAACCACATAACCATAATAGCGTATTTTCCGAACATTTCCATGCCCTCAAGCATATCGGCTCCGGCAAAAACAAACTGAAACAGCAGATAAAAAGCCGACGCCGCCGCATTGAACACTATGTATTTCACAGTCCACGAAGCAGCCCTGCTTTTTATTCTGTCCAGATAAAATTTTAATATTGGATAATATCCCATAAAAAGAATAAACAACAGCGAAGCCTGATAGTTCGGAGTTATAAGCAGACACAGAAAGCTTACTGCGGCATACGTAGTTACAGCCCACTTTGTGCTGGTTTCAACTATCATTATAACCATAAGAAAGCCTGCGAAGGTAGGAATAGTATAATCAAGCATAGGAAGAAAACCTGTACAGAACATTGAAAACAGGCATACCGCCGTAACGATCCCTCCGAGAGATACCTTAAACGCCAGTTTATTTCTCATATGCTCCTCCGATCAGCAGCACGGTATAAGATCTCCGCCCATCATTTCACAGCAGCAGTCGGCACAGCAAAGTGAAGTACAGCAGTCCATCGAGCCTGCCGGCTGATTCTGATAACCGACATTAGGATTACCTCTCATAAATCCGCCTCTCTGCTGATTCATCTGATTTACCGCAGCCTGATATTCAGGATTTCCCGGCTGCATCTGAGAAGCCGTTTGAAAATTTATATACGCATCGTTGAGCCAGCCTCTTGTATAGCATACGCTTCCCTTTAGGAAATACCATTCTGCGCCCCTCTGAGGCTGAGGCACTGTATCAAGCAGCCCGTCCGCACGGGTTATATCTCCCGTCTGGATCATTCGCCGTATCTCTTGATAATTGACCGCCCCGTATCCTCCTTCATAGGAAGAACCTGATGAATATCCTCCGCTTCTGCGTTCCGCCATTATCTGGTCGTATGCCGCATTGACCTCACTCATTTTTTCTTCTGCAACGTCGGCTATAGGACTGTCCTGATACTGATCGGGATGATATTTCTTGACTAGCTCCTTGTACGCTGACTTTACCTCGTCATCTGTAGCGCTGGGCGATACTCCCAGTACCTTATAGGGGTCTTTCATTTTTAATGACCTTTCCTTTCCGAGCCTTATTCCTTTTACAGCAAACCGAAACGGAGTCTGTCAGGCAAAGCTCACGGCTTGACACTAGCGATCCAAGCCTTTATTATTAATTTATCTTATTTTAATTATCTTAGTTATGATTTGGTTTTTTTCTGAAGGTTCCGTCACGGATCTGTTCAAACACATTTTTCAGGCCGAGATAAATAATATTGTCAATAATCGGCTTATACATTTGAATATCCAGCTTTACATATGCTTCGGCAAGCTCACCCAGAGTAAAATTCACGCTGTCCTCAGCATATTCGCACATAGACCTATAATCACTGTCCGACAACGCCTTGCCCTCTGAATCCCCGATTAAATAAAGCAGAGGATTATAGCCGCCGTTTTTACAGTCGTCCTTAACGTCGTCAAGGGCGTCACAGATATAAATATATCTTCCCAACAGATACCCGAACCGTTTCAGTGCAGGCTGCATCTCCTCATTATCGGAAAGACTGCCCGCAATTGCCTCCATCATTCCTGCCGTAGGCTCACAGGCCTTGTCTATACTCTGAGTTTTTTCAGCCTCGGTCTTACTCTGAAGCTTCATAAGCTCTTCAATAGTATCGGCAAGCTGAGGATATTTAATCCTCGCTTTTTTATATGAGCGCCTGAAAAACGGCAAAGCTGCCGCCGCAGTAAGCTTTCCTTTCAATCCCCTGTCGGCTAAGTCATCTCTTAGCTTATGGTATACAAGTATTACCGCTGCATACGCAGGATATTCAAAACCGGAACTGCATACGGCGCATACTCTTTTTTTAAGCGGATGAGCGATACACCTCTGCTTATCGGCTGTCAGTCTTTTACCGTTCAGCGACATATCCATCAAAGCCAGAAATGTAAAGTCATAGCTGAGAGTAAATCTGGAAGCAAGTCCGAACTCCCTGCCCATTTTTTTGCAGAGTCCGCAGTAAACTCCCTGATAGGTGTCAAATTCACATACTCTCATATACGGCTTGAAGGCTCTGACATATCCAAACATCAAATTCTCCTTAAATAATAATTATACCCTGCTATTGTGTAAAGGCTGTGATAATTCGGCAAAAACAAAACATATTCCTCATTATCCCGCAGCTCTGAATAACGTGATATATCCATTATTTATTATACTATCCGCATAATAAAAAGTCAATATAATAATTAACATAATTCATTATATTAAACTCAGTCCTAACTGTCTAAAGAAAAAGCCTATTTCCTTACGGCTGAGCTATAAAATGATACGCTGAGGACGGATATTTTTTTATATTGAACAAACACTGTTATTTAATTAAAAATCACTGGACTTTTACTTCTGTACATGATATAATTAAGTGTTAGATATTACAGCTTAAAATAAGGAGAGTATTAAATGATTACAGTTTCAAACGTCAGCCTGTCTTTCGGAGGACAAATGCTTTTCAAAGACGTTGACTTGAAGTTTACAGCGGGCAACTGCTATGGAATTATCGGAGCAAACGGAGCAGGAAAATCCACATTCCTCAAGATCCTCTGCGGTGAAATAGAACCGACTACAGGTGATGTTTCAATTGATAAGGGAACAAGAATGTCTGTACTCAGACAGGATCATTTCGCTTTTGACGAATATAATGTACTGGATACGGTAATTATGGGCAACAGACGTCTTTACGATATAATGCAGGAAAAAGACGCTTTATATGCAAAGGAGGACTTTTCAGAAGAGGACGGCGACAAAGCGGGACAGCTTGAAAGCGAATTTGCCGAACTTAACGGTTGGGAAGCAGAGTCTGACGCTTCAAAGCTTATTCAGGGTCTTGGACTTTCAGAGGATATAATGTATTCACAGATGTCCTCGCTTTCCGGAAATGAAAAGGTAAAGGTCCTGCTTGCGCAGGCGCTTTTCGGAAATCCGGATATTATACTTCTGGACGAGCCTACCAACCATCTGGATATTGACGCTATACGCTGGCTTGAGGATTTTCTTGCAGAATATTTCGGAACTGTTCTTGTCGTATCTCATGACAGACATTTTCTTAACAATGTCTGCACTCACATAGTAGATATAGATTATACAAAAATTAAAATGTACGTTGGAAACTACGAATTCTGGTATGAATCCTCACAGCTTATGCAGAGAATGATCAAACAGCAGAATAAAAAAGCTGAGGAAAAGATCAAGGAACTTCAGGAATTTATAGCAAGGTTCTCCGCTAACAAATCAAAATCAAAACAGGCAACCTCACGTCGAAAGCTTATTGATAAGCTTACTGTTGAAGAAATGCCTGCTTCGTCAAGAAAATACCCCTATATCGGCTTTAATATGGACAGAGAACCCGGCAAGGAAATTTTAAGAGTAGAAGGAATTTCCAAGACTGTTGACGGTGAAAAGCTGTTAAATAATGTTTCCTTTACGCTTGGCAGAACAGACAAGGTTGCTTTTATCGGTGAATCCGAGCAGGCTATCACTATGCTATTTAAAATTCTTATGGAAGAGGAACAACCTGACGAGGGCAGCTTTAAATGGGGTTCTACTACCTCCCGCTCTTATTTTCCGAAAGACAACAGCGAATTTTTTAACGGCTGCGATATGACAATAGTAGATTGGATAAGACAGTATTCCACTACCGAGGAAACCGACACCTTCCTAAGAGGCTTTTTAGGAAAAATGCTGTTCTCAGGCGATGACATATACAAAAAGGTAAATGTTCTGTCCGGAGGCGAAAAGGTAAGATGTATGTTCTCAAGAATGATGCTGTTCGGTTCAAACGTACTGCTGCTTGACAGGCCTACAAACCATCTTGACCTTGAAAGCATTACCGCTGTAAATAACGGTCTTAGTGATTTTAAGGGAGTAGTTATATTTGCTTCTCATGACCATGAAATTATGCAGACGGTTGCAAACAGGATAATCGAGATCACCCCCGACGGCTGTATCGACAGAATCGGAACCTACGATGAATATCTGGAGTTCAGGCGTGAAAAGGGAATGAGATCATATATAGAATGATCCGCAGTCATTAGAAAGAAGGCTAATAATATGACAAAATTATCTGAAAATATTAATTTGGACACACCTTCTGTAACGGATAATAATAAGCGTCTGAAAAGAAAAAAGAAGATCCGTATAGCTGCCATTTTAATTACGGCTTTGATTCTGCTGTATGCGGTTTCTTGGATCGGACTTAACGTAATCTACAGCAAAACCAAAGTACCCGACGGTCTTTCGGCGCAGGAAACTGTAGAGAAATACTTTGATTACTGGGACAGCGGCAATCTTAAAGGACTTAATCTTATCAAAACCGATCTATGTGCCGAAGAATTCATAGAAAAGGACGGTGCGCTTGTCGGCAGCGATAAGCGGGAACAACTGAAGTGGCATGAATGCTATTCCGCAGAAAATCTGCTGGACAATATTAAAATCACCAAAATAGAAGCAGTTAATGAAACTCTGAACAATAAAACAGATTATAATTATTATGAGCAGCAGGTTTTCAATGTACATTACAGTAAAACAATAGACGAGGGCGTACAAGGCAAAGTATCAGGAGATAACTTCACCTTTATAATGGTTTGCAGAGAAACCAAAGACAGTCCGTGGCGCGTCGGAGCAATTTTCACAGGATGGTAATCACTTTTATTCAGTAAAAAAGGGGTCAATATGAAAAAAGCAATAAAAATAATTATGATAATCTTTATTATGATCGCTCTGCTTGCAGGCTCGGCGGTTCTGTTCTGCTATTATAAGAACAGGCAGTATGAGAAAACCTCCGTTCCTGAAAACCTTTCCGCTTCAAATACAGTCAGACAATATTTTGAATATTGGAACGACGGAAATAACGTAGGCATGAGTCAGCTTACCTTTGCTGAAAGCAAATTCAATACGGCGGAAACAAAAAACTTTCTGCCGTCCCTGTACTTTTTCTGTACAATAGAATGCACCGAAAGTATTCTTCTGGACGAAAAGGCTAAAAATTACGACAGCTATTACGATAACGCGATCGTTTCAGCTTCATTTACATATAAAAGCACACCGGGCTTTGCCGACGACCGTTTTTCAAAGGAGAATACAGGCTGGTACTTTTATCTTGTAAAGGAAGAAGAAAATTCGCCGTGGAAGATAATAAGTTGGGAGCATAAATAAAAACACTTATTTATACAGTTAATAATATCCGAAAGGTTCTGATTTATATGTTTAAGACTGCTGCTGTATTTTCTGATAATATGGTTTTACAGCGAGAAAAAAATATTTCCGTCTGGGGCGAGGCTGACAGCGGAGCTGCTGTAACCGCAGAGCTTAACGGTAAAAAAGCCGAATGTACTGCAAATGACGGTAAATGGTCGCTGATTCTTCCTCCGATGCCGGCAGGCGGACCGTATGAGCTGCATATTGTATGCCGTACTGACAGTGAAGAATCCGTTATCTTCCGCAACGTTATGATAGGAGAGGTTTGGCTCTGCGGGGGACAGTCAAATATGGAGCTTGAGCTTCAAAATGCAAAAAACGGAAAAGCTGTTTTAGCTGAACTTACTAACGATATGCCTGTACGATTTTACTATACTAATAAAGTCGGAACGGTAAAAGCCGCCGAAGAAGCCGAAAGAGACTCCTGTTGGGGAATGTGTGACCACGAAGGCTCAAAGGCATGGAGCGCAGTTGGATTTTTCTTCGCAAGAAAGCTTGCAAAGGAGCTTGGAGTAACAGTAGGGCTTATCGGCTGCAACTGGGGAGGAACATCAGGGTCAGCCTGGGTAGACAGAAAAACTCTTGATATAAACAAAGAGCTTAATTCATACCTTGAAGAGTATGATAAAGCAATAGAGGGAAAATCGGTACAGGAGCAGGAAAAGGAATACGCTGATTACCTCGATTACGATAAGGCGTGGAATGAAAAATCGCAGGAGGTATATAAAAAAGAACCCGACGCAAGCTGGGATAAAGTTCAGGAGCTTTGCGGAGAAAACAAGTGGCCAGGACCTATAAACTGCGTCAATCCTTACCGCCCTGCCGGACTTTTTGAAACTATGCTTTCAAGAGTTTGCCCTTATACGCTCAGAGGTTTTCTGTATTATCAGGGAGAATCGGACGATCACAAGCCGAATACATACTATACTCTGCTTACAAGTCTTATATCTCTTTGGAGAAATATCTGGAACGACGAAAAGCTGCCGTTTATTATTGTTCAGCTTCCTATGTTTAAATATAAAAACGATCCAGACTATAAACACTGGTGTCTTATAAGAGAGGCTCAGATGAGAGCGTTTCAGACTGTAAAGAACACAGGTATCGCTGTTATTACAGACTGCGGAGAGCTTGACAATATTCATCCTACAGATAAGCTCCCCGTAGGAGAACGGCTGTGTCTACAGGCTCAAAAGCTTGCTTACGGCATGAACGTCAAAGCGTTCGGGCCGATATACAGTTCTTATGAATATATAAACGGCGGAATTAAGCTCAGCTTTGAGTATGCAGAAAACGGCTTTAATGTCAAGGATGAAGAACCAATCGGCTTTGAGATAGCCGGAGAGGACAAAAAATTTTACCCTGCTAAAGCCGAAATAACCGGAAATACAATATTTATCAGCAGTGAAAAAGTTTCTGCTCCCGTCTATGCAAGATATTGCTGGGTAAATTACGGCGAAGTTAACATATATAACGAAACCGGGATACCTCTTGCGCCATTCAGAACTCATAGAAACGACGTCTGATCACAAACCGGGCAGCCATTGCAAAAACGGCTGCCCGGTTATTTTTATACATAAAAAACTCTGACCTTATTTAAATAAGATCAGAGCTTTTTTATCTCTATTATACGACCGCTCCGTTATTTGGTCTTTCGGTTTTCTGCTTCTTGGCTCTCGACTTTTTAGAAGGGACCGGAGTCTTGTTTTTATTCTTCTTCTCCACATGATCCTGCCACATTACCCAGAGGGTAGGAGCAATACAGTTTGAGGAATAAACTCCTGCAAGCATACCGATTATAAGCGGAAATGCAAAGCTTATTATTGACGTAATATTGCATATCAGACAAACAACACATACTGTTGCCATAGCCAGAACCGTAGTTACTGTAGTATGTACAGAACGTCCCATAGTCTGAGTTATCGACAGGTTTACAAGCTCGTTCAGAGGCATTTTCTTTCCGAGCAGTCTGCGGTTTTCACGGATACGGTCGTAAACGATAATAGTTGCGTTTATCGAATAACCCAGTATCGTAAGCAGAACCGCCATAAAGTTTGCGTTTATATCAAATCTGAAAATTACAAAACAGCCGTAAACCATACACATATCATGTATAAGCGCCAATACCGCAAAGCAGCCGGCTGAAAGTCCGCCTATCTTTTTAAATCTGAAGCCTATATAAATAATAGTTACTATAGCTGCAAAGGCACAGGCAACCAGACACTTGAAGAAAAATTCCGTACCGTTTGAGGCGGCAATATCATTGGATTCAAGCAGATCTATATTATTGTCCGCAAATCTGCTTTCCATAGCGGTTTTAAGCTTTTCCTGATTTTCATTGCTTATACCCTTCTTTGAGGAAAGGGAGATCTTGATAGTAGTATCGTTGCTGGAGAAATTTTCTCCCTTCGTAACTACAGCGCTTTCGCCTATAGTATCGCTTACAAGCGTTGAAACCTCATTGGTATCTATATCGCCTGTATATGTATAGGTTATTATCGTTCCGCCCTTGAATTCAATAGCTACGTTAAGACCGATAACAGCTGTAATAATTATAAATACTGCAATAAGACTGCATGAAACAGTATAAAATATCTTGCGGTGAGAAGTAACGTTAAGTGATTTATTTTTCTTTTCCTTAAGTTCAGCAAGCTTCTCTTCAGTATCCGGAACTCCGTAAAATCTGCGGTTCTTGAAGCATTTGAATTTTGAGAGCGAAGAAAGCATCAGCCTTGAACAGAAAATTCCGAATACAAAGTTAAGAATAATACCTACCAAAAGAGTATATCCGAGAGAATAGATCGTTCCGGCAGTAGCCGCTCCGAACATAAAGAATATAGGCTTTAGTATAGTGCCGAATACACTGTCCGTAGGCCCGAACGCACCCATTAGAATTACAGCTACAAACACTACTGTGATATTTCCGTCAAATACTGCGCTCCATGCACGCTTATAACCCATTTCGATCGCACCGTTAAGGGTCTTTCCGTTGCGCAGCTCTTCCTTTATACGCTCTGCCGTTATAACGTTGGCGTCAACGCCCATTCCTACTGCAAGAATTATACCGGCAATACCAGGAATAGTTAGTGTAAAGCTTTCGATATTTCCGAAGAAACCTGATATACATGCTATAGAGCCTACAACCTGTCCTATCAGAGCAATTGAAGCAACGAATCCCGGAAGCCTATAAATAACTATCATATAAATTGCAATGATAATAAAAGCGATAACTCCTGCAATAAGCATTGCGTTTCTCGCTCCCTCTCCCAAGGTTGCAGAAATTATATTCGTACTTGAGGTAGTAAGCTTGAACGGCAGAGAGCCTGCGTTGATCTTGTCTGCTAGCGCCTTTGCAGTATCATAAGTAAAGTTACCGGTGATCTGCGCCTTGCCGTCGGTTATTGCGCTTTCAACATTAGGAGCTGATATGCTTTTATCGTCCATCCAGATCGAGATCTGTCCCTTGCCTGCAAGCTCAGCTGTAGCGTCGGCAAATTTCTTTGCACCCTCGCTGTTGAGCGTAAGTCCGACTCCGAATTTTACGCCGCCTGTCTTTTCGTCCTTATACTGCTGAGCCTCAGCCTTTTTGACGTCTGTTCCCGTAAGAACCTCTTCTCCGTCGGCATTAGTTCCCTTTCTGAAAGTAAGTACAGCAGTTTCACCCAGCTCTGATACCGCAGCCTCCGGATCAAAATTCTCTTCTCCGGCCTGCCACGGGAATGAAACCATTACTCTGTCCTTGGAGTAATCAACATAAACCTCGCTGTCTGTAATATTAAGACTTATAAGACGCTGTTCTATAACAGCCTTTGCCGCGTCCATCTCATCGTCCGTAGCATTGTATCCGTCCGCAGGCTGAAAGGTCGCATTAACGCCGCCCTGAATATCAATACCCCAGCGTATTTCGTCCGCGCCCTTTATGTAGGTCGTTTTTATATCGCCGTACTGAGTATGAATTCCGGCAAACGTAAGATAGCCTAAACCCAGAATACAAATAAGAACTATAAAAAACACGGGTTTTTTAACTCGTCGCACGATTGTTCCTCCTAAAATTTATTCTATGCGTATTTTGTCAATTCCGCACGCACATTCACTTTATAATTATAGTGCTTTTTTATGCAAAAGTCAATAGATATTGAAAAAAATGAAGACAGCAAAGCGCACAATTTTCAATAAATTTCTTGTATACCATAAAATTGCACTACAGCCCTTATACTTTTATAGATTCAGGAAACTATAATACTGTTGAATTGCACAAATATATTCGTATGCTGTTATATTATTTCACATTATACACAAAAATATAAAATTTATATACCGGTATGTTGCTTTATGTAACTGTAAGACGTGTTATTAATAGATACATTTAACAACGAAACGGGGAAACGATATTGAAAATTATTACCGCAGGAATATACAATATAATTTTTCTATTGCTTTTTATAAGCAAAAGGGTGATGCTTAATGAAGTCTGCCGCTAATAAAATATTTCATTGTTTATATGCAATACTGTTTATATATATCTTCGTAAACGTAGTTATTAACTATTATTTGGAAGAACGCCTTAATACGGCTCTGTTCGGTATGCTATTTCTCGCCGCTGCCCTGATGATTTTTAAAACGGTAAAGCGCAGGGAAAGAATAAACCGAGAAATCAAAACCTACCCGATCTTACTGCTGATTATAATATTAATGACAGCAATACAGATTTTTCTGATAATAAGTCTTGACTATAAGCCTGTTTATGACAGTAAAATAGTTGATACTGCCGCTAGGGATTTTGCCCGTACAGGAACTTTTGACGGAATACACGGACAGTATTATTATTTTTCACGCTATACGAACAACTGGGGAATACTGGTTTTTCTGTCGCTGATATACAGAGCTATATATCTTGTTTTCGGAAGCATTTCTCGGTATGTGCCCTCTGTTATAAATCTTATCGCAATTCAAGGATCGGTAATACTGATGTACTTTACTGCAAAGCTTATTTTCAGAGATAAGACACGCCCTCTTTTCTGTGCCGCCCTTGCGGCTTCAATGCCCGTATTGTATCTTTACACGACTATTTTTTATTCTGATACGCTGAGTATGCCGTTTGTATTAGGCTCAGTTTATCTTTACCTGAGAGCGCTCAGATCGAAACGTTTATCAAGAAGCATAATACAGCTTGTTTTCAGCGGACTGCTTGCAGGAATGGCTTTCAGTATAAAAGGCAGCGCTGCCGTACTGATACCGGCGTTTATTATCTATTTTCTCTTAAAGATCGGCTGGAAGCGTGCGCTGTGCTTTTCAATAATCTTAATTACGACTTTCAGCACATGGTGCATTTCATTTAATAAGGCGGTAATGCTAACTGACCTTACCACGCAGGAGCTGCTGGAAACCGTCAAATTCCCGCCTACTCACTGGATAATGATGGGACTCAGAGGAAATGGCGGCTACAGCTGGAGCGACAGGGATTTTACCAAAGGCTTTAAAACCTATGATGAGAAAAAGGCCGCCAATATTGAAGAAATAAAGCTCAGACTTGAACAATATGACGCTCAGAGCTTTTTTAAGCACCTGAATCAAAAAATTAATTTTACTTGGAACAGCGGAAAGTTCTATTCAGTCCATCATCTGAAAAAATGTCCTAAAAGCTCTCTAATGTATACTATACGAAGCGGAAAAAAGTTCAAATTTTATACTGACGGTGTTCATTTAGCAATGCTTACACTTATGCTGCTGTCGTTTATTTACGGAGCGGTTCATTCAAGAAAAAAGCCTGTGTCCCTTATAAGACTTTCCGTATTCGGACTTGCTCTTTTCCTGCTTATATGGGAAACCCGTTCCAGATATCTGGTTAATTTTCTGCCGTTAATGTTTATAATCTGCGCCGATGGCATGAATTATCTGAATGGACTTGTTTCGTATATTATCAACAAACTGTCCCCTGGAAAAGGTGCAGATAAAAAATACCGGAAAACGTATTAAATCGTTTTTCCGGTATCTTATTATCTTAACGCCTGATTATCTGTTCATAAGCGCTTTTACTTCCTCAGAAGTAAAATGATAAGCCTTATCGCAGAAATGACACTTTACCTCTGTAATCTCATCATGCGAAAGCTCTTCAAGCTGTTCCCTGCCCAAAGAGACCAATGCCCGCTCTACTCTTTCCCTTGAGCAGTCGCAGATATAATCGACCTTGAAGTCGTCAAGCACATTAGGCTCAAGCCCCTCAAGCGCCTTCATAGCTATATCCTCTGCGGATAGACCGTCCGATAACATAGAAGTTACCGACTTCATTGACCGTATATTCTTTTCGATCATATCCGCCGCCTCATCAGGTGCAAACGGAAGCAGCTGTATCAGAAAACCTCCTGCCTGAGCGCAGGTAAGATCCGGATTTACAAGTACCCCCAAAGCGCATACGCTTGGGACCTGTTCGCTGACTGCAAGATAACTTGTAATATCCTCGGCGATCTCTCCGGATACTATCGGTATCTGACCCGAATACGGCTCTTTAAGTCCAAGATCCTTGATAACGCTTAATGTTCCGTCCGTTCCGACCGCTCCTCCTACGTCCAGCTTACCGACGCTGTTGAGCGGAATTTCAACTATCGGGTTCTGTATATAGGACTTAACGTTGCCGAAGCTGTCCGAAACTGCAATAAGCGTTCCCGCAGGTCCTCCTCCCGCAATCCTAAGGGTAATGGAATCGTCCTTTCCTTTAAGGCCGAAACCCAGAAGCGAAGCTCCCAGCGTAAGTCTGCCCAGCGCCGCGGTACATACCGCAGAGGTCTTATGTATCTGTTCAATACGAGCGACAATATCTCTGCCGTCAATGGCGCTGCATACAACCGAAGCGTCCTTACTGATAACTCTTACTATTCTTCCCATTTATACGAATGTACTCCTTTCAGACTTTTTAATACCTTCCGCCGCTGCCGGCATACTGCTTCAGCTGTTTATTTTCCTGACAACGTAAACGATCCTCTCCGAATCTTCAGCAGGAGGAGCGTCGGTATAGCCATCGTATTCCCCAAGTACCTCAAAGCCTGCTTTATTAAGGCACTGACGTATAAGCTCACGAGAATAGGCCTGCTCCGCAAAGCTTTCCTGATAACGGTCATAGCCGCCCTGTCCGTTTCTTTCAAAAAAGTCTAAATATATATCAACAGAACTGTCCTCAGCATTATATTCATTCTGCCATACGCAGAAAAGTCCGTCAAGATCATAGACGAAAGCATTATTTGAAAGCACTTCCCTATGCTTATAAACTGTATTTACGTCAAAAATAAACAAGCCGTCCGGATATGCAAAAAGAGAAACTCTTTCAAAGACTTTCATTACAGCTTCTATATCCGTCAGATGATTTATACTGTCAAGAGTGCATACGGTAACGTCGACAGTTCCGTACATATCAAGCTTTGTCATATCCTGACAAAGATACTGGATCGGCAGACCGCTGTCGTATTTCTTGTCAAGCGCTGCGTTAAGCATTTGCTCGGAGCTGTCAATGCCTATAACGTCATAACCCATTTTTGCAAACCGTTCGCACAGTGAACCTGTTCCGCAGGCTATATCCAGCAGTATATTTTTCCTGCCGCCGAAGCGTTCCACATACCTGTCCACAGCCGCAGCGATTTTATCATACTCAACATTATCTGTCAGCCTGTCGTAAAACCAGGCAAACTTGCCGTACCCGCTCATTAACCGTTGTCCTTATCCTTTTTTTCCTTCAGCCTGTCAAATACGATACTGTATCCGCCGCTTCCGTCATAGGAAATTGAACGGTTTACTCGGCTGATAGTAGCGGTAGACGCTCCCGTTTCCGAAACTATATCGCTGTAAACATGATTTTCAGTCAGCAGCTTCGCTACCTGAAAGCGCTGGGATAAAGCCTTCAGTTCGGGAACAGTGCAGAGGTCTTTGAAAAAAGCCCTGCAATCCTCAATAGTCTGCAAACAGAGAACCGCTTCAAAAAGATCGTCAAGATTTTTTATTTCCTTTTTTTCCATCATAATAACGCCCGTCCGCAAATTCATATATATAAATATGAAATAGCGTACACAGACCCGCCTCCTCTTACTGTTTATTGTACTTCTCAGCAAAAAGCCCTTTACTTATCATAGTGTAAAGTGCTAAACTACCTAATGCTATTTTAGCACATCACATAATAAAAGTAAAGGGGTTTTAATAATTTTTATTTATTTCTTTTTCTCGGAGTAAGAAAGCCTGAGCCGATATCCGAACTGCGGTCATCTTGCGGCTCTTCTTTAAAGTCTTCTTCTGAGCTGTCTGACGGTATGCCGGCCTCCGCGACCTCCTCTATGATTTCCCTGAGCCTTTCAACGCCCTCTCCGGTAACAGCTGAAAACTCAACGCACACTATATCCTCAAAGCACGGTATCTCTTTTGCAAATTCAGCCATACGGGCTTTTCTTGCAGACAGTTTAAGCTTATCGGCTTTCGTGAAAACTATTGCAAACGGCATTTCATTTTCGATCATAAAATCTATCATCTGCAAATCATCGGCAGTAGGCGAATGACGCATATCTATAAGCTGAAAAACAAGCTCAATATACCTTTCGGGACTTGCAAGATAGCCGCCTATAAGCTCGCTCCATTCCCGCTTTAGGTTTTTGGCCGTTTTCGCATAACCATATCCGGGAAGATCCGCAAGATAAATATTCTCCAGCGAGAAAAAATTGATCGTTACGGTTTTGCCGGGAACAGAGCTTACCCTCGCAAGTGATTTTCGGTTAAGAAGCTTATTTATCAGCGACGATTTACCGACGTTCGATCTGCCGGAAAAGGCAATTTCGATCCTGTCAGGCTTCGGCATCTGCGATAAACTTCCGAATGACGTAAAAAACTCCGCTTTATTAAAATTCATATGTCACCTATTTCTGCACTGCCGCTTTACTTGCCCTGCGAACAGGCTTTTTTACTATTTCATAGGTTATGTCCTCGGGATTCGGTTTCCTGACCAGTGCGGCGTCAAGAACGTCTTGTATCTTTTCTGCGAAAATAAATTCAAGTCCAAGCTTTACCGTATCGTCGATCTCGTCAAGATCGCCCATATTTTCCTTGGGAACTATTACTGTCTTTACTCCCGCCTTATATGCCGCCATTGTTTTTTCACGAAGCCCCCCTATAGGAAGTACATTTCCTCTTAGGGTAATTTCGCCTGTCATTGCTACGTCCGAACGCACCGGAATACCGCTTAGCGCAGAAACCAACGCAGTAGTCATAGTTACGCCGGCAGAAGGCCCGTCCTTTGGAACTGCCCCTTCTGGAGCATGAATATGCAGATCGTTTTTCTCATAGAAATCGGAAGAAATTTTATATTTGTCTGCAATACTTCGGACAAGGCTTACTGCAATTTTAGCCGATTCCTTCATTACGTCTCCCAGCGAGCCTGTAAGCTCAATCTTGCCCTTGCCGTCAAGTACAAGAACTTCCAGAGGCATAATAACTCCGCCGACAGATGTCCATGCCAGACCGTTTACGCAGCCAACCTGATCTTCCTTTGAAACAAGCTCCGGCAGATACTTTTTATGACCTAGATATGCTTCGAGATCTGCGTCCTTAAAGGTTACCTTTACAGCTCCCTCCTCGACTATCTCCTTTGCCGCCTTTCTGCAAAGAGAGCCTACGGCCCTTTCAAGCTTACGAACCCCCGCTTCTCTTGTATAGCCGTCTATAAGCGCATAGATACCGTCGTTTGTAATACGCATCTGCGACGCTTTCAGTCCGTTTTTGGCAAGCTGCTTTGGGATCAGATGCTTCTTTGCAATATTAAACTTTTCCTCTCTGGTATAGCTTGAAAGCTCAATGACCTCCATTCTGTCAAGCAGCGGTGGTTGGATAGTTTCAAGCGTATTGGCTGTAGTTACAAAAAGCACGTCGCTCAGATCAAACGGAAGCTCTATATAATGATCCCGGAACGAGAAGTTCTGCTCGGAATCAAGCACCTCAAGCATAGCTGATGACGGATCTCCTCTGAAATCATTGCTCATTTTATCAATTTCGTCAAGCAGTATTACAGGATTCTTTGTACCTGCCTGTTTGATCGCATTTATTATACGTCCTGGCATAGCGCCGACATAAGTCTTTCTGTGGCCTCTTATATCGCTTTCGTCCTTTACTCCTCCGAGTGAAACACGGACATACTTACGGTTCAAAGCTCTCGCTATAGATTTTCCGATAGAGGTCTTTCCGACTCCCGGAGGGCCGACAAGACAAATTATCTGACCCTTTATATCTGGTGTAAGTGATCTTACGGCAAGATTTTCAAGTATTCTTTCCTTTACTCTCTTCATTCCGTAATGATCCTTGTCCAGAATCTGCTGCGCCTTTTTTATATTTGTCTGATCCTTGGAATATTTATTCCAGGGCAGAGAAATGCAGGTATCGAGATAGCCTCTTATCACAACCGCCTCCTGCGAGCCTGAAGCCATTCTTGACAGCCTTCTTACCTCGGAAAAAAGCTTTTCCTCTACCTCCTTGCCGGCATGAAGCTTATGTATTTTATCTATATAGTTCTGGATCTCATTTGCATCGCTGAAATCTTCTCCGTAGCCGCCTTCGCCAAGCTCGTTCTGAAGCGCCTTGATCTGCTCTCGGATATAGAATTCTCTTTGATTCTGTTCAATTGCGGCGTGAACCTGCTCATGGATCTCGGCTTCCAGCGTAAGCACGTCAATCTCTCTAGACAGAACTGACAGCAGAAACGCCGTTTTCTCACCTGCCGAGGGTATCTCCAATAGCTGCTGCTTATCGGTAAAAGGCAGAACTATATTAAACGCTATAGCTTCAAAAAGCGACTTGGCGTCAGCCGCTCCCATAACCTGAGTATACAGCTCCTGCGGCATTCTCGGAAGAACTCTTGCATAATCTGCAAAGACCTCCTTAAGCTCCCTGAAAAGCGCAGTAATTTCGTTATCGCTCAGAGTTTCACGGCTGTAATTAGCCATATCCCTGACCTCGGCTTCATAGCAGGCATCTGTGTCGATAAGCTCGACAAGCTTTGCTTTCTGCACGCCTTCCACCAGACATCTGTAAACTCCGTTGGGGGTTTTTACTATCTGTTTTACCTTTGCTACCGTTCCTATTTTATATACGTCGTTTTTCTCAGGACGTTCTACATTTACATCCTTCTGTGCCACAAGGTAAACGTATCCGCCGCTTTGAAGCGCATTTTTCATTGCTTTTACCGAGCCTGCACGTCCTACGTCGAAATGCATTACCATATTAGGGAATACCACAAGTTCTCTTGTAGGTACGCAAGGATATATCTGTACTCCTGAACTTTCCTTTATATTTATATTATCTTTCATAGCTGCTCCTATCTATATTTACAATAATCTACATTTTTTATATTCAACTTCCGATTTCAAATATATAATACCACATTTTATTAAACTTTGCAACCCCTAATGTATACTAAATTACTGTAAATTTACATTCCTGTTTATTACAAAACAAAAAGAGATACCCATAAACGGATATCTCTCAGCTTTACAGTTAAAATTTAATCTGCAACATACGGAAGAAGCGCCAGATGACGAGCTCTCTTAATTGCTGTAGTAAGCTCTCTCTGATGATATGCGCAAGTGCCTGTTACACGTCTGGGAAGAATCTTAGCTCTTTCAGTCATGCACTTTCTCAGCTTCGCAATATCCTTATAATCGATTTTTTCAGCTCTGTCTACACAGAACATACAAACCTTCTTACGACCTCTTTTAGCAGGTCTATTATTTCTTTCCATGATTAATCCTCCTTACTCAACATGATGACTTTCAGATCAGAAAGGTACTCCGTCGTCGCTTAATACCTCGAAATCATCAAGGTCGCCTATATTCAGTGCGTCATTGGCGGGCGCACTGCCGTAATTGTTATTCTGCGGCTGAGAATTGCCGGAATAATTACTATTCTGCTGATAATTATTATTCTGGTATCCTCCGTTGTTAGGATTCGAGCCGTAATTATTCTGATAACCACCCTGACCCTGCTGCTTCGGTTCTCCTGTAAAGGACGTATTATCCACAAAAACCTCGGTAACATAATGTCTTGTGCCGTTTTTATCATCATAGGTACGGGTCCTGAGCTGTCCTTCAACGGCTATCATTCTGCCTTTGGCAAAATACTTGCCGATAAATTCAGCACGCTGATTCCACGCTACGCAGTTAATAAAATCCGTCTGCCTTTCTTCGCCGGGCTTAGTATAGCCTCTGTCTACAGCAATAGTAAAGGAAAGCACACTAGCTCCGCCCGGAGTCTGACGCACTTCAAGATCCTGCGTGATTCTACCCATCAAAATAACTCTGTTAAGCATAACTTTTCCCTCTTTTCAATCGGCCTTACTTTACTGTGATCAGAAAACGGATAACTCCGTCTGTGATCTTGAGAACACGCTCAAGCTCAGCAGGGAAAGATGTTTCGCTTGTGAAATTCCACAATACATAATTTCCTTCTGTTTCGTAGTTAATAGCATAAGCCAATTTACGCTTGCCCCAGTCGTTCATTTCAACATTGGTCGCATTCGCCTCGATCATCTCGTTGAACTTAGCGGTAAGATCCTTTACAGCATCCTCACCGGCCTTTGAGCTGAAAACAACAACAGCCTCGTAAGTTTCATTAATCTTTGCCATTACTTGCACCTCCTTCTGGATTTCGCCTGTATATATAATACAAGCAAGGATAACTTAATTATTATAACACAGTCCGCGAAAACTGTCAATTGGATACGCAGACTGTAAATATTAATATTTTGTAAATTTACGCAAGCAGCTTATTTGCTATAAATACCACCAATATATTAAGAGTCATAAATACCAACAGCGACATGATCAGCGCCGCAAAGGAGGTTCCTCCCTTAGACGCTATTCGTTCCTTAACAGAGCTTTCATCACCCGATTCCGAGTATACTGAACGGATCGAAAGTATATCCCGTCTGGCAGTTTTATAGTACCAGTAGTTGGCAAACATCGCAGGCACAACTCTTACTGCCATAGAAAGCACATACGCAAGATTCAGAATTGTACCGAATGCGTCGCTGTTCAGGTTCACGCCTGCTGAAATAACGTCGATACCCATAAATCCCGACTGGAACGAATACAAAAGATTCGGTATTCCGGTAAGGATCGTAAGAAACATAAAAAGCGCCCCGATAAGCGGCATTTTTCTGTAAAAGAAATAAAACTGAGGAAACAGCAGAGCGCCGAGATTAAGACTTGACTTTCCTCCGAATTTTCCGAAACGTATAAAATTGGAGAGCATTACGACAGGATTCTTTCCGACGTATTTTGCATAGTCCCCAAGCTTTACCCCGTCTATATCTGAATCCTGATCAAAGGTCATCTGCTGACCGGCTCCGAAAGGAGGCATACCCTGATAAAAACCGCGTCCGGCATTATTCTGATTCCCCTGAAAACCTGAGTTATGAGAATTTTCGTGAGGAGTGTTAAAGGGACGCGCCTCGCCGGAATTGACCGTAAGAGGCATACCGCACTTTTTACAGAAAAGTCCGTCCGGAGGATTTGTTTCTCCGCACCTTACGCACCTTACGGGCTTATTTTCAGTATTAGCCGACCCGGTATCCGAATCATAATGCGGCTGCCACGACTCTCCCTTTTCATGAAGCTCAGTATTAATGCACTGACCTTCCTTTTCATAACAAACACGGTGATACGGAGTTCCGCATTCAGGACAGACAACTACATCTTCGCCCTCCCTGAATATCTCACCGCAGCTGATACACTTTGTTCCGATATAATTTGCCATAGCGACGTTTCCTTTCCGACACTGCAACGATATGCTCAACCGTAATACTATTCTAAAATAAATTAGTATAATTATAACATACCTTTTCAAAAAAAGAAAGAGTTTTTACTATTTTTTCTTTACTTTTTATAAAAAAGGCTTTATAATATATTATGACGATAAAATAAGGAGATTAATCTATGGTATTTTTAGAAAATCTGAGAACTGAGCTTGAAAGCTACAGACCCAAGATCAAAGAGCTTTACGAAGTATTTGACATTGAAAACAGCAGGGAGCGTATTCTTGAGCTTCAGGAAAAAGCGGCTGAACCCGGCTTCTGGGACGACCTTGAGAAATCGCAGAGGGTGCTTCAGGAAACAAGAAACCTGGAAAGCAATATAGAAAAATACTCAAAAATCAAAAGCTCCTTTGAGGACATTGAAGTAATGCTCGATATGGCGGCGGAAGAAAACGACGAAAGCATGACCGAAGAGATACAAAGCGAAATAGAAGCCCTTGCCAAATCAGTTGACGAGCTTACGCTGGCTTCACTTCTTACAGGTGAATATGACAAATGCAATGCGATAATCAATTTTCACGCCGGGGCAGGCGGAACCGAAGCACAGGACTGGTGCGAAATGCTTTTCAGAATGTATAACCGCTGGGGCGATGCTCACGGCTTTAAAGTCAAAACTCTTGACTATCTTGAGGGCGGCGACGCGGGAATGAAAAGCGCTTCGATAATAATTGAGGGCGAAAACGCATACGGCTATTTAAAAAGCGAGTCAGGTATACACCGTCTTGTACGTATATCTCCTTTTGACAGCTCGGGAAGCAGGCATACCTCCTTTGCGGCTATAGACGTAATGCCTGAAATTGACGATTCGATTGAAGTGGAAATAAGACCTGAGGATATTGAAATGCAGGTTTACCGTTCCAGTGGAGCAGGAGGTCAGCATATCAACAAGACCTCTTCGGCAGTAAGACTTATTCACAAGCCTACAGGAATAGTTTGCGCCTGTCAGACTCAGCGTTCGCAGTTCCAGAACAGGGATTACGCAATGAAAATGCTGAAATCAAAGCTTATAGAAATAAAAGAGCGCGAAAACCTTGAAAGAATTGAAGATATAAAAGGCGTTCAGAAGGAAATCGCCTGGGGAGCGCAGATACGCTCTTATGTTTTCATGCCGTATACTCTTGTAAAGGATCACAGAACAGGCTTTGAGACCTCGAACGTAAACGCCGTTATGGACGGAGATCTTGACGGATTTATAAACGCATATCTTAAATCACTTTCCCTAGGCAGTCTTAACGATGAAGACAAAAAAATATAGCATAGAAACAGCGGATAAGGGTCGAGATCCTTATCCGCATATTTTATGCTTTTATTTCACATATACTAAAGCCTTTAACAGCTTTAAGAAACTCCTTCTCTTCCAAAGGCTTGGAAAAATAGTTGCCCTGAATAAAATCGCAGTTCATATCCAGCAGCATTCTTACCTGCTCCGATGTTTCAGCGCCCTCGGCGACTATCTTCATATTAAGCTTTTTTATCATAGCTATCGTACTTTCGATAGCTATCCTCGCTTTTTCATTTTCAAGAGATTTCCAGACTATCTCCTTTTCAAGCTTTATAAATCTGAAGGGAAGATTAAGAAGATAGCTCATATTTGAATATCCTGTCCCGTAATCGTCAAGCGCAAGCTTTATTCCGATCTCAGAAAGCTGTTTTATATTCTGCTCCATGATATGCGGAGTATACGCCGCCGAGGTTTCTGTAATTTCCAGACAGATCTGAGACGGGTCTATCTTATATTTGTCCATTATATTGACAAAGCTTTCAACTAATCCTGACTGCATACACTGAACCACCGACAGATTTACCTGAACATACTCTATCCCAAGAGCTGTTGCGCTTCCCTTTCTCATAAAACGGCAGGCTTCCTCGAAAACGAACTTTCCTATCTTCATAATGCTTCCGTTCTGTTCGGCAATAGGTATAAATTCATCTGGAGGAATATTTCCCAGCTGTTTATCAAAAAGACGTATCAAAGCCTCACATGAAACTATCCTGTTTTCCTCGGAATCAAAAATAGGCTGATAGTTTACTCTGAAGCTTTTCTCTGAAAGCGCCCTTTCGATCGCTCTTTCAACATCGATCCTGCGTTTTTTATCATAAAGATTTACATCTGCGGTATGCAGAAGCTTGCTTGTAATAAACGCCGACTGCTTGAACTGCTCTATATAATCCATGACCGTTTCGACATCAGCTGCGTCCGCAGGACAGTCAATACGCAGAAACAGCGCTGATATCATTGTATCTACAGCGCCTATCTTCCAGTTTGAACTGAGTCTTGCGTCGATCTCCCTGTAGATCCTGCCGACCTTGTTATGATCCTTGGAAAATGTAAGCGCAAAGCATTCGTCCTCAAGATAATATCCGTCGCCGAGATTGACAAAAGAATAAAGATATTCCGAAAAGCTCCGCAGAAGATTATTTGAAAAACGTCCGCCGAATGTCTTTATAAGCAAGGTAAAATCAGGTATTCTGATAAGCAGAACCGAAAATTTATTTTCCGCAGAAAAATTTATCATGCAGTTATTTGCAAACGTACTTCTGTTAAGCATTTTAGTTACCGAATCTATCATATCGTCCTGATTCTGAAGCATAAACATAACCAGCATTATACACAGCGCCCCGCCGAAGCATTCAACAAGAAGCTCGGGATTGAACATCTGAACAACTACGGCAGCGCAGGTCATTCCTATAAATCCGGTTATGGAAATAACGACCTGAGTAGAGATCATGCGTCTGTTTCTCAGAGTATAAACAACGCCGAAAACAAGATAATAAACCGAAACAGCATAGCAGACAGGCTGTAAAGGCCCTCTTGTATAAACTCCGTCGGCGTCTAGGTAAATTATCCACTCAGTAAGCGGTGACGTTATGATCAGCAGCAGGTCAACGCAGATAGGTATATAAAGCGCAGCCTTGAAGCCCTTTGAGATAGACGTAAAATTATCCGTTAGAAACAGCACATACATCATAAATACAAAAGTGATCAGATTATGCGTAAAATAATAAGCAATATGACAGAAGATCTTTGTGCCGCGCCCTACCGTTTCAACTGTTGTAAACACCGAAAGCAGATCAAAAAAGCAGGATACCGCCGCTGTTCCCAGTAAAAGACCGAATATCTTGTTTCTTCGGCACGGTATTCTCTTTCTGAAATAAAATATAACGGCAGTTACGATATAAATTACCAGTGCGGCTATATCATAATGTACTATATAATTCAAAATGCCGCCTTCCTTTCAGTAAGCTTAGGCGAAACATTTCAGTAAATCGTTTTCGTTCATTTATTTCGCCATGCTTTTTTCTATATTAAATTAATTATATCACTTGAAATTATTTTCGACAATAGACTTCACAGTTTATTATAACTTTTTTGCTTTCTTGCATAATATAAACGTCTGAAATATATAAGATATATCAAAATGCTCCGAGTTTGCTGATCCTGACGACATGGGATTGTTAACTTTTTGAAAATTATATTACGAAACTCTCCGAAAATTTGATTGATTTTAAGTAACAAAATAAAAAAACGCCGTTCCAAACTGAAAGAACGGCGTTGATTTTATACAAGATCAATGATATTTTTTATATCCCGGATGTTTTCCGGTTACTCCGTATTTTGGACGCATTGAAATAAGCCTGTCGATATTTTCCTTTGAAATATCAACCGCTCCTCCTAAGATCCTGGCATTGAGAGAGATCTGTGCCTGAAGCTCAAGAGTTTCCATTCTGTAATACGCAGTAATAAGGTCCGCTCCTACAGTCAGCGCACCGTGATTTTCAAGCAGCATAACGTCATGCTCCTGAAGATACGGAGTTATAGCGTCGGGAACTTCATATGTAGACGGAGTACCATACGGAGTAACAGGAACCGAACCTACGGCAATTACCGTTTCGATCATGCAGTAATCGTCAAGCGGCACATGAGCGCAGGCAAAGCCGGTCGCAGCCGGAGGATGAGCGTGAACAACGGCTCCGACATCGGGGCGCTGCTCATAGCATCTCAGGTGCATTTTAACTTCTGATGAAGGCTTCCAGCCCTCCTTGGCTTCGATTATATTGAAATCTCCGTCGATAAGTCCTATCTTATCAGCCGTAATATAAGCCTTGCTTACTCCCGTCTGAGTGGCGAGAAACCTGTTTTCTCCAACCTTTACCGTAACGTTTCCGTCGTTTGCGGCTACCCAGCCCTTCTGCCACATTTTATGGCATATCTCAACCATCTGCTCTTTAATTTCCTCGTACATAAATTCTAGTCCTTTCAAAATAATGTTTAATTATGAGTTTGCTTATCTGCATTCAATAACAAATATTCATTTCTCAGCAGTGCAAAAACATACATATTATCAAATATTTCCTTATTTTCTTTTCTCGGAAGCAGTTCTGCGAATTCTGCCTCTTTCCTCATTTTCAATCGTTCAGCCAATTTAACTGATCTTAAATTTCGTGCATTGATTTCCGCAAAAATACGGCGTGACTTTAAATTTACAAAAGCATGATCAAGCATACCTTTTACGCTCTCATACGCATACCCTTTGCCCTGATATTCGGCGTTGAAGGTGTAACCCAATTCGCAGTTGCCACCGCTTCGCTCGGAAAAATATATCTTGCCGATAACTTTATTTTCCAAAACCACAGCAAAAAACTCATTACTTAGGGAAAATTTGACCGCTTCCTGAACGCACGCTTCTTCCGTAAAAGTTTCGTACGGTTCAAAGTATGTAACCTCTTCGTCTGTAAGTATTTCTGCTAAGTCCTTATAATCTTCCGGTCTGAACATTCTGATAGATAACCGCTCTGTGGTAAATATATTAGACATGCAAAACCTCCTCAGAATCAGACTACTCCCTTTTGAAGCATTACATTAGCGTATACCGCCTTTTCACCCGTCGCAACGATAGCGTAGGCAGTCTTTGCCTCTTCATAGAACCTAAAGCGCTCGATTTCGCCGATCGCGTCAGAACCTCTTTCGTCATGCTTTGCAACTATAGCCTTATACTCCTCCCAGATCGGAGTTTTTGTGTTGTCGCCGGGCATGACCTGCATAAGGTTTACCGGCTTTTCAACGTATGTGTCCAGCGGAAACAACTGCAATATAGCGTCCAGAAGTTCGGGAACACCGTGACCGTCACAGCGGATGACCTTTGCGTTTCTTCCCATGCTTTCGGCGGGGAAGTTGCCGTCCGCAATAATAATTCTATCCGAATGTCCCATCTCGCAAAGCACCTTTAAAAGCTCGGGAGAAAGAATTAAAGGTATATTTTTCAGCATTGTATTCATTCCTTTCGTATCTTTAGTGAAAATACGGGCAGATGTTGCCGCCCATATTTCAACAACACAAACTATTTGATATGATCGATAAAATCATTCTTTACTAATTCGTAATCAACGTATGTTTGCGGATTCCCCAGCTGGTCATTCCACGAATTATAGTTTACTCTCAGCCTTTTGAAACCAAACAGTTCATAAACGTGCTGAGTTCTCGTATTGTTCAGATTTGTATTAAGAATGATTTTCTCATATCCGTGATCATTAAACAGCGAATTTATCAGCATACACAGAACGATTCTTCCGATTCCTTTTTCCTGTTTGGTATGATCGCATCTTTTTATACCGATCTCGGCAATGTTGTTACCCTCATTATAGTAATTGCATTCGCCTATGGGAATACCGTTCAGCTAAATAATATGTCTGGGTGTTGTATTGTCGCTGTCATTTGAAATTTATGCGGCAGCCTTGTCTGCACTTGTACCAATACCAAGCGGAAATCCGGCGTGCGCCATGACCCTACCGTCGTTCCACCAACCTGCAAGGATTTTTGCGTCACAAATTTCTGCGTTTCTGATTACGAGATTATTGTGTTTTTAATACATATAGATACTCCTGTTTTCTGCGGAGGACTGTTATTTATCAACCCACCTGTGTTTTGTGTGAATGTTGATAAATGTTTTTTTCATATAATATCACCCTTTTGTGTGGTCCTTTTTATTTTACTATTTGAAGAAATCTCTCATAAGCCCTGTCCCAATCTTCTGAGTTTTCTCCCTCAAAAAGGAAAATATCCTCGGAGTTTCTTATGATTTTCCTTGCCTCGCCAATATCTTCAATGTCACCGCTTGCAATAAGTTGAACGGCAATATTTCCAAGAGCGGTAGCCTCCACAGGTCCGCCGGAAACTTTTATTTTACAGGCGCTTGCCGTAAGCTTTGACAAAAATCTGTCCTTTGTGCCGCCGCCGAACATATAAAGCGTTTCAAACTTTCTGCCGGTACATTCTTCAAGCTGCCCGATCGCCGAGCGATATTTGAGCGCAAGACTTTCGTAAATACAGCGCATAATTTCGCCAACGCTTTCGGGAATCGCCTGCCCCGTGAGCCTACAGTATTCTTTAATACGCCTGGGAATATTTCCGGCAGGAGTAAATTCCGGCGCATCAGGATCGATAAAGCACTTAAACGGCTCGGCTTTCTTCGCTAAGTTTTCAAGCTCCATAAAGGAGTACTCCTTGCCTTCTCTTGCCCATTGGCGGCGGCTTTCCTGAATAAGCCACAAGCCGATAATATTTTTAAGAAACGACGTTTTGCCCTCGCAGCCAAGCTCATTTGTTACGTTGAGGCGGTTGGAGTTTTCATCAATAATAGGTTCGTCAAGCTCAGTTCCGAGCAGACTCCATGTTCCGCATGAGAGAAAAGCGAAATCCTTTTCAGCGGCAGGACAGGCGGCGAGCGCAGACTGAGTATCATGACCGCAGACTGCAATTATCTTAACGGGCTTTATGTCAAGCTCTTCACATATCTCATCTGAAAGCGTTCCGACACAAACACCGCTTTTGACGATCTCAGGCATGAGCGATCTTTTTATTCCCAAAGCAGACAAAACATCATCTGACCAGCATTTGTTTTTCTGGTCGAAAAGCTGAGTTGTCGAAGCTATCGACTGCTCGGCGTGAATTTTACCGCTGAGAAAATAAGCAAACAGGTCAGGCATAAGCAAAAGCTTATCCGCACGCTCAAGCAGCTCCGGACGGTTTTTTACAAGGCTCAGCAGCTGAAACGCTGTATTGATTTCCATAAACTGATTACCTGTTATGTCGTAGAACCTATCCTTGTCGATAAGCTTGAAGCTTTCCTCCATCATTCCCGCCGTTCGTGAATCCCGGTAATGAATAGGATTCTCCAGCAGTCTGCCGTCTTTATCCAAAAGCCCGAAATCAACGCCCCAGGTATCTATTGCAACGCTTTCCACCTCATACGGCTTAGCCTTTATAAGGCTCTGCTTAATTTCGTGAAAAAGCCTCAGCACATCCCAGTACATGGTTTTGCCCAGAATAACGGGGTCGTTTGAAAATCGGTGAATCTCTTCAAGAGTGATTTTTTCGCCGTCGAACGTGCCGACAATGGCACGACCGCTCGAAGCGCCGAAATCTATCGCCAGTACTTTTTTATACAATTTATCATCTCCGATCGGGTGTTAACAATATATCAGCCTCTGTACACTTTTTTGTACTCATATTCTTTATCCTGAGAAATTATCTGATATTTCTGTACATCGGACCATATGCCGCACACGCTCTGAAATCCTGACCTTCCCTGTCCATGCCAAAAGCGTTCCATGCGGCAGGACGGAAGATCTTGTCCTCCGGAACATTATGCATACATACTGGTATTCTCAGCATTGAAGCAAGAGTGATAAGGTCTGCGCCGATATGTCCGTAGCTGATTGCGCCGTGGTTAGCGCCCCAGTTGTTCATTACGTCGTATGCGGTCTTGAACGCACCCTCGCCCGTAGTTCTGGGCGCGAACCAGGTACAGGGCCATGTATAGTCGGTTCTTTTCCAGAGCTTGTCGGTTACCTCGTCAGGCAGATGAACCGTATAGCCCTCGCAGATCTGCAGAACAGGTCCGAGACCCTTTACAAGATTAAGCCTTATCATTGTAGCAGGCATTTCGGCTTCCGTTACAAAGCGTGAGGAATATCCGCCGCCTCTGAAATATCCGCAGTCTGCATAGTTCCAGGTGGTAGCCTTCATGATGTTATCAATGTCGTTGTCGGTTATGTCGTACCAAGGCTTCATAACGTTGTTTCCATTTTCATCAACAGCCTGACCGTTTGCGTCAAGACAAGCTGCACCGGAATTGATAAGATGGATAAATCCGCCTGCGTCCTTTGCTACTCCCTCAAGCTCATAACCTGTCGCTTTCTTGACAGCTTCAGGCGACCAGTATGTACGAACGTCTGCAAAAATCTGGGCGCGGTTTGTCAGAAGCTTCATAAAGAGCATACCAAGTCCGTTTAGAACATCGTTTTCCGTAGCAAGAATATAAGGCTCTCTTGCGCCGTTCCAGTCGAACGAGGTGTTCAGCATTGCCTCGGGGAAATCGCAGTTAGGATAAAAATCAGTCCACTGACGCTGACCCTGGAAGCCTGCGGCAATAGCGTTGTGACCAACAGCTTCTTCCTCACAGCCCTTAGGAAGCTTATCGTTGCCGTTCATCAAATCCTTGATAATACACATCATCTTAACTACAAATTCCCAGTCTGCGTCCTTCTGCTCTCTTGTTTTCTGGATCTCCTCTGGATTCTTGTCAAAGCCCTCTATGCATTTTTCCTTAGTCCATGCAAGAGCCTTTTGGAACTCTTCCTCGTCGTAAATACCCTCGGTCATTCGTCTGATAACTTCAACCTCGTCCACCGATTCAACTCTCATTCCGAGATATTCCTCAATAAACGCCGGGTCGATAATAGAGCCGCCGATTCCCATTGTAACAGAACCGATCTGAAGGTATGATTTTCCTCTCATAGTAGCGCAGGCAACAGCCGCACGGCCGAAGCGGAGCAGCTTTTCCTTAACATCTGCCGGAATTGTAGTATCGTCAGCCTCCTGAACGTCATGACCGTAAATTCCGAATGCCGGAAGTCCTTTCTGAGCGTGAGTAGCAAGCACAGATGCAAGATAAACCGCACCGGGACGCTCAGTTCCGTTGAAGCCCCAAACTCCCTTTATCGTCATAGGATCCATATCCATAGTTTCAGCGCCGTAGCACCAGCATGGAGTAACCGTCAGAGTTATGTCAACTCCGGCTTTCTTGAATTTATCGGCACAGGCGGCGGCTTCCGCAACTCTGCCTATAGTTGTATCGGCTATGATTACCTTTACAGGCTCGCCGTTTGAATACTTAATATTATCCTCAAACAGCTTTGCCGCCGATCTAGCCATATTCATTGTCTGCTCTTCCAAAGAACCCCTTACGTTAAGAACCCCCCGTCTTCCGTCAATAGTCGGACGGATTCCTATAACCGGGTAATCTCCGATAAGTCTTGATTTTGCCATAATAAAACCTCCTGAAAATTTCTGATTTACAATGTATTTCCGCCGCCCTAAAGCGGTAACGTTTACATTTCTATATAATTATATCACAAATCCGGCATTTTGTCTTGCAAATTTATTTGTGGGAAAGGTAAAATTTTCAGCATTATTTTTGTGCAGAATCAATAACCGTCATACTGAAACATACCTATTTTTATTTACACAAAGAAATAAACCGCGCTTCACAGACAGCAAAGCGCGGTAAAAAACTCATCTGTAAAAATCATGCTGCTGAAAGAAATCAGATCTGTCCTGTTCTTCCGTCTTATGAGCGTCAATATTTCCGTCAAGAATATCTTCAAAACCTGTTGAAATACACTGATCCTTATCCATTCTTTTAAGATATTCAGACATCTGCTCTCTTGAAAGCGAGCTTTCAGCAACCATTTTTTTATGCTCTCCGTTAAACGGAAACGACGGCAACTCTCTCATTTCATTTATAGTTCTTATCAGTTTTATATCTGCTAACTCCGCCAGATAAATATACGCCAGCATACAAGCCATTAAAATCGACAAGTCCAAACCGCTGAGTTTAAATACCATAAATAGAACCATATAAACTCCGGCAAAGCAAATTATATTTATTTTCTGTATGCGTATATCGTCAATAAGCAGCACAAGTCCGTGAATAAACAGCGCAATATAAAAAAGAATACCTAACCCAAATGAAGAAACGTTTCTGAAAAGAAATAATTCAGCCGCTAAATAGTTCACCCATCCTGAAAAACCGTATACTAAAACGCAGACAGCAAGCAGCAGCATAGGTACGGCTGACAGAAACTTCTGCTGCTTTACTTTTCTGCGGTATATTTTTCTCAGTTCATGATCGGGCAAAATAAGAAAATCGTTCTTTGAATACATTGCTTTACTCCTGCTTGTCAGTTGTTCTTAGGATACCGACCTACCGTTTCACTTGACATATTTTCAGACCATAGAACATAATCAAGCTTTCCGTCCGTAATAAAAACCGTAAAATAAGTTTCATTCAGCTCCTCCGGCAGACCTTTCTTTATCTCATTGACAAAATCGTCGTTCTCAGTGCTTATGTAGTTCATATACTTAAATTCATATTTTCCGTCCAGAGCAGTACATGCCTTCTCCGCCGCCTCGTAGACAGCCGCTGCATTACTGTCCGCTTTATCGGACTTATCATCGGCTATTATCCCTGCGAGATACGCCTGGCTTTTCGTTCCGGCATACGCTATTTTCCACTCATGCCCGGGAGTTTCTATTACTATTGCATACCCGTCATAGAAAGCTTCCTTCCCCCGATTTTTATAGCTTACCGTCCCTATAAGCTCGACTGCGGTAATATATTCGTCCTTGATATTAACGCTTTCTAGTATTTTTGACTGCTCTCTGTCGGCGGTAAACGAAACGTCTGAAAGCATATTTTCCTCATGCTCGTCGTATCCGTGATCATGCCCCTGATTCTTCATAGTGTCCCTGTACTGCTCCTGCATCTCAGAGGTCATAAGCTTTAGCATTGACTCGTCAAATTCAAAATTCGCATACTTCATATACTGACCCACAACGTATTCGGCATTCTCGATAGGATCGTCGGAAACCGAGTTACCCATGCTTTCGTCAGGCTCTTTGGAAACGCTTTCGGAGAGCGATCCTGTATTGGGCGATTTTCCGTCCGAAACTCCGCCGCTGTTTTTTTCATTGCAGCCGGCAGCCGATAAGCATAGGATAACGGCAGCCAATATTGCAGAAATCTTTTTCATAAGCAGATCCTTTCGCTGTTTATCGTCTTCTTTCTTTTGTATAAAATCCAATCTGTCATAGGGTAAGTCAGCTTGATCCTATGATCCAAGTATATCGTCAAGAACCGCGTTTATATCGGAGTATGAATATCCTTGACGTGCCAGTGCGTTTTTAACCTTTTTTACGCCGTCCTCGTCCTCAAGCTTTCTAAGGTATTTTTTCTCAATAAGCTCCGCCAGACGCTCATGTACCGTATCCTCGTATCCGCTCAGGACTTCATCTATAAGCTCCTTTGAAAGCCCTTTAAGCCGCATCTCCTGAACTGCACGGAAATAGCCGAACTTTTTTACCTCCATGTATTTCCTTGCAAGGCTCTCGGCGTACCTCCTGTCATTGATAAAACCAAGCTCTGCAAGCTTATCGCATACGTCGTAGCAGATCTGTTCGCCGTAATTATTAAGCAGCTTTTTATAAAGCTCGCTGTAGGAATAATCCCTGTAATCAAGAAGATACATTGCCCGTTCCCTCGCGCGGCGGAATTCGTTTGAATAAACGATCTCATCCCATACATCCTCAGAAACCTCCATGCCGCCGCGGAGATTATATTTTGAAATTATTTCAGAATTAAGGAAGGCAGGCTCAGAGTTCTCAATATCTACACGGTAGGTGCTTCCCTTATATTTTTCAGCAGAAATTATTTTAAGCATTTATCAGTCGCCAAGCTCGCTTATATCCACCGGAGCAAACTCCTCGAAATCGTCCTCCGCCGAAACGGTAAGATCGGGCATTACAGGCTCTTCCTTTTTGACAGGCTTAGCCGCTGCCGCAGACTTTTCCTCAAGCTTCGCCGCCTTCTTATTTTTCTTTGAAGCCATTACTACTTCAACTTCGCTGCTCTTGATCTTATCCTCTATCTCAGCCATAATTTCAGGATTGGCGTCAAGGAAATCCTTGGCGTTATCGCGGCCCTGTCCCAGCTTCATATCATTATAGCTATACCATGCGCCGCCTTTTTTGACGATATTCATTTCAGCAGCAAGGTCAAGCACCTCTCCTGTCCTTGAAATTCCCTTTCCATACATAATATCAAATTCGCATTCCTTGAACGGAGGAGCGACCTTGTTCTTTACGACCTTGCACTTGGTACGGTTTCCTATTACCTCTGCGCCGTTCTTTATCTGCTCCCCTCTTCTTACCTCGATCCTTACCGAAGCATAGAATTTCAAAGCGCGTCCGCCAGGAGTAGTTTCGGGATTACCGTATATAACGCCTATCTTTTCACGAACCTGATTGATAAAGATCGCACAGCAGTTTGATTTTGCAATTACAGAGGTAAGCTTTCTCATTGCCTGCGACATAAGCCTTGCAAGCTGTCCTACATGAGTATCGCCCATTTCCCCGTCTATTTCCGCCTTTGTTACCATTGCCGCAACTGAGTCTATAACTATACAGTCGATAGCTCCCGATCTTGCAAGAGCCTCGGCTATCTCAAGAGCCTGCTCGCCGCTGTCAGGCTGAGAAACCAGCATACTGTCAATATCCACTCCCAGCTTTTCTGCATAAACAGGGTCCAGAGCGTGTTCAACGTCTATAAAAGCAACCTCTCCGCCGGCTCGCTGAGCCTGAGCAATACAATGCAGAGCTACGGTAGTTTTACCGGACGATTCAGGTCCGTATATCTCGACGATCCTGCCTCTCGGTATTCCCCCTATTCCTAGAGCCATATCAAGAGTCATAGAGCCGGTAGGTATAGCCTCAACGTCCAGCGCTTTTGAATCGCCCAGCTTCATTATTGCTCCCGCTCCGAACTGCTTTTCTATGTATGCAATAGCGGTATCCAACGCTTTCTGCTTTTCTTCCTTGTCAACGATCTTTACAACGGTCTTTACTTCCTTTTTCTTCTTGTCGATAGCCATATCAAAAGCCTCCTATGTTTAATGGGATTTTCCTCTTCATATATATTATAGCATACTTTTTCAGTTTAACAGTATCTTTTATCGGACAGTTACAGAAAACCCCCGATTTTATGTACAAAATTATGTACTGTTTATCAGTTCCCGCAGTATTCGCCTACAGTCGCCCTGTAAATTCCGCACATATCCTTTTTTGCCCTGACATTTTTAAAGCCGTGACGGATCATAATATCCATAACGTCGTTTTCCTGGCCGATACCGATCTCAAATATCATCATTCCGCTCGGCTTTATTCTGCT
Source organism: Hominimerdicola intestinalis (assembly GCF_054655215.1). NCBI lineage: Bacteria > Bacillati > Bacillota > Clostridia > Eubacteriales > Oscillospiraceae > Hominimerdicola > Hominimerdicola intestinalis. Next base: position 283,916 of record NZ_BAAHNZ010000002.1, read on the forward strand.
TTTCCACAAACGGGTTATGCTCCTGTAAAAATCGAGTCCGTCCTCACCGCCATATAGAGCGCTTTTCGGCTCAAAGCCAACTTCTCTCTGAAGCTTCTTCATATCCTCTGAGGTAAGATAAGGCGGATTGCAGATTATCAGATCGGCATCGGGAGCTTCGCTGACAACGCTGCTGTCAAGAACATCGCCCTGAATTATTTCAGCAGCTGAATTATTAAGAGTCTTATTGGCTTTAAGATATTTCAGCGCCTCATAAGATTTCTCGATACACAATACCCTTTCACAGCTAAGGCTTTTTTCAAGTGCGATTCCGATACAGCCTGAACCTGAGCATAGGTCTATAACGGTTAACCCCGATTTTCCCCTGTATTTTTCAGCCGCATGATCTATCAGCGTTTCGGTATCCTGCCTTGGGATAAGAACACCCTTTCCTACCTTGAACGGCAGGCCGTAAAATTCCCATTCACCCAGAATATACTGAAGAGGTTCGCCTTTTTTCCTCCTGCCGGCAAGCTCAAGATACCCCGCCGCAGTTTTGCCGCTTACGCTGCACTCAAGCATTTTCAAAAAAGACGCACAGCGGCAGTCCGTTTTCAAAGCTGCACCCAGAAGCTCTCTGGCTTCAAATTCCGCATTATCTATCCCGGCGTTTCTAAGCTCGCCGCTGACTATTTCCATCAGACTCTTATATGTACTCATTTTATTTCAGTTTCAGTATCCGTTTCAGACGCCTGCCTATGAAGCTTTTCCTCGTCCTCGGGTATTACGGCTTTCAATGCCGCTACAGCACACTCAATTTCCTTTTCGTCAGGCTCTCTTGTCGTGATCCTCTGTATCCAAAGGCCGGGAGCGGAAAGTATTTTTGTTGCCGGGTTATCGTATTTTCCGGCAATCCTTATAAGCTCGTAGGCTATTCCCATAACAAGCGGAAGCAGTGCAAGCTTGCAGAGCATTCTCAGCGCTACATTTTCCCAGGTAAGCCTGAAAACCGTATTTACAAATATACTTATGAACAATACAAGAAAAATAAAGCTTGTACCGCACCTTGGGTGAAAGCGGGAATACTTTCTGACATTTTCAGGAGTAAGCTCTGCACCGTGCTCGAAGCAGGCGATAGTCTTATGCTCCGCACCGTGGTACTCGTAGGTTCTGCGTATATCCTTCATAAGCGCAGTCAAAGCCGTATAGCCTACAAATATTCCGATTTTAAGAAGCCCCTCTATAATATTTTTCACTATTACCGGCATAGGAACAAAATGCTCTATCCCCTTTGATACCCATGAGGGCAGCATCATAAACAGAAAAACCGCCGCCAGAACCCCGATCACCATGGATATTACCGATATGACCGGCATAAGCTTATCGCCGACCTTTTCGTCCAGCCATTTTTCAAACCTAGTCGGTTCTTCTTCCTCTTCATATTCCATCTGCTTATTTGCAGATCTGGTAAGGCATTTATAGCCGTCTATCATTGAGATAACAAAATTGAATACTCCCCTTACTAAAGGGCATTTCCTATACCACGGAACATTTTTTCCGCCTTTTATATTCCAGACCTCGAGATCTATCTCTCCTGTCGGCAGACGGTTAGCCATAGCCGCCTTATCGATCCCGCGCATCATTACGCCCTCGATAACCGCCTGACCTCCTATTTTGGATTTAAACTTTTCCGTTCCCGAAGCTTCCTTACTCTCGCTCATTTATATGATAATACCAGCACAAAGCCGGCATATCCTCCTTCCGATAGTATAATTATTTACTTATCAAGCTTTTCTCCTTCGCTGAGCGTATTATCTGTTGATATAAGCTCTACGTTTACCGTCGATTGATTGTCCGGCTTTTTCTTCTGCTCGATACATGGCAGAGTTATCATTACTGTTGTTCCTACGCCCTGCTCGCTGTTTATTTCAAGAGTCCCGCCGTGCCTCTGGATAATTTCATCGGCTACTGCAAGGCCTATTCCCGAGCCTCTTCTCGTATGATTTGCCTTAAAGAACTTAGTCTTTATTTTCGGCAGATCTTCCTTTGAAATTCCCATTCCGGTATCCGATACCGAAATACAGATCTCGTTATTTTCCTCATACGCCTCAACCGATACCGTATCTCCCTTATCGGAATATTTTATCGCATTGTCAACAATATTGATAAATACCTGACGAAGCCTGTTCTTATCTCCGTATACAAACGGAAGCATTTCAGGCTCATAGTAATTCAAAGTTATGCCCAGCGCTCTTGCTCTCTCCTGATAAATAAGCACCGTTTCACCAAGCTCTGCAAGAATATCTATCGTGTCCTTATTAAGAGAAAGCCTGTTGTCCTGTATTCTTGAAAAATCAAGCAGCTCCTCTACCATCTGGGAAAGACGTTCGGTTTCGGAGGTTATTACTCTCATTCCCTTTTTAAAGGTCTCGGCGTCGTCAATAGTCGTCATTGTTTCGCTCCAGCCCTTTATTGCCGTAAGCGGCGTTCTGAGCTCATGAGAAACAGAGGAGATAAACTCATTTTTCATTGCCTCGGTATTTGAAAGCTCCTCCGCCATATAGTTGATGGAATCGCACAGCTCTCCCAGCTCGTCATCTGAGGTTTTTTCAATTCTTTCGGAAAAATCCCCCTTGGCAAACTTTCTTGCTATCTGACCTATCTGTATAACAGGATAAACGATAGATTTTATAAAGAACATTCCCGAGAAAAACATAAGCAGTATAATACTTGCCACTACAAGAGTTATCAGCAGGAAAATAATAAAAAGCTGATGATCGACGCCCTTCATTGAGGAGATCATTCTAAGGGCTTCGTATTCGCAGCCCCTCGGAGAAATAACTGCGGTGACCGCTATGACCTTTTCGCCGGTAGGAAGCCTGAATATCTGCGAAGCTACTCCTGTGGATTCCTTTTTTGCCGTTTCATAATCGGAAAGATCGGTTTCCTGTGCCGGAGAAAACCCCGAAGAGGTTATATCTATGCTTCCGTCGGTCTTTATAGCCATAAGCTCTATCTTATCCTTGTCCTCGTAGCTTTCGACTACCGAACGTATTTCAGAATTATAATTTACCGAAGCGTCGTCGCTGTTCTTCATAACGGCTCCGGTAACAACGTTCATCTTTGAGGTTACATACTGTCTTGCGGAGCTGTAGTAGTAATTTCTTACAACCAGAACAAGAAGCACCTCGACTATAAGCAGTATCACGATAACAACGCCCAGACTGTTTCTGATCCAGTGCTGAGTAATGCTGTGTCTGCCGTATTTGCTCTTATTTTTATTTATGCCCACCGGCAAGCCCCTTTCAAAGCTAATAAACCGCCGCTGTAAGGCGCAGTATTAAAAATCAGGTCGAAGCCCATTTATAGCCGAAGCCCCAGATAGTAAGAATATATTTAGGACTTGACGGCTCATCTTCTATTTTCATTCTTATACGTCTTATATTTACGTCAACAATCTTATCGTCGCCGTAGTAGCTTTCGCCCCAGATATGATTGAGTATACTGGTTCTGTCCAGAGCCGTATTCTGATTCTTGAAGAAGTACTCCATTATCTGATACTCGACCTGAGTCAGATCTATCTGCTCTCCGTTTTTATAGACAGTGCGGCTTTTTAAGTTGAGCGTAAACGGACCTGAAACCAGGGTGGAAGCCGCCTCCGGCTTTGCATGGGACATATTTACTCTTCTGCAAACCGCATCAACTCTTGCAATAAGCTCGGAAATCGAAAACGGCTTGGTAATATAGTCGTCAGCACCTATCATAAGAGATGAGATCTTATCCATTTCCTGAGATTTCGCCGAAAGCATGATAATACCCATTGTATCAGAACGCTCTCGGAATCTCTTGCAAACCTGCATTCCGTCTATCCCCGGCATCATAATATCAAGCAGCGCAATATCAATTCCGCCGTCATTTTCTTCAAAGACCCTTATTGCGTCCTCGCCGCAGTTAACGTCAATTACGTCGTAGCCGCTTCTTTTAAGATTTATTACCACAAATTCGCGGATCGAATCCTCGTCCTCACAGACCAAAACCTTTTTCATATCAAAACCTCCCTGTAAATGCTTTTAAGCTATTCAACGGTATAAAAATTATTCTGAACCTCATCTATCGTAAGTATCAGCTGTTCCCGCTTATTAGTCGGCAGCTTTACAAGATATTCGAGCTGGCCCTTGCTTCGTATAAGCTCGTACCCCTCATAAAGATAGTCCTCGCTTTCCTGCTTTGAAGCTACGGCTATTCTCATAAGCTCGGTCATTTCCGAATTAATATCCCCCTGATACTTATAAAAAACCGTTTCACCTGTATCAGCGTCCTTTTTGACCGTTACCTTATCCGTCCAACGGCTGGGAAACATCATCGAGTATCCGTCGGAAATAGCATAGTAGCCTGAATATCTGGCTTCAAGATTATAGAAATCCTTATAAACGGACCAGGTCGTCATTAGCAGCTGCTCCTCAGCTACGGCGTTTTCATAGCCGAGCATCGGCTTTGAGGACGGTATCTCGATAATTCCGTCGTCGTCTATATCAGATGAATAGTATCCTGACGGACGAGTACACAGCGGAAGCAGCTTTTCGCTTCTCAGCTGCATAGGATTCTGAAGCGTAGAATACCTGAAATATACTATTTCAGTCTGAAGCTCCCCCGACGCATTAAGTCCGTCAATATAGATCGCCTGACGCCCGTCCGGAAGATAGCCTTTCTTTGAACTTACATAGGACGCAACGTTATCGCACATATCTATTCCGTCGCCCTTTGTTATCTCGCCGTCCTGAAGCTCCAGCAGCGCCGCCTTTGCGGTAACGATACCCGTATCTGTATTCGTGCTTCTCTGAATAGTAATTATTTCGTTAAAGCCGTCCGAATTTATATCAAAGGTTTCAAGTACGGAATATGTGTCTGTTCCTATTCTTGTAAAATCGCCTTTGTCATAGCTGTATATTTCAAGAGTTTTATCGTCTCCTGCAATATTCTGATAACCGACGAGGACGTCGATCTGATTGCCGTTTCCCATAGGAGTTATAATGACCTGATCTATTTCAGTCCCCGCTCCTGCGATCTCCTTTACAGAAACCCACTTTCCGTCGCTGTTTTTATCAAGGAGATTTACCCGAAGTCCGTCGCTTTCTCCTCCGGTTCCCGTATATTCATAGAAAACGAGAGCCTCGTCGCTGTCCTCGCCGTCTATATCAGCGATAACGTAAGCTGACCTGTTGGCGCCGTTTCGCGGATATTTAAGCGTTATGTTGTTTCCGACAGCAGAAATAAGCGCTTCGTGTATTTCACTCTGCTCCTCGGTAAGCTTAGGCGCAGTGAGAATATTATCAACATTGAAGTTAACAGGCGAACAGCCCGTCATTGCAAGCACAGCCGCCAGCGGCAGCGCCGCCCTTTTCAATCTCATTTCACCACTCCCGTTAAAACAAATAAAACGCCCGCTTATTTACAGCGTACATATATTTATATTATAACACAAAGCCGCATTCTTTTCAAGCTTAATCGGCAAATATTTTGCAGAAAAAAGCGCCGCTTTAAACGGCGCCTGAAAATCTTAAAATAAGCTGAGAAGCTGTTCTTTTTTATAATCGGAAATATTTCCGTAAATTTCTGCGGCTCCGGGGACTGCGGTATATTTGTTTTTGTAATCCACATATACCTGCTGCTTCAACAGAGCTTTATTTCCGTCCTTGTCTTTAAATTCAACAAAGTAGCTGAAGGTTTCGGTTCTGTTATCTTCATCAAAAACTCTCTGCGACGGAATACAGCTGAGTATTTCAGAGCCGTCCGCAGTTATTTCCTCCGCTCTTTCTTTAAATCCGTCTTTAAAATAATCATTGCTGCAAGGCTGCTCTTTTACAAGAATGTTTTCCGCCATAAATTGATCGAAGCTGCTGTCTGCGTCAGCCTTGCAGCTACAGATATAGGAAAGCGCCTGTACAAAGTCATTGGCAGCTTTATTGTTATGGTCATCGGTAGACGCCTCAATATCAAATACGCCGCCGCTGTTGTAACGGTAAAGAATTATACAAATATCGCCGAGGTTATCGCTTGTGAGCCATATCTGCGAAGCCAGATAAACTGCCTGATTGCTTTGTCCTTCGCCTAAGTTTTCATAACCAGATCCGGTATAATACACAGGCTGACATCTTATTTCAAATTTATGTCCTTTGATATATTTATTATACTGCGCCTCTAGGAGTTCTTTGTCATGAAACTTTTCATATACACAATTTTCACTGATCACATTACCTTTCAGAAATCCGTCGATATCTCCGTCAAGGAGCTGTCTGATCTTTTTCTCTGAATCATAATACCATTGTATTTTTTCAAAATTAGGTATTTTGTCCGATTTTACTATCTGCGAATATATCATAAGTCCCAGCGCTATTATTACAGCCGAAAGCACAGATATTACGGTTACCGATATTATTTTTGATCTTCTGGCTTTTTTGTTTATTTTCTTAAACGGTTTTATTTCATTATCCGTTTTGATCTTAAGCCTGGTATCAAGACCGGTCTTTGCTTCCTCAGCCATATTGCGGCAGTCATCGCAGTCCCTTAAATGCTCCTCAAGCTCATGCCTGGTCTCCTTTTCGCACAATCCGTCCGCATATAACGGAATAAGATCTCTTGCAACATTACAATTCATAGCCGTCCTCCTTAAGTAACTCGATAATTTTCTGCTTTGCTCTGAAAAAATTAACCCTAGCCCAGTTTTCAGATCTTTCAAACAATCCGCCGATATCCCGAAAGCTCAGCTCACCCATTACCCTGAGTGAAAAAATCTCCTTGTATGGCTCTTCCAGAGCGTGCATTGCCTTATGTATTCCAAGCGCCTGCTCCCTGTCCTCAAACATATCCTCAATATTAAAGCTGTCGCCGTAATATGAAAAATCGTCTGTTGAAATGTTTGAATTCTCCTTTTTCTTTGTAAAATTGATATACTCGTTTCTGGCAATAGTACAAAGCCAGGTTACGACCTTGCATCTGCCGTTAAATCTGTCAGAATACCTAACCGCCTTATAAAAAGTTTCCTGCATTATCTCTTCTGCAATTTCGGTATTGCCGCAAAGCTTCAGAACAAATCTGTAGACCGGCTGGGAATACAGCCGATATATCTCGTCAAAATCCTGCACGCTATTCCCCCCTTCACTTTATTAGACAGCCTTAATTGCATTTCGTTACAAAAAATGCCGTGAAAAAATCACGGCAATAAATTTATTCCTCATAATTTGATTGTATAGTAAGCCTATCCATAAATTCTTCAAGATTCATTTTTACGGAGATGTCTTTCTTGCTTACCGTTACTGTAACAGCCTCCGAGCCGTGAATATCGAACCAGTTATCCGAAAAGACGCAGTCGCCCTCCTCCAGATCAAGGCAGACGGACTTCGCAAAGCTTTCCGCTGAGAACCTCAGTATAAAATCCTGCTTATTTTCCCTAGCTGTAACGGATATATACGGCTTCTCAAAAGCAAACTCCTTAGGGCGAACAAAAAGAGCAGTGCCGCGGCTTATAACCTCTCCGTCCTTAATAAGGCTGTATTCAAGATATTTTTCACGCTTGTCCTGTCTGGTATCCAGTTGACCGCTCAGCTCGCATACGGCTGCATTTTCAGCGCAAAGCGCCGGAACTTTGATATCCCCGCCGCCCTCCAACAGAACTTCCGCCCTGCTGTTTCTAAGCCGCCAGCTTAATCGGCAGGAAAGCGTTTCAAGAGTTTCGTTTGAAACATTCAGCACAGGCTTCTGCGGATCGCTGCTGTCACATGAGATGAGCACAGGATCATAAAACCGCTTCGCATAATAATGCAGGCCCTTCCAGCGTCCGAAGTAATCAATACCTGACCAAGAGATAACCGGGTTTGAATCGTTTATCTGCCAGTAAGCCGAACCCATGCAGCGCCCTCTGGCACGGCGCATATGCTCAACGTTTGAACGTATGCAGTCTGCCTGAACGAGCTGAGAGGAGTATATAAGCCGCTCAAAGCTGTATGGATACCTGACCATCTGAGCCAGATAGTACATTATCTTCTCATTGCCCTGAGCACATTTCTGATGAGCCTCCATTACCGGCGACATAAGGTCGAAATCACCCTTATCCTTATCGGCAAAAGCCTTTATGGTTTTTAAGCAGGGCAGGGATTCAAAGCCGTATTCAGAGCAGAAGCGGTAATAATACTTTCTGAAATCCTCTATAGGCTTCAGATTATGCCATACATCCCAGTAATGCATATCTCCCGCATGATTTGATGAGGAATTATTAAAGCCTCCGCCCGACGAAGGCGACGAGGGCCAGTAAAATATATCGGGTGAATATTCTTTTACAAGCGACGGTATTATCTCCTCAAACTGCCGCAGATAATCCGCCTTTGACTGAGGATCGTCGGGTATCCCCCAGCCCTCCCAAGCCGACTCTATCTCGTTGTTTCCGCACCACATTCCAAGAGAGCAATGATTTCTCAGACGGATAATATTATCCTTTACTTCTTCCCTTACCGTTTTTTCAAATTGCTCGGTCAGCAGATATGAAGAGCAGGCGAACATAAAATCCTGCCATACGATAAGGCCAAGCTCGTCGCAGCAGTCGTAGAAGTAATCATCGGGATAGTAACCTCCGCCCCATACCCTGATAAAATTGAAGTTTGCAGCAGCGCACTGCTCCAACAGTTTACGGGTACGTTTTTCTGTACACCTGGAAACGATCTGATCCTCTGGGATATAATTGCCGCCCATCGCAAAAATTTTCTTACCGTTAAGCTTAAAGCAGAATTCCTCTCCCCACTGATCCTTTTCCCTGCTTACCGTAAGAGTCCTCAGACCTATTTTTGTAATTCTTTCATCGACGGCTACTCCGTTTTTCATAAGCCTTAAAGCGCATTTGTAAAGCGGCTGATCTCCATAGCCGTTTGCCCACCAAAGCCTTGGCTTATCAATTATACAGCTTATCTCATGATACCCGCCGCCGTTAAGCTTGATCTCCTCACAGAACAAGGAACGACCGCCGGGTGAATAAACCTCGAGAACCGCCGAACCGCAGCCGTAGTTCTCGCTGTGAACAAAACATTTCAGCCCGACCCGTCCGCCCTTATGCTCCTGTGAATAGCGAACGTCAAGTATCCTGCCTTCTGTAAAGCATTCCAACCGCACACCACGCCATATACCCATATCCGGCAGCTTAGGACCCCAGTCCCAGCCGAACATACAGTGAGCCTTTCTCAGATGGGTATAACCCGGCATTGTGGAATCTACTCCCCAGAGAGGGCGCTCAGTCTGCTTCTGAGCTATATATCTGTTAGGAGATAAAATTTTTACCCTCAGCTGATTTTCACCGGCACATAGCAGCTGCTTAACGTCAAACTCCCATACCCTGTGCATATTATCGGTTACTCCGATAAGCCTATCGTTAAGATAAACCTCACTTAAAGTATCTATACCGTCAAAAACAAGCCTGATATTTTTATAGCGAAGAACGCTTGAATCTGCATAAATAACAGTTGAAAACTCATAGTCGTCGTCCGATATACAGGTTGAGCTGTACTCATTTTCACGCCGATACGGATCCTGAAGCCTGCCGTGCTCCAGCAGGGTCTTATATACCGAGCAGGGAACGGAGCACATCAGCCTTTCGCTTCCGCCGCATTTTGTCATAACCCAGTTGTCGTTAAGCTCAATTTTCACGCAGATACCTCATTTCAATTCTTAATAATCAAGTTTTCTCCTTAAAGCCGGAAAAATCAGCCGCATTATGTTAAACCTATTATGAACTTTTTGGACCGTCAAGTCAACTGATATTTTATGAACAAACGCTTCTATATGTTTTTATTGCGTTTATGCCTTAATAAAAAAATACCCGAGGAAGCAAACGTTTCCTCAGGTATATATTACCTGTAAATTATAATTTGATCTTACCGCTGATCTTGCCGTTTACTACATAATAAGCAGCGCTGTCCTCGGGTTTTACATATACCTCGAGTTTTCGTACGCAGCCCTTATTATTAGCCTTGAAATCAGCTCTCGCAGCTTCGGCAACTGAATCAATATCGATTTCCTTTCCAGCAAACTGAAGATATACGGTTTCCTTTTTAACAGCAGGCTTATCAGCCGCCTTTGCTGAAGTTTTTTTAGCGGGAGCCTTCTTTTCGGCCGTTTTTCTTCCTGCCTTTTCAGAAACCTTTTTTTCAGCAGTCTTAGCGGCGTTTTTTACAGCTTGTGCTTCGGTTTTGACCGCTTCCTTTATTGCCTCAGCTTCGTTCTTTACAGCTTCCTTTGCTGCCTCTGCGGTTTTCTTTACAGCCATAATAAAATCTCCTTTCGGTTCAAAACATGCTTATTACTTCTTATCAACAGCCTCTTTAAGAGCCTTGCCTGCCTTAAATGCCGGCACCTTTTTTGCAGGGCAATGTACAGGCTGCTTTGTAGCAGGATTGATAGACTCCTTAGCCGCTCTGTCGCGTACCTCAAATGTTCCGAATCCTACGATTGAAACCTTTTCACCCTTTGCAAGAGTTTCTGATATTGTATCTACAACAGCACATAGAGCCTTTTCAGCGTCTTTTTTTGTATAACCGCCCTTTTCGGCAATTACAGAAATGAGTTCCGATTTTGTCATGATAAAAACCTCCGTTAATTAAATTTCTGCTTGTATTATAGCCTATTTCGCGTTGTTTGTCAAATTTTACAGCGTATTTTCTTATCGTTTTCACAATATTTGTACGAATATATAAAAAGCCGTTGCAATATCTAATGCCTTTTTGTATTTATTCACAGAATATCAATAGCTATTCGGTCAAAATAACAGCTAAAATTTTGAGCTTCAGTGTAAATGTTCCCTATTTATCGGCTTTAAAACCCCTTTATGTCATATAAAAACCACATAAAAAAAGCCATACCCATATGCAAACAGGTATAGCTAAAAGTAATATTATATTCACAAATCACTGTCTGAGATTTGAATAATAAACAACTATATGTCTATTTTCTCCCGTATTGGAATCGACGCCTTTTATATCAGCTCCGTTGCGGCTCATAAGTTCCGCGGCTGAAGCTCCGTTTTTTACGCACCTGAATATCTCATGGCCGTCACAGACAACGATTATCTCGTTGTCAGTTACGGAGATACCGCCCTTTTTGCCCAATACAAGCTCGTCTGACCCGTTTCTCTCAACAGCATATGAAAGCCTTTTTCCGTGCAGGCTGTCAAGCTCCTTTGATGAAGTCCTTTTCTTTTTAAATAATCCCATTGTTTTATGCGCTGATGTAAAAGCGCACTCCTTTCATTTATTCCATAATTACTCCGTTATTCTGATCAGACGGACTGCACAGAGCCTTTGACGCAGGAATAACCGCCAGCGCTTCGCCGACTAGCTGTAAAAGCCCGGCAAGCAGATTTATTTCATCGTCACTAAGACCCTCGGACAGTGCGTTAGCAATAGATACGGCAATAAAATTCAGCTTCTGACCATAGCAGTTGTTCAAAATAATCAGCCCGTTCCGTCATTTAATTTCTACATATTTATTATATGTATGTCTTTCTCTTTCAGTGAATAAAGCAGATAAGACAAAGCATACTAATACAGAAATTATTTTTGAAAGGAAGTCGCTGCAGTTTTGTTTGTATTAAAAACTATTCTCGCCACTATAGCCTCAATAGTCATCATGTTTCTGCTGTCTAAAATGCTGGGAAACAAACAGATAAGCGAAATGAATATGTTTGACTATATTAACGGAATCACAATAGGCTCTATAGCGTCTGAGCTTGCAATATCCAGCAATGGTCAGGAGATCATTACCGCCGTAATCGCTATGGTACTTTACGGAGTAACCGGATTTTTGCTTTCTATCCTGACGATCAAGTCCATACACGCCAGACGTTTCTTTGCAGGAACCCCTTTGATCCTTATGGAAAACGGTAAGATCTATCCTGAAAATATAAAAACCGCAAAGCTTGATACCAGTGACCTGCTTACCAGAGCAAGAAACTCCGGTTACTTTGACCTCTCTCAAATATCATATGCTATTCTTGAAAACAACGGTAAGATCTCATTTCTTCCTAAAAAAGCCTACACTCCCGTTACTTTGAAGGATCTTGGGCAGGAGCCTCCCGACGACAAGCTGTGCGCAAACGTAATTCTTGACGGAGTAGTAATGGAGGATAACCTGAAGCATACAGGAAACGATATGAAATGGCTTTCAAATGAAATGCACAAGCAGGGCTATTCCTCACCCTCGGACATCTTTATGGCTTCAGTTGACGGAAATAACAAGATAACCTTTTATCCGCAATGCAGCCACAAAGTCAAAAAGGATCTATTTGATTAAAGAAAGCTTTCAAGCAAAACGGCAAGCTTTGAAACCGGCATTCCGACTACATTGAAATAATCTCCGTATATTCCGGAAACAAGCAGAGAACCTGCGCCCTGGATACCGTAGGCTCCCGCTTTATCAAAAGGCTCGCCCGTTTCGATATAATCTGAAATATCCTCTTCAGTCAGACGCCTGAACGTTACCTCGGTAATTTCGGAAAATGAACGCAGCTTTCCATTGCAGATAAATGCCGCTCCGGTAATTACCTTATGAGTCCTGCCTGAAAGCGCTCTCAGCATATTTGACGCATGAGCGCTGTCCTCAGGCTTCCCCATTATTTTTCCGTCAAGCACAACCACAGTATCACAGGCTATAATAACATCTCCATTGCACTTGCCAGCCGCTTCCCTGCATTTCTGAACGGCAATAGCCTCGGCAGCGTACTCCGGATTTATCCCGTCCGGAACGATCTCCTCGCAATTAGCAGGACAAACCTCAAACTCACTGCACAAAAGCTTCATCAGCTCCCTGCGGCGCGGCGACTGTGAAGCCAGAACTACTTTTTTACCCTTTAACAGCGTTCGTATTTTCATCGGCATTATGCATTTTCCTTTCAAATTCAACAGACAAAAAGGATTTCCCGCATAGGAGAAATCCCTGTTGATCTAAGCAAGCTTATTTCCACATTCAGAGCAGAACTTAGTACCCGACGTTTCCTTATGACCGCATTCCGTACAGAAAATTGACGCCGCTTCCGGCTGTTCCGAAATGACCGGCTGAAACTCCTGAGCTTCTGTGCTTTCAGGTGCGGCTTCCGACTTAAACTCATCTGACGGAACGAACTGTGGTACAGCCGCCGGCTGACTGCACTCCGCTTCCGTAATCGGAAGCTGCTCGGACTTAGCTGCCTTTACCTCCTGCTTAGTTCCGCAGATAGGACAGAATACCACGTCGGCATTTATGGAAGCGCCGCAGCCTGAACAGTTTTTAAGACCCTTTAAAGTATTGACCTGTTCCTTCATCTGAGATACCTCCGAAAGCAATGCGTCGATCTCAGCGGCAAGGCTCTTTACCTCTTCATCATCTACGGTATCGAGCAGACGAAGCTTTACCGCCCTTCCTATCTCAGTATACTTTTTATTGATTTCCGAAAGTGCGGAGTTGATTCTGCCGTTAAGCTTATTTGTTTCAGCCATTCTCTTAGCTGAATCCGAAACCGCAGTTGCTCCGGAAGAAATTTTCTCTCCCAGCTTATTAAAAAATGCCATATTTAAAACCTCCAATTATATAATTAAATTATTTATCAGCTATCTGCAAATCTTCTGGATCAACAGCCGAATCCTTCTGAGGAATATCCTGCTGTGGAGCAGAAGTTTTTTTGGTAGTCTGTGCCTGATCAGTGCCTGATGAAACTGTCTGTGAAGCGGAAGTCTGAGTTGAAGCAGAAGTCTGAACTTCATTGCTGATTATCGAATTTGCAGGAATATCATTTTCGTTGTCGCCTGAGATCTCAGAATTGCTTATCTCTTCATCAAGCTCCTCCTGCGACATTTTTCCTCTTTCGACTGCCTTTTCGTTAATATCCGAAACTCTCAGATAAGTATCTACATAATAATGCATAAGGATCCGGTCATATGTATAGCCGTTTTCGGCATAAAGGCAGGCACCCCACTGAGACATTCCTACTCCGTGTCCATAGCCGTAGGTAGTAAATGTAAACACGCCTTTTTTGTAATCTATAGTAAATGCATTGGATCTAAGGCCGAAAAGCTTCTGAACTGTCGTTCCGGTGATTCTTACCGAGCTTCCGCCTACGGAGCATGAGGTATGTCCGTCAATAGTCATGCCTCCGATATACCTGCTGCTGTAGCGTGAATCAGTTCTGAACCAATTTTCAACATTATCAGAAAGTGTCAGATCAGTTTTCTCTTCAAAAACCGATTTTACTTCTTCCTCGGTAAATTCAGTTTTAAGCCCGAAATTAGGATCCTGATCGTCATAAGCGCTTACAACAGCCCGCAGATAAGGATAATAAACGTCCCATACATTTTCGCTTTCCGCTGAATATCCCGCAGATGAAGCAGAGTATACGGCGTTGATTATATTACCGTTATAGTAAACGCACTGACCTTCCACGGCGCTTATACAGTTTTCGATCTTAGAAGGATAGCCCGGTTTCAGACCTACAGTAGGTATAAGACCTAAGCTGTCGTTAAAGCGCAGATACGAATAAGCTGCTACTGCCTGAGCCTTTATAGCGTCCTCTTTCCACTCCGCTCCGATCTCGCTGTAAACCATACGGCAGAGAAGTTCATGAGCGTTCATAGTAACAGTCGAACCGGAGATTATATCGTAAACCGTATAGAATTCATCTGCAACGCTTCTGGTTTCATAATAATTCAGAGGCTCGGGCTGAGGATCGTAAAACATTGTATCATCTTCAGGAAGCTCCATAGAAAAGCTTTCAGATTTTTTATCTGTTTTCTCAGCAGCCGCCTTTTTCTTCTCGGCTTTTGAAACGACCGTCATATCATATTCGTCGATCCCGGCTTTTCTGAAATCAATAAACTTTGCCGCTTCGTAAGCGTTGGACGTATCCGCAGCAGCAGCTTCAATATTAACGGGTGTATTATGACTTATCTTTCTTGCAGTCCTGCCGTCTTCAAATGCAGCAGCTCCGAACGATCCTATAACAGCAAATCCAGCAAGCATTATTCCCGCATTTGTCAGCATTTTTCTGATCTTACTATCCATAAAATACCTCTTTGTATTTTTTATTCCTTTAAAAGGCTTATTTTTTACCATCGGTTCTTATGGCAATACCTAATTTAATTTTAATCATTAATAAAAAAAAGTCAAGGCATTTCAAATTATGTCCTGACTTTTTGTAGTTTCTCACAAACTATATTAAAATTATTCAGCAATATTCACAAAACTGATTTAGTTCTTAAAAAATCTCTGTCCTTCAAGCTCCATACAGAAAGTAAGACTTTCAAACCAAGCCGCTGATGAACCTGAACAGTATTTCGGAGCATAGTAATATGTAGCGCCCTTGGAGGCGTCTGCTCCCTCTCCGTTAAGAGCCCTTTTAGCACAGTCTTTTGTGTTTTTGGACGGAGCATTGGTTTTATTGTAATATGACGAAATTGCGGTAAACTGATTAGGAGCCGTAAGAACTCCCTTGATAGAATCAGGGAATCTGCTTGATTTTACCCTGTTTATAATGACATTCGCAACAGCGATCTTACTTGCGTCGGAGCAGCCTCCTACTTCTCCCTGAAGAACGTAGCACATCATTTCAAATTCTTCATCAGTATAGCTTATAACGGATCTTTCGCTGTTATCCGATTTCTCCGAAGTAGTTTTCTTTGTCGTATCGGCAGCCGACGCTGTGGTATTGGTCTTGCTTTCCGTTACCTTCTGCGTCTTAGCAGCAGTTTCCTTAACAGGCGCATTTGCTGTAAGATATTCAGCTATACAGTAGCCTTCAGTTCCGCTGAATTCAACTCTGTACCAGCCATCATCGGTTTTTCCGGTGCAGTTTACCTTTGTTCCTGCGTCAAGTACCGTAATAACATCGCTGCTCTTTGACGGACCTTTTCTCATATTGACCGCTTCCGCTGTATACATAGCCTTAACGTCGGCAGCTTTGACCTTTGAACTTTCAGATTTCTTCTCTGATCTCGCAGTTTCCGCTGAAGCCTTTGTTTTCTCAGTCTCAGAAGTTTCGGATTTCTTTGCCTTTTCAGCTGTAACGGTAGTCACCGCATTTTCGGCAAACTCATACTCTTCAACTCCGGCCTTCCACCAGCTTACAGTTGCTCTTGAAGCACTTGTATATGCAGGAATTCTCTCTTCTTCAGCAGCCTGCACTGCCACAGCGTTATACTCAGTTGCAGCTTTTGTTTCTCTGCCGGAAATTTCGGTCTTATCCGAAAGTCCGTAAACACTGATCGCGCCGATAGCCAGCACAGCCATTGCTCCGGAACCCAGCATTGTTCCTACTTTCTTGATAGAAGGCTTCGAGCTTCGCAAGACTCCCTCTACAGATTGTTTCTGCTTCATTTGTATCACATTACCTTTCCGACAGCCTTATTACCGCTTTACATTCAAGCCGTCTCCCCTGCGGGCGTGAGAGATCCGCAGAGCAAATATATATTTACATCTTTAAGATGCAGTAAACTTAATAGGACCAGCCGAGATATTTTTTATTGTTTCCCCATACATCTCTCCAGCACTTAGGGAAATATATATCCTTATCAGCCTTTTCCTTATATGAATCTACTATTAGATCAAGATTATCGTCGGCAGTCATTTTCTTTGCAACAACGACCCATCTCATTTTGCTTACCTCATTTGAGCAGGTTGAAAGTGAAATATAATCATCGTCCTCAGTACACTCGACATCAGAAGAATACCAAGACTGTTTTCTGACGTTGTCTATCCAGCTTTCAAACGAATACTCGTCGTCGTCAAAATTACGGTATCTCCAATAATCGAAAATCGGCACATCGTCCTGCCGGTCATCCTCAGCAGACAAAAAGCAGCCTATAATAACATATTTTTCGTTGTTATCAAATATAGTATTGAACTCAATTACAGGATACTTCTTAAGAAAGTCGACCCCGCCCTTATACTCGGCAAGATGAGTAAACGAAGTACCGAGCTTTCTCATATGATGTCCGTAAATCGTAATATTGTCTGCCTGTCCGTTTTTATCAATAGGAACTACGCAGTCAGCATAAATACTGCCGGATTCGTAATATTCCTTATCGAGATTTCTTTTCAGGTAGTAGTTGTTTCCTTCTTCAATATCGTCTGTAACGTGCTGAAGGACCGGAAAGTTTATGTATTCCTCGCCGTTTGAATTGACAAAGCCCGGTATCTTAATCCAGCCCACGACTTCATCGTTTCTTTTCAGCAGATCCTTAGCCCAGCTCTGAACCTTTCGCTCTTTAACGGTATTTTCCGGATTGGAATCGCCGTCCTCCGCTGTTCCGCTTACGTCGTTGAGCTTAAGGTCGTCAAAATTCGGTTCATACTTTACTATTTCCTGAGCGTAATTGATCTGCTCCTGATCGCTTTTAAGAAAATCGGTAAGCTCGTTGAGAGAAAAAACAAAAAGGAAAATAGAAAAAATAAATACAGCCTTTCTGATAATCTCTGAGCTCTTATCGCCTTTCCAAGGAATAAAGTATTTTACAAATCTGACAAAAAAATTTGTGTCGTCATTTTTTGAAATATTTTTGATCTCGTTAGCCATAGACATAATCAATCCTCAACTTTCTTTTTTTAACAGAAGCTCACTTAACATTTTAAGCGCCCTCTGCACAGTTGTCAAACGGATAAATTTTCTGTCCATATCTTCATATTCTTTATACAGCATTAAATCTCTGACTTCTTCATAGTCCTTATACCTTACGGAAACGTAAACCGTTCCCACAGGCTTTTCATCAGTTCCTCCGTCAGGTCCTGCAAGACCGGTAATGCCTATTGCCGAATCGCTTCCCGTAAGACGCATTATACCTGCGCTCATTTCCGAAGCCGTTTGCTCCGAATAAACCGTATAGCGTTCAAGCGTTTCAGCGCTTACTCCCAGCAGCTTCATCTTGATTTCCTCGTTATATGCGCATACGCCGCCGAGAAAAATTTTTGAAGCTCCGGAAACCGAGGTTACTGTCTGGCTTAGCATTCCTCCGGTACAGCTTTCCGCCGTGCTGAGTGTTATGCCCTTAGCTATCATATATTCTACTACACTGCTTGTAACAATGTCAAGAGTTTTTGTAACCAGTTTGTTATCTTCGGCAAATTTCACAGTACCTGACCCCCGTTTATTTAGTATAATGCACATAAAAACCGCTGTATAATTGACACATATATTAATATAGGCAATTTATTTAACATAATACGCTGTTAAATTATGGATATTTATGTAACCTTTTTGTTACACTTAAAGCTGTATGTTTAATTGTTTTCATCATTTTTACGTCGGTTTTCTTATGCCGAAATACCTCGGATTTTCCCGAAACTGCGCGATTTGAGCAACTTTAGAAGTCATATGCCGAAATGTGGAAATGTCCATTTTATCGTACATTTTATTTAAATTCGGTTACATTCTTTACCGACGCGTAACTTTTTCAATTGTACAATAAAAGTCCCATAAAATATTGCTGCGCAAAATACATAAGAACGAACAGCAAAGAAAATTTTAAGCGCAAAATTGTTTCGTATCTTCAATTTTACTGTCTGATTTTGCGTACACGTCCGCAAAACAAAGGCTTGCGCCTTTACAGCACATTCGTTTCCTGGAATCAGCGCTAGGATTGAATTTTCGTTTTATTTTCCAAAAATAGAAATAAAGCACAAGCAAAATTCTCTGACAAGTTAAAATGCTTGTCATCTGTAACCCCTTATTTTCCGCAGTTTTACTTTACCATACAACTAAATCACGCTTTATTTTTGATTAATTTTACCGTTGTGTTTTCAACCGCCTTTTGTATCAGAGGTTCATAATCAAAAGCTTCCTGAGCTGCTTCTACCTCTGCGAGTACAGGTTTTGTTTTAGGATGTTTAGGAGTGAATACCGTGCAGCAGTCCTCATATGGCTCGATAGAAGTATCAAATGTTCCTATTTTTCGCGATACCGCAACTATTTCGGACTTGTCCATTCCTATGCAAGGACGGAAAACCGGAATGCGGCAGGCAGCGTCAGTACATACCATTGCGTACATAGTCTGGCTTGCGACCTGACCGATGCTCTCTCCGGTAACCAGACACTGGATATCCTCTTTTTCACAGAATCTCTGAGCGATCTCCATCATAAGCCTGCGCATCAAGATCGTAAACAGCTCTTCGGGACAGTTATCCCTCAGAACCTCCTGTATCTCTGTAAAAGGAACACAATAGAAGTTAATATCTCCGCAGTAAGCTGCGATCTCCTCGGCAAGCTTTTCAACCTTCATTCTGGCTCTCTCAGAAGTATAAGGCGGAGCCTCAAAATGTATCGCCTGGATCTGTACTCCTCTTTTTGCAACCATATATCCGGCAACTGGGGAATCTATACCTCCCGAAAGCAAAAGCATTCCGCGTCCGCTTGAACCTACCGGCATACCGCCTGCACCGTCAAGCTTCAGAGCATTTATAAACGCGTGTTCCTCTCGTATTTCTACCGTTACCGTAACGTCCGGATCATGAACATCAACCGTTAGGTGCGGAAATCTCTCCAAGATCTCATGCCCCAGCTCTCTGCATATTTCCGGAGACTTTAGAGGAAACTTCTTATCTGCCCTCTTTGCATTTACCTTAAAGCTGTTTGCACCTTCCAGCGCTTCCTCAAGATAATCCATTGGATCATTCAGAATAGATTCCATATTCTTTTCAACCATAAGTGCGCGGCAAAGCTTGGCAATTCCAAAAATACATGACAGCTTTTTAACTACCTCGTCCATATCAATATCTTCCGAAAGCGGCTCGATATAAAGTGTTGACTGAGCCCTTGAATACTTAAAGCTTCCGCAATCGCGCAGACGCCTTTTAACATTTTTTACAAGGATACTTTCAAAATTATTTTTGTTCAGCCCTTTAAGAGCAATTTCACCGTATTTGCACAGTATAAGTTCTTTCATTGCAATTTTTCTCACCTTTCAAAAATCCTGTATATTTTTCGTCCTTTATATATTATAAATAGTATAAACCATTTGTTCCTAATATTATTTTATCCTGCACAGTTTTTTCTGCGCCTGTTTCAAGGCTTCAATCAAAGCGTCGACATCCTCAAATCTGTTTTCATCGCAGAAGCTTATGCGGAGTGTGGAGTCTAAGTATTTATCCGGTACCTTGAACTCTTTCAGCACCGAACTTTTCTTTCCCTTTGAACAGGCTGAACCACTTGAAACATATATTCCTTGTTTTTCCAGAAAATGAAGCAAAACCTCGGATTTATATCCTTCTACAGCAATGCTGTTAATATAAGGCGAACATTCAAGATCCGAATTAATGAATATCCCATCGGCTTCTGCGCATTTGTCAAACAAATACCTGCGAAGCGAGTCAACCCTTTTAAATCTTTCCGAAATACTGCCGCAATATTTTTCAGCTGCAGCGCCAAAGCCGCAGATAAGCGGAATACATTCGGTTCCTGAACGAAAGCCCTTTTCCTGACCTCCGCCGAGAATAAATGCCGGAACTCTTACTCCTTTTTTGATATAAATTGCTCCGATTCCCTTAGGAGCGTGAATTTTATGACCGCTTAGGGAAATAATATCCGCAGAAAGCTTTTTTACATTAACGGGAATTTTCAGATACCCCTGAACACAGTCACAGTGTGTTATTATCTGCGGGAATCTGCGTTTTATTACGCTGAAAGCCTTTTGTACCGGAAATATACGTCCTGTTTCATTATTGACAAGCATACAGCTTACAAGACAGGTGCTGTCGTCTGCTGCGGAAATTATATCCTCTGCATTTATATTTCCGTCTGCTCCCGGAGAGATCCTGACAATCTCAAAGCCCCGCTTTTCAAGCTCCGTACAGCACGACTGAATCGACGGATGCTCGACCGAAGTCGTAACGATCCTTTTTTTCCTTTTACCCAATGTTCCGGAAATGCCGAAAAATGCAGCATTGCTGCTTTCGGTAGCGCATGATGTAAAAAATATTTCTTCGCCCGAAGCGCCTATTGACTCGGCGATAAGCTCTCGCGCATTATTCATAAGTTTTTCGGCTTCGACTCCGAGACTGTGTAGTGACGACGGATTTCCGAAGCATTCCATTCCCTTTACGACAGCTTCCGCAGCTTCCGCACAAGGCTTCGTAGTCGCCGCATTGTCAAGATATATCATAAAATTTTCAGTTCCTTTCAGAAAATTTTTACTTAATATGTACTATCCAACAGACTGTACACCGCAGCAAAATATATGATCATTATTTCCTGCTGTTTTCGCACTGCTGCTACAGTCATACTATTTTATTATAGCACAATCTGTCCGATAATGCAAATAAATAAGTATATTCTTAATAAAATACGGCATAATAATTCTGACAAGGATAATATATGTACTTTTTATTGTACTTGTTTTCAAATATGTACAATAATATGTACCAATTGTTTTTCATCATAAAAGTATATAAAAATGTACAGCAGTAATAACAAGTACGTTTATATGTACAGTAAATTCAAGGAGGCAGTTATGTCAGTTACAAGAAGAGGTTTAATAAGGATCTGCTCGTTTGCCGCCGCCGCGGTAGCAGCTCTGGGAGTACGCAACGCTCAGCTTATGAATCAGCAAAAAAACAGCTCCAGGGCGCTTGAATATTCATATCTGCGGGCTGTTGAGGATCTTTCAACTGCCGCTGACAATATCAGCAATACTCTCCAAAAGGAGCTGTATGCCGGAACGGCGGATATGCATGAAAGCCTTGCCGCAAAGCTCTGGAGGGAATCCTCAGCCGCTAAAGCGGCACTATCCCAGCTTCCCGTAGAGGAGCTTCAGCTTGAGAACACCTATAAATTCTTATCTCAGGTAGGAAACTACGCATTGTCGATCTCTGAAAAAGCAAGGAACGGAGAAGAGATCTCAATAGAGGAATATGAAAAGCTCAGAACACTGCATGATTTCTCAAAACGTCTGAACGATGATATGTGGGAACTTGAAAACAGTATTTCAAGCGGAGAAATATCACTTTCAAACGTTGCCAGCCAAACCAGAACAGCGGGAGAAAACGAAAAAGCGCCTACTGTTACCGAAGGCTTCGAGGATTTTGAAGAGGGCTTCGATTCCTACCCTACGCTTATATACGACGGCCCGTTTTCCGATCATATCCTTGAGAAAAATCCTAAAATGACCTCCGGCGCAGAAGAAGTCACTCAGGAAAAGGCTCTTGAGCGCTGTACGCTTGCCCTAGGTATCAACTCGACTGAGTTTACACAGGTCAATGAAGAAGCAGGAAAAATGCCTTCATGGGTCTTTTCTGACGATAAAGGCAGTGTAACCTGCGGAGTTACCAAAAACGGAGGATATATATCCTATTTTCTAAAAAGCCGTCAGGTTACCGACAGCTCCATTTCCCAGGAGGACGGACTTAACGCAGCTGATAAATTCCTCCAGGAACTCGGTATAAACTCTATGACGAAAACCTATTATGAAAACTACAACGGAATACTGACCGTCAATTACGCTTATGACGATAACGGAATATGCTGCTATACCGATCTCGTAAAGGTTTCTGTAGCTATGGATAACGGAGAAATACTGGGTTATGACGCAAGAGGTTTTCTTGTAAATCACGAAGAAAGAACCTATAAAGAAGATAGGGTTTCCGTACTGGACGCTCAGAAAAAGGTATCTCCTATGCTCGAGGTGCTTTCACGCCGCCTGGCAGTAATTCCGTCGGACGCGACTGAAGAGCTTTTATGCTATGAGTTTAAATGTCAGGCGGAGGACGGCTCTCACGTTCTGGTATACGTTAACGCATATACCGGCAAGGAAGAGCAGATACTAATGCTTTTTGAAAGCGAAAACGGTACGCTTACAATGTAAATTCAATATAATTTTTCATCACAGAAAGGAAGTTTTATCATGCCGGCAGATTTCAAATCAAGCAAAACCAAAGAAAATCTTATGAGGGCATTCGCAGGAGAAAGTCAGGCAAGAAACCGCTATACCTTTGCCGCGGGACAGTGCCGTCAGCAGCAGCTTTATGTAGTTGCAGACCTGTTTAACTTTACCGCAAATCAGGAAAAGGAACACGCAGAGGTTTTCTATAATCATCTTACCGAATGCTCCGGAGAAACTATTCATATCGACGGAGGCTATCCGGTTGATATATCAAAGAAATGCGAAGATCTTCTGAAAATGGCTCATCACAACGAATACGAGGAATATGAGGACGTATATCCTTCCTTTGCCGCAGTAGCAAGGGAGGAAGGCTTCTCAAAGATCGCCCAGGACTTTGAAAATATCTCAAAGGTTGAAAAATGCCACGGCGACCGCTTCAATACTTTTAAGACCCTGATGGAGTCAGGCAGGCTTTTTGAAGCTGAAGAAAAAACCACATGGGTGTGCCTTAACTGCGGATATATTCTTGAAAGCGCTCAGGCTCCTAAAAACTGCCCTGTCTGCTTACACCCGCAGGGCTATTTCCTGAGAATGAATATGGCTCCTTGGGGCTGTCAGCAATAAATATTTAAAGAGTATCCACTAAAATTCGGCAGCTGTAAATACGCCTCAGAGAATAAAGAGCTCTGAGGCGTGTTTTTGTACTACGCACCCGTCAGACATTAATTACTTTAAAAACGTAAAAAACGCTTCTGATACAAATATCAAAAGCGTCTTTATAATATTATTGTAATTAATATTTAAATCTGCTGCCGCCGATAAATTCTCTTACAAGCGAATCGTCGGGAACATTGTCAATGCATACGCCGTTCAATTCTTCAAGAACCTCCAGCATAAGTCCGTAATTATCAAAATCCTTGAACTTATGCTCCTCTGACTTCAGATCGCCGTATAAAAATTTCTTATAAACGGAAAGCTCATAAGGGTGAAAGGTATCAATAGAATACTCCGCTCTGTATTTAAACGGCATGATAAACCTGTTTTCTCCGCGTTCTACGTTTTTGAACATTTCTATTGTGCTTTCAACTTCCCTGCCGCGGAAAAACTTATCCCTGATGATACGCCTCATCAGCCTTATATGCGACGGATGAAGCAGTCCTCCTGTTCGGGTCTCTATTCTGGTTCTTACGCTTACATAAACAAAATTTGCAAAGCTGTCGGTAAGACCGGTGACCTGAGGATTAAGAGCGTGGATACCCTCGAAAACTACCAGTTCGCCCGGCTTTCTCTTAAACGCTCTTCCCTTTTTTCTGATCTGTCCGGCAAAATCAAAGTCGGGGATCTCGACCTCCTCACAGTTTGAGATCTTCAGCATATGCTCGTTGAGAAGCGGAATATCCAGCCGCATAGGCGATTCATAATCTATCTCGCCGTTCTCGTCCTTAACAGCAGTTTCAGGATCTATCGGAAGAAAGTAATCGTCCATTGAAATAGTATGCGTTTCAATTCCTCGGCCGTCAAGATAATCCTCAAGCCTGAGAGCGGTAGTCGTCTTTCCTGCGCCGGAAGGCCCTGAAAGAAGAATAATTGGCTTTTTCTTTCTGCTGTCAGCTATGGAATTAGCAACTGTTTCGATTTGCTTGTGATAATTGTATTCGCTTCTCCTTATAAATTCAGCCTCGTTTTCCTCAAGCTTACGGTTGATAGATGTGCAGTGCAGCTTTCTCATACCTGTTTTCTCCTGTTAACTTAATTGATTTGTCCTTTTACTTTATGCTGCGGCAAGCTAAGCCGCTCTATGTGATAAGTATTATATATTATATGCAGCAAATCTCAACTCCGATTATTACTGCTCCCATTTAGAGCAAAGGTTATTTATAGTATCAGTCATTTTTCCAAGCTCCTTATTTGTAAGTCCCTTGCTTGACTGTACTACGGCAGATAGCCTATCAAGTGCGGCGGACAGCCTTTGATAAGCGGTAGACGGCTTCGGCTTTCTGACGATCGCTTTCGGCTCTGCGTTCATAAACTGCCCTGTCGCCATATCAAGCTCTGCCCCGCTGTACGGACAGTAAGCATCAAGTCCAAGCTCTTCCCTGAGGTGCTTTGTAAAAGCCTCAGCAACTGCGTCCTCTCCGTGAATTACAAATACCTTTTCAGGCGCTTTGATATGCTTTATCCATTTGTCAAGACCGCTGACATCAGCGTGACCGCTTATTCCAGGAAGAATTTTTATCTCAGCGTTTACCGTTATCTCTTCTCCGAACAGCTTTACCTTTGACGCTCCCTCGCAAAGACTTCTGCCCAGAGTATTGGCGGCCTGATAACCGACAAAAAGCACTGTGCATTCCTTTCTCCAAAGATTATGCTTCAAATGGTGCTTGATCCTTCCAGCTTCACACATTCCGCTGGCGGAGATAATTACTTTCGGTGTCTTATCAAAGTTAATCGCCCTTGATTCGTCGCTGGTGGTAGAAAGATGAAGACCGCTGAATGTTATGGGGTTTATCCCCTTTGAAACAAATTCCATAGCCTCTTCGTCAAAGCAGGAATCCTTATTTTTATTGAATATGGCTGTAGCCTCTATCGCAAGGGGAGAGTCAACATAAACCGGAAAATCACCGTGTCCCTTTACAAGTCCGCCGTCCTTTATGTGCCTTATAAAGTACAGCAGTTCCTGTGTTCTTCCGACTGCAAATGACGGAATAACAACGTTTCCTCCCCTGTCAAAGGTCGTCTGAATAACTCCGGCAAGAGCCGCAGCATAATCAGTAGGTCTGTCATGGATCCTTGTGCCGTAGGTCGATTCCATGACTACATAATCTGCGTCGTCAAGATACTGAGGATCTCTTATCAACGGCTGATCGGTATTTCCTATATCGCCGGAGAAAATTATTTTCTTGGAAACACCGTTTTCCTCCAGCCAGATCTCAATGCTTGCAGACCCCAGCAGATGTCCTGCGTCAGAAAACCTTACCTTTATTCCGTCTGCAATATCACACATCTCTCCGTACCTGTGAGGTACAAAGCATTTTGCTGCGCCCTCGGCGTCCTGCATTGTATACAGCGGCTCGATCTCCTCCTGACCCTTTCTCCTGCCCTTTCTGTTACGCCATTCAGCCTCGAATTCCTGAATATGCGCTGAATCCCTCAGCATAATATCGCAAAGATTACAGCTTGCCTCAGTACAGTGTATCTCACCCTTAAAGCCGCCGGCAAACAGCAGCGGAATCAGTCCCGAATGGTCTATATGAGCATGAGTAAGCAATACAAAATCTATTTTCCCCGGAGATGTGGGTATCTGTTCGTTTTCAAAAGAATCAAAGCCCTGCTCCATACCGAAATCAACAAGAAATCTTTTTCCGCAGGCTTCGATATAAGTACAGCTTCCCGTTACCTCGTGAGCCGCTCCGATAAAGGTAGTTTTCATAAGATCGTCCCCTTTTTTTATTTAGCAGAATATCCTAAACGCATTTCACAGCAGTTAAACTGCTCTGTTTTTATTATAACATATCTCCAATATATTTTCAATGTGTTTCTTATATTTTATCAGTTTTTCACAAAAAGGCGCTCTTATAGCAAACCATATAAAAAGCATTGCCCTTTTGATGTGAGAATATACAAAAACCGCAGAGCTTTACAGTCCTGCGGTCGTTTGATTATTAAATTAAGGAACCATTTCGCTTGATGTGCTGTCCTGTTTGTTTGAAGCAGAACTATCGGCCTTGCTTGATGAAGCGTCTGTTGCTGCCGACGATACGTCAGCCTTTGATGAAGAATCATCATTCTTATCAGACGCTCCGGACGAGCCCTTCTTTATCTCCGTTACCGTTGAACCATCTTTCTTTATATATTTCTTTAATAGGTCATTCTTTTTGGCTTCTACATTACATGAAACGTACCCGCTTGAAACCTCAGCCTTTCCGTCAGTGGTCAGATAAGGACCATCTGCCTCAAACGATACATAAAAGGTTTCAGTTGACTTTTTCTTATCGTCAAGCTTTACCTTTACCTTGTAAACTCTGTAAACACAGCTATCAGCTCCGCTAGAGAAAATAGAATTTTTTTCAGGAAGATCTGCATAGTAAGTGTTTTCAAGCTCAAAGCTTTCAAAGCTGGTTATCTTACCGTCAAATGAGCTTAAACCTATAATAAACGAACTATTAAGATTATCCTGTTTAAATTCCTTTACCTGCTCCGCAAAGAAATCGTCTAGCTTTTCAAAATCCTCATAAGGTGAATCCGCCGTCAGATATTTACTGTATGACGCTTCATCAACGGTAAATTCCTTTGTATAATATCCGTCGGAATCCTTAGTTCCTACAGCCTTGTAGCCTTCTTTTTCTAAACTCGAGTAAACGTAAGCCTTTATTACAAACTTATCTCCTGCCTTGTATTCCTTATCACTGTCCTCAACATGGAAATTAACGTTTTCCTTTACTATGTCGGGACAGCCTTCAGTGATTACGTCGGTTATCCTCAGCCTTGGCAGTGCGCCCTTTGTTTTAAATTCAATACCCTCAAATACATCAATTTCTTCAAGCTCGGTAAGTCCTTCTACAACAAAATCCTTTTTCCCCGACAGATTTTCTACTATATACGTTACATTTTCATAAGTAAAGTATTTTCCCGAATCGCTGTCGTAAGGGTCAATATCTTCAATATCCCCAACGTCATAGATGTTTATGTAACCCTCAACAGTAAATGTATCTCCGTTTGAAAGCTCATACTTGCTGATTTCATGACAATAACTTATAAACGGATATTTCTCCGAATTTCTGGGATAATCAGCCTCGCCTTTTCCGTCTATTCCGCTGAACTTGACATTGAAATCCTCGAAAATATCCAGCTTAGTGCCTTCATTCAGACCCTTTACCTCTACCTCGAACTCTGTATTCGTAAGCTTTATCTTTGCTTCTTTAAGATCGTCCTCGTCATATTCAACCGTACAGGTTATCTTATCTCCGTTGGAAAGCCCGGAATCCTCAGACAGATCCAGAGTCATTTCAAATTTCCCAGACTTCTTGTTAATTTTCATAAGAGCGTCACGCATATCCTCCGCTTCGCCTTTATCCTTAGCCTTCGTATAAACCTTCAGAAGAGTTTTCTTATCGTTTGAAAAGTAATCGCTGTATTCAGCGTCCTCATCCTCATCGTCTGTTCCTCTGTAGCCGAGATCCCCCAGATCTCCCAGATCCCCGAGAACACTTGACAGATAATCAGACGGCGAACAATTAAGAGCGGCCGTACATTTTCCCAAACCGTTTATACCCTTGAATTCTATCTTAAAAAGCTCCTTAGCGTCTATCTTCTGATATTTGGTAGTATTAATTATAACGATTATAACTACTATAAGAAGAACTATCGCCGCAGCGGCAATAACAGCTAACATTACTTTTTTCTTATCCTTTGTTCCGGAAACCTCTGCACCTGCTGTGGGTACTGCGGTATATTCCGGTGTCTGAACCGATCCTGCCGACTGCTGCTCAGGAATTACCGCTTCAACAGGCTCACCGCACCTACCGCAGAACCTTTCATTTTCGTTCAGCTGACTACCGCATTTTGCACAAAATTTTGGCTGACTCATAATTTACCTCCAAATTTATATTATTAATTACTCCCCAGACAAAAAAATTTATTTTTCGTCCAATTGTTGCCTTTTAATTATATTATAAAAATATAGCTTTGTCAATACATCAAACATACAAAAAAGCCCCTTTACAGGGACTTTTAATATATATTATAACGTTTATGAACAAATTTCCGAAAAACTGAGCTTTTACAGCCGTATTACAGGACTGAATGAAGATATGGAAACTGACTGTTATAAATGAGATATGCCCAGTACCTGATACTTTTACATTCCGAAATAAACTCGTCCGAATCCTCGTCAAGCAGCGGCGCAAGCTTTATTACCGAATATGAAATATCGTCCAGGGTCGAGGATCTTGCTACAAACGATATACGGATATAATACTTTTCCCAGAAATCCTCCAGCTCAGCTACCTTATCTGCCGTTTCCTCCGACTTGTCCTCATGCAGAGAAATTATTTCGTCTATCCTGCTGTAAAGCTCCTCGTTGCTGTTTTTCATTATGCATAGCGAATATACGGATATGCCGATTATCAAAGAAAATATCCCTATGCATATATATACTCTTTTCATATGGAATATTCCTCCGCAGCTTTTATTTGTTTTTTCCGCCGGTTTTCCTAATAAGCTTGTATTTTCCGTCACCGTCACAGGTCATAAGAAATACCTGGTCAAGGGTGCATTTTTCCTTTTTAAGCACGTTCATCAGCCACTTTCTGTCCGAGCCGATAAAGTCGAGAGCGTTATCCGCTATTTCTCCGTCGGTTACAATTAGCTGAGGGGGGTTTTTGCATTTGACATCTATGCCAAGATCCTTAGGCGTACACGGCTGGCAGGACTGCTTCTGATAAACAGAGATTTTTCCTGTTGTTTCAACAACAGCAAGCTGTACCTCGTCCAGATCAAAAACCTGCATACTTCTCAGTGATTCCATTAGGTCGTCTATTGTAAACCTCAGCTTTTTCATTACCGCCTCGTCCACAACTCCGTCCGATATGATTATCTTCGGACTTCCTGAAAAAAACTTCCTGACCTTTCGTGAATAAAGCGAAAACTGGGACATAAATACATCAAGACAGACCAGCGTAAAGATCGGAACGACTCCCATGATCATCGGTATATTTATATCCTCTATCGGAAGCGTTGCAATATTGGACATAAGAATAGTTACAACAAGTTCGGACGGCTGAAGCTCTCCTATCTGACGTTTTCCCATCAGCCTTATAGAAATAACAATAATGAAATAAAGTATTATCGCTCTGAAAAAAACTATCAGCATAAGCCTTCGCGGCTGATCCGTTAGGATACTGCGCTTAAATACGCCTCCGTTTCAATGAATTTTCTGATATGCCATAGAAAAACACATCAATCGTTCAGAATTATTTTAACTCAAATTATCCTGAATATTCAGAAATGTTATGCAGATAATAAGCACGAACGGCAATATTTTGCATATAAACCTGTCATAAGGAAAGGAGCTGTATAGTATGAGTAAAACCCTTGATTACTCCAATTATAAAGAAGCGCTGATCTCAGACGATATAACCGAAAATCTGATAAATTTAAGAGCGGTTACCGGAAATACTATGGATCTTAACGTAATGGAGATCAATCTCGGCGGAGTAGACTGCGCCGTTGTTACAATCGAAGGAATGGTGGCTACCTCGTCAATGGCAGAGCTTATTTTCAGACCGCTCATGAACTTTAAGGTGCCGCAGAAGGAGCCTGCTCAGGGTATTTTCAGCTTCTGTACCAGACAGAGTCTTTTTGCCAACGAAAGAAAGATAATCTGCTCCTACGGAGACATTATACAGCTGCTTTTTTCAGGCTTC
Source organism: Hominimerdicola intestinalis (assembly GCF_054655215.1). NCBI lineage: Bacteria > Bacillati > Bacillota > Clostridia > Eubacteriales > Oscillospiraceae > Hominimerdicola > Hominimerdicola intestinalis. The sequence goes on from NZ_BAAHNZ010000002.1 coordinate 314,187, forward strand.
GCTCTGATCCTTATAAACGGTATATCCAGAGCTGTTGCCTACGGTATACAGGGCTACGATAAAAAATCCATATCCGAGCCTACCAGCGAACGCAATATTATGGGCTCTCAGGAAGCGTTTGCCGAGGTAATAAGAACCAATATCTCACTTATCCGCAGGAGAATAAAAAATCCCGCCCTTCGCTTTGAAATGCTTCAGCTGGGAGAAGAATCCTCTACCGACGTATGTATTGTATATATGGCGGGAAAGGCTCCTGCCCGTATAGTTGACAGAGTCCGCAAAAAGCTGAAAAAGATACGGATGGATACTATTATAGCAAGCGGCTATATCAAACCGTTCCTTGAAGAAAAAAACAGCCAGAATCTGTTTTCAGGTATATCCGCAACCGAAAGGCCTGATATATTCTGTACTAAGCTTAACGAAGGAAAGGTAGGCGTTCTGATCGACGGAACTCCTTTTTCATTACTGTGTCCGTCGCTTTTTGAAGAAAATTTCAGAACAATAGATGACTACTGCTCAAAATCCTACTTTGCTTCATATCTTAAATGGATACGTTATATAGCATTTTTCTTTGCTGTAGCCTTTCCCGGTATCTACGTTGCGATCACAAATTTTCACCCTGAAATGCTTACTCTTCGGCTGCTGCTCAATCTTTATGCTTCCGAGCAGTCTACTCCGTATCCTCTGTTTTTTGAAATATTGATAATAATGGCTCTGCTGGAGCTGATGAGGGAAGCAAGTATACGGCTTCCCAGCGCAGTAGGCAGCGCAGTTTCTATTGTAGGAGGACTTGTTATAGGCGACGCCGCAGTAAAAAGCGGAATAATATCGTCGCCATTGCTAATAATCGTAGGACTTACCGCTACAGCTTCCTTTGTTATCCCGAGCCTTAATCAGCAGACGTCGATCTTGCGTCTGGTATATATAGTAGCGGGAGGTGCAGCAGGCTTTATCGGTATTGCTGTATGTACGATAATGATAGTTGCCAACATCTGCGCTATGGACGAATTTCACATTCCTTATACTGCGCCTGTTTCACCGTTTTCAATAAAGGAAATAAAAAATGTTATATCGAGAAAAAGCTATTTCCAGATGCAGAAGGATCATACTACGGTAGAAGAATTTACTGAAAAATAAAAGGCATAAATAATTTATCATCGGGAGTTTTTTAAATGAAGAAAATAACACCGGTACAAATGGTATCAATTTTGATTTGCTGTCTGTTTGCACGGCTTATGACATATATCCCGTCGGAGGAAGACAACGCCGTTCTGCTTTTATGCTCCAAGCTTATATCAATTGCCGTTCAGTGCGTAATAATTATTCCTCTAATCAGACTATATAACAAGACCGGCGGCAGGGGAATTATTGAAACTGCCTTTGCAAAGAACCGTTTTACAGGCTGTACGGCTGCAATTCTATATCTTTTGTTCTGTCTGTTTATACTGTTTCTGACTATAGGAAACTTTACCTACTTTCTTCAGTACAGCTTTTCGTCATCTTATTCTGCATGGACTGTAGTAACGGTATTTTCACTGGCTGCGATCTATGTCGCTTCAATGGGTATTTCCTCCGGTGCGCGGACTGCGGTCGTCGTTGCGTTTATAACGATCCTCGGTACTGCACTGGTTCTTACGGGATTTAAGGGAGTTGTAGATTTCCGCGCTCTTAATATTGCAGCCGTAAACCGCGGGAAAACGCTTCTTACCGGATTACGGGATACCTTTTCACGCTCAGAAGAGCTTGTAATATTCGCCGTTCTGCTGCCGCAAATGAAGTCAAAACCGGGGAAGACAGCTTATTCATATATTGCGGCTAAGGCTCTTTTATCGTCAGCAATAGTGATCTCGATAGCCGTGATCCTCGGAGAATATGCAATTGATACAACGCTTCCCTTCTTCTCGTTATCCTCATATTCAAAAACCGAAATAATAGAACGCTTCGACGCATTTTTCCTTATGTTCTGGACATTATGCGCTTTGATAAGAACCTCTGTTATAATATTCTGCATTACCGACTGTATGAAATACCTGTTTCCGAAAACACATAAAAGAATATGGATGTTTTCGTCAGTTATCCTTTGCTCAGCGGCGGACGTAGTATTGATCACGCTTGATAAATGGAACGTTATAAGATTTGAAAGGTTCGGATATATTCCTATAATTATTCTGACAGCAGCAGTTCCGCTTATAGTAATGCTCCTCAAAACCAGGTATACTAAAACAGGAGGTGCAAAATGAAAAGAATGTATTTCTGGATAGTAATACTTGCTCTTGTTCTGGTTTCGGTCAATAACAGAGAATCCGTAGAAATATCGGAACGCTCTCTTATTCACGCTGTTGGAATAGACCAAACGGACAAAGGGATAACCGTTACTCTTCAGGTATTCAAATCAAGCGGCGCAGGCTCGGATACCCAGATAGACCCCAGCAAATCAAATACCTTTGTAATATCGAATACCGCCGCGACCTTCGATGAAGCTATCGGTAAATGCGAAAGCCAGCTCGGAAATTACCTTTTTATAGGTCATAACCAGATAATCGTACTGGGCTCAGGCGTAAAGCTGGATGATCCGAATAAGCTGTTAAGCTATTTTATTAAAAACAAAAACAACTATCTCGGTGTTTCAGTAGTAATGGCAGAAAATACGGCAAAGGAGATCATGGAAGTAGAGCTTACCTCAGGAGCTATCGCATCAGAAAACTTTACCGATATTATAAATATGTATTACAATAACGGAGAAACCGTATTTTCCGATATGCTTCATTTCTTGAACTCAATGAAATCCCAGGATAAATCCGCAGTTATCCCTGTCGTATCCGTAAAGGAGCTGTCAACTCAGTCAGATGATTCCGGACAGGAAAGCTCCGAAGGATCCGGCGGGTCTGAACAGGAAAGCGGTTCGTCAGAGGAAAACAGCTCCGAAACAGAATCATCTGAAAATGAAAGCTCTTCTCAGGACAGCAGTTCCTCAGAAAGCCAGAACTCCTCAGAGAGCCAAGACTCTTCGGAAAGCGGAAGCAAAGCGGAAGAAAGCTCTGAATCCTCACAGCAGGGGGGGCAGAGCGGCGGAAGTAAGGAAAGCGGCGAAGAAGGCTCTCAATCCGCTGAGAAACTTATAACAATTGAAAAAGCCGCCGTTATTTCCGGAGGAAAAGTAAAAGGATATATTTCCGACGACGAAATAAAAGGAGTAAACTGGATCACCGACCATATGCATGAAACTGTGATCAATACCGAGATAGACGGAAAGTCTGTAGGAGTTACCGTAAAAAAGAGAAGCTCTGAAACAAAGCTTGAAAAGAAAGATAATAAGCTTGTTTACAAAATTGATATTAAAGCAATAATTCTGACCGATACCAATATCCTCGCCGAGCTTGATGAAAACGAGCTTGAGAAAAAGGTTGAAGAAAAGATACGCTCCGACTGCGAAGCCGCAATTGAAAAGGCTTATTTTGAATACAACGCAGACTGCCTGAACGTAACTCAATTGGTCAAATTTTATTATCCTCAGATATATCTTGATTATATGGATGATTTTAATACTCTGAAGCAGAATATTGAATTTGAAACAAAAGCAAAATGCTATGTAAAATAAAATCAAACGGGCAGCACAGCTTATCCCTGCTAATCATGCAGGAGAAAACTGCGTCTGCCCGTTAAATATTATTTACGAAATGATAACGGAAGTCCTGTTAAACCGCTTCAACCGTCAGCTTTCCGTCCTTTGCTGTAATTCCGAGAGCGCTTACCGCTCCCTCTCCCTTGTCTATAAGAACCTCTGCGACCTTATCCTCTATTTCGTCCCTGATAACATGACGTATATCTCTCGCTCCCAGCTTCTTGCCGTAAGCCTTATGAGCTATAAGCTTCAAAGCCTCCTTATCATAAGCAAGCCTGATATTTTTCTCACCGAGCGGCTCCTTCATTTCGTCAAGCATAAGAGCGGCGATCTCCGCATAATTTTCCTCTGTAAGCGGATTAAATACTACTATCTCGTCAACTCTGCCCAGAAATTCAGGACGCAGAAATTCCCTCAGAGCCTTCATTGCCTTTTCCTGAGATACCTCGGCGTCGGTCTTGTTAAAGCCTACTCCCGTATCCTTATCTGTAGAACCGGCATTCGACGTCATAACTATTACAGTATTTTCAAAGGAAACCGAACGCCCCTGAGAATCCCTTATCTTTCCCTCGTCAAGGATCTGGAGCATTATATTCATTACGTCGGGGTGTGCCTTTTCGATCTCGTCAAAAAGCACGACCGAATAAGGACGCCGCCTTACCTTTTCCGTAAGCTGTCCCGCTTCGTCAAAGCCTACATACCCCGGAGGAGAGCCTATAAGCTTTGAAACCGAATGCTTCTCCATAAATTCCGACATATCAACCCGTATAAGCGGTTCGGTAGCGTCAAAAAGCTCTTCTCCGAGAGCCTTAACAAGCTCGGTCTTTCCTACTCCCGTAGGACCGACAAATATAAACGATGCAGGTCTGCGGCGCTTTGTAAGCTGAACCCTTGTACGCTTTATCGCCTTAGCTACCTTGTCTACCGCCTGCTCTTGACCTATTACCCGCGCAGACAGAGCCTTTTTAAGACTGCGTATCTTTTCGTATTCCGTTTCAACTATTTTGTTTGCGGGAATTCCGGTCCAAAGCTCGATGACCTTTGAAATATCCTCATCGCTGACCTGAATATTCTTAATTATATCCTCGACCTCTTTAAGCCTGTTCTGTATTCTCAGTATTTCAGCTTTTTCAGTTGCTATTATCTCATAGTCCGGATTCTCCGTAGCCTCGTGATCGGAAACCAGTTTTTCGTGAGTATGAAGCTCCTCGTTAAGACGGTCAAACTCCTCCAGCTCAGGACTTCTTATGCTTGCGACCGCACAAGCCTCGTCCAGCAGGTCGATAGCCTTGTCCGGCAGGAATCTGTCGTTGATATATCTTTCAGAAAGCACCGCGCATTTTCTAAGCATTTCATCTGAGATCTTTACTCTGTGGTGCTTTTCATAGTATTTTGCGATACCTTCAAGAACCTTGACCGTATCCTCTACGGTAGGCTCTGAAACGGTAACCGGCTGAAAACGTCTTTCAAGAGCGGAATCCTTTTCAATATACTTTCTGTATTCCTTGAAGGTAGTCGCTCCGATTACCTGGACCTCGCCTCTGGAAAGCGCAGGTTTAAGTATATTAGCGGCGTTCATTGTGCCCTCGCTGTCGCCTGTTCCGACTAAGTTATGAACCTCGTCAATAAAAAGGATAACGTTGCCCTCGTTCCTGACCTCCTCTACAAGACCCTTGCAGCGGCTTTCAAACTGCCCTCTGAACTGAGTTCCCGCAACCAGAGCCGTTAGGTCAAGCAGATAAAGCTCCTTATCCTTGATATGAAACGGAACATCGCCGCTTACTATCTTCTGAGCTATACCCTCAGCAACAGCAGTTTTTCCGACGCCCGGCTCCCCGATAAGACAAGGATTGTTTTTCTGTCTGCGTGAAAGAATGTGAATAACTCTCGATATCTCCTTATCCCTGCCGACTATATTGTCAAGCTTTCCCTCTCTTGCTCTTTCGGTAAGATTGGTGCAGTAATTAGTAAGAAATTTAAGCTTTTTCTTTTTATCCCCTTTTGCGTCCGAATTCTTCGGCGCAGCTCCGCGGTTCTTTATGGGTTCTGCCGAAATGCCGTTATCCTGCGGCTCGCCAGGAACTCCTCCTCCGAAAAGACTGCTCAGAAAGCTGGGCATAGTGCCGCTTCCTCCTAGCTCAAAGTCGTTGCCGTCAGTAAGCTCCATAAGCTGCTCCGACATTGCCTGTATCTCATCCTCGCTTATGCCCATTGATTTTATATAATCGTCAACCTGCGAAATTCCCAGCTCTTTTGCACATACAAGACAAAGCCCCTCGTTATGCTTCTGATTGGGATCGCCGGCGTTCATCTGAGAGATAAATACAACGGCGGGTCTTTTTTTGCAGCGTGAACACATCAACATAATTCATCTGTTCCTTTCCCCGACCTTAAAGGTCTTTCTGATTTTTATTTATAGAAGATATAGAATATATATCTGAAAATATACGTTTTGTTTATTAACTCAGTATTAAGCGGAAAAATATCGGAATTATCTCCTCCCGCACTTACTACGGCGGAGCAGATAAAGCCTATAAGCAGAAGATAAAGCGTTCCCTTAGCCATTCCGGCCAGAAGACCGAAAAACCTGTTTATACCGTTTGCTACCGGTATCCTGTCAAATACTCCGGCGATTGCAAATATAATAGCAAGCACAGATTCTGCGGCTATCAGGATAATTATAAAAAGAATATACTTAACGACTGAAGTGCCAAGAGGAGCGGCAGTGCCTGTAAGATATTCTGCGCCCACAGTTTTATCCTCGTCTGCCAAGGCTCTTACCGTATCATATACAAAGCCTTTTGAAAGATCTTCGTCCGTTTCTTCAATACCAAGTTCAGCGCAGACCTCCGACACAAATCCGCCCTCAAAAAATTCATTCATTTTATTCTCGATCTGCTCAGCCTGAGCGCTGTCAAGTCCGCTTTCCTCCGCCGCCTTTGCAACTGCCTGAGGAATGCTTCCGCTGTCGGTAAGCGCCTCCCTAAGCTGCTCATCGGAGATCTCAGCCTCACAGCCGTTTTGCTTCAGAAAATCCCTTACCGAATCCTCAATACTGAAATCCTCCAGCTTTTCGCTTATTGCAGCTTCTATTTTCGGAGCGGCAAATCTTTCGTAAACCGGTCCTGACAGCAGCTCCGCCGCTATCAAAGCGATTATTACGCATACTATCGTACCAAGCATTTTCAGAGCGTATCTTATAAATCCCCTGCAATAGCCTATTACCGCCGAAAGAGTAAATATCAGAATAACCGCAGTATCAAGCGCAAAAGCCATAAGTTCAGTCCTTTCCGGAATAGTATCATGATTTAAACAGTATCTTGTTTACTTCCCTATAGCCCATAAAATAAACGGCGTCATTAAAATAGACAAAATCGGTGTAGTCCGGAGAAACGGAAGCGGTAGCCAGCAGATTCCCTTTTTTATCAAAAGCTTCAACAGAATCAGAGCCGAGTATATACGCTGTTCCGTCCTCACAGCGGACTCTTTTTGGACTGCCGCTCTGCGATTCTATAAGCGAAGGCTGAGCGTTATCCGAATCGCAGTCAAAAACCGCAAGGCGGGAAGAGTTTCGGGCTGTACCCCTTACCGCTGCCGCCGCACATTCCTCACTTAAGGAATATGATACCATATCCGAGGTATATTCGTAGCTGTCAATTATTTTTCCCTTTTTGTCAAGAAGATAAAACTTTTTATCTCCCGCCGCCCATATCCTTCCTCCGTCGTTTTCACAGGCGCTGAACACAAGCGAATCCAGCTTTTCGCTTTTCATAAGTTCGTCGGTCTTGTCAAATTCAACATAATGTATCTGAGAAACTATCTCTCCGTCCTCAGAGGTGAACGCGCTTACATAACAGCCTGCTCCGTCAGATGCAAAGCTTACGTCCATGATCCTCTGACCGCTGCTCCAGCGGTATATTTCGGTTCCGTTTGAATCAAAAACCGTCATACAGGCGGCGTATTTTTCAGTCTGTGTGATAACTGCGGCGTTTCCGTTTTCAGCAAGCGCTGCGTAAATTATCTGATCCTCTATAGTTTTCTCATATACCTCTCCGCTTTTATTGTAAAGCCTGAAGGTATATCCGCCGTTATCAAACGAAAGCAGACGCTTTCCGGCAGTTTTTATCATCGGATTGGCAAAGTTATGGTTTGCCGTATCACGAAGCTTTCCGTTTTCGTCATAAAAATAAATACGGCTCTCATCAGCTATTATAATATTGTTGTCCATTCTGTCAATAATATTTACCGAGCCGCCGCTAAGTCCGATAGGAAAATTTCCCGACTGAGTTACACCGTCGTTTACAATAGTATCGTGCGGTTTTTCCATTATCCCTTCAAGCTTTGGTATCCAAAGCTCTCTCGTAATATAAACGGCAAGACCCAGAAGAACTATTATAAGAATAATAATACCTTTTTTAAGTCTTCTGCGGCGTTTTTCCTTTTTTCTTGCCGCCCGAAGATCCTCCATATCAATAGTCTTTTCATTCTGAAGCTCACGCTTTTTCCCTTTTTTCTTTATGTCAGACTCGTTAAGACTTACCTTTATAGGCTTTTCAGCCGCTTCGTCAGCCTTTTCGCCCGACCGCAGAGCTTCAGTTTCGCTTATACTGAATTTCATAGTCTTTTCGTTTTCATCTTTTTTCACTTTTAGTCAAATCCTTCTTCATCATAAAAAACCTTGTTGAGATACAGTCCCTGAGGAGGCACCGTTATCCCTGCTTTTGTTCTGTCCCTTGATCTGATTATTTCTTCAATAGCGTCCGCTTCTATTTTTCCTTCGTTTATGTACAGAAGCGTACCCACCATTATCCTTACCATATTATATAAAAATCCGTTTCCTGCAACGGTAAAAACGACCATATCGCCTTCCCGCCTAACCCGAAACCAATATATTTTTCTTACCGTATTTTCCTTTTCGCAGTCGGCGGAGCAGAACGCCCTGAAATCATGCTCCCCTACAAATGCCTGCGCCGCCTTATCAAGCAGCTTTTCGTCTATAGCTATACGGCTTCTGTAGGCGGTATCCTTATAAAAGGGATCCTTTATACAGCTGTTATGGACGATGTACTCATATTCCTTTCCTCTGCACATAAAACGTGCATGAAAATCCTTCGGAACTTCTTTGCAGTTAAGCACAGCAATATCGTCGGGAAGCTTGTCGTTAAGCCCGGCAATTATCCCGCGGCAGTTTATTCCGGACTCTATCGTAAAGCTGAAATAATATTCTCTTGCGTGAACTCCTGCGTCGGTTCTTGAACAGCCGTTTATCGTTACAGCCTGCCCTGTCAAAGCTTCTATCGCTTCCTCAATTACCTGCTGTACCGCAAGAGCGTTGCTCTGACGCTGAAAGCCGTGATACGCTGCGCCGTTGTAAGCCGCCCTTACAAGAAAATTCTTCATAGCCATTCTCTAATCAACAGTTATAGCTTCTATGGAATCTATACGGACTATTTTTGTTATGTCCTTTTTCCTGCCGTGAACGGTAAGCTTTACCCATTCCTCGTCTGCGTCCAGAACCGTGCATTTTTCCTCCAGCAGCTCGTCGCTTTCAACAGTACATTCCATGCCTATAAGATCCTTTATTATTTTCGACATACCGTTTCCCCCGTTTATTTTATTTTCAAGCCTGCGTATTTTTTCAGCAAGACGCTTTATCTTATCGTCCTGCTCAATATCGTTTAACCAGCCCATTACGTCACCCCTTGACTAATATGTTTATCACAGCGACCGCCCCTATAAAAGCCGCCGTTACTGCGATTGCGATATAATCCGCCGCTCCTGTCCTCAGCTGCTTCATTCTGGTCCTGCCCTCTCCTCCGTGATAGCAGCGGCATTCCATTGCAAGCGCAAGCTCCTCCGCTCTCCTGAATGAAGAAACAAAAAGCGGTATCAGTATCGGAATAAGCGCCCTTGCCCTCTGCAGCAGCGAACCGCTTTCCATATCAGCTCCCCTTGCTTTCTGAGCTGACATTATTTTGTCCGTTTCCTCGATAAGCGTCGGTATGAACCTTAGGGCTATTGTCATCATCATAGCAAGCTCATGAACAGGCACTTTTATTTTCTTAAGAGGAGAAAGCAGCCGCTCGATCGCGTCGGTAAGGTCGATAGGCGAAGTAGTATAGGTAAGCAGAGATGTCCCTATTATAAGACAGACTATCCTTACTACCATAAATACCGCCGTATGAACGCCCTCCTGAGTAATTTTTATAAACTTGAACTGCCACAGCACATCTCCCGTTCTTACAAACAGCAGATTCAGCAGAGCCGTAAAAATTATAATCGGAATTATAGGCTTAAGGCTTTTCAGCATCATTTTCGCCGGGATCCGAGATACGGCGAAGGTCAGCAGTGTAAAAGCTATACCGGCAAGCAGACCGTAAAAGCTTGACGACATAAAAAGCATTACTATAAACGCCATAGTAAGCACCAGCTTTACCCGCGGATCCATTCTGTGAACGGGCGATCTGCCCGGAAAATACTGTCCGATAGTGATATCCTTTAACAAAGGTACATCCTCCTTAATTCTGCGGCATACCATAATACGTTTCAGCAACGTAAGGTATTTAAATTGATTGTATTATTCTAATTATCGTTTGAATCCCCGCCGCTTCCGCCGCCGATAAACATCAGTATAAATACAGCCGCAAGAAGCGCTACGGCAAACAGCATGGCGTAATTGCTCAATATCTCAGTAACCGCCGCGCCGAGTACAACGCCGAGTATAAAAAATGCTATTATTCCGTAAACCTTGAGTCCTGCTCCTAAACATTCTTTTTCTCCGGTAAGCCTGTATTTGCATATATTTTCCGTCGCAGTTCTCAGATTTCCGGTACACATAGTAGTTGCGAAGCTTATGGAATGGACCTTCCTGAAGCTTTCCACCTGAAGCGAGCATACAAAGGAGATCATTATATTGGCGGCGATATTGTATTTTCCTACCGGAATAAACGCTGCTGCGGCAAGCACGGCTGATTCTATAAGAATTATATACTGCCGCCAGTGAAAACGGGAATCCGAAAAACGTTTTCTTATCCACTCCGCCATTGCAACGCCAAGTACGAACATAACTATAGGAACAAGGTATTTTACAAGAGCCAGCCAGTCGTTCCTGAACGCCGAGATCCCCAGTAATACTATATTTCCCGTCTGAGCGTTTGCAAATACGCCGTCCCTGCACACATAGCTGTAGGCGTCAAGAAATCCGCCTGCCGCCGCAAGGATCGAAGCCACGGGATAGGTTTCGGACATCTGTCTTTTTACGCTTGTCATATTCCGATCTTCTTCTCTCCCGCTAAGATCTGCAAAAGCAGCTTTCTGCCGAAATCGACAGTATAAACGTCCTCTCCGAAATCGAAGCCCATTGCTTTGAGCCTGCCGAAGACCCTTGTTATCTGCGGAACGGCAAGTCCCATAGCCTCAAGCTCCTCGGAGCGGTGAAATACGTTTACCGGCGTATCGTAGCAAAATACCCTCGCCGAATTCATCACAAGTATCTTAGAGCAGCTCTTAGCCACGTCCTCCATTGAATGAGATACCAGCATTACCGTATTCTTCTTCTCCTGATGATACTCCCTTATAAGTCCCAGGATCTGTTCCCTGCCTTTGGGATCGAGCCCTGAGGTCGGCTCGTCAAGAATAAGTACCTTCGGCTCCATCGCCATAACTCCCGCTATTGCAACACGCCTTTTCTGACCGCCTGAAAGCTCAAACGGGGATTTATCAAATATCTCCGGCGAAAGTCCGACAAGCCTTGCGGTCTCCTTTACCCTGCGGTCTATCTCAGCGTCAGAAAGTCCCATATTTTTAGGGCCGAACGCAATATCCTTATAGCAGGTCTCCTCAAAAAGCTGATATTCGGGATACTGAAATACAAGTCCTACCTTGAACCTTATAGGTCTGAGCCTCGACTTATCCGCCCAAAGCTCCTCTCCGTCTATGAAGATCTTTCCCGACGAAGGCTTCAGCAATCCGTTGAAGTGCTGTATAAGCGTTGATTTCCCCGAGCCGGTATGACCGATAACTCCTACAAGCTCGCCCTCTTCTATTTCTATATTGACATTATCTACGGCTGTCTTTCTGAAGGGAGTTCCCTCACCGTAAACATAAGATAAATTTTCAGTTCTGATAACTGCCATAAAATACTTTCCTTCTTACAAAATAAAAAATCCGTTATCGTATAATTATATCATACATTTGTGTAGATTTCAAGAAAATTGTTTGAATGACGGGTGATTTCTTTGACCGCTATTCGTCTGCGCTTATCTCAGCCTGAGCCTTTATGCTTTTTCTTATCAAAAGCACGGCTATAATATTCCATACCGGCAGAAACAGCAGAGCAATATACAGCAGCCTGCGGCTTTTGATCTTGGGACACCACCTGCTTGTTCTTACTACTGCGGAAATACCGAAAACAAGTATCATAAAACTTAATATGCATACTGTAACGGAAATAACCGTTAATGCTGCAAACAGCTGAATATTTACCGCAAAGAATAAAAAGGCTAACCAGATAAGCCCCAGTCCTGCTGTAGCAAAAATAACAATATACAGCAGCAGAGGATTAAAGAGCATTACCGATGACTGAACAAGCGTTTTGATCTGAGGAGCTATGATAAAAGCTCCCGCAGTAAGGGATAACGCCGACAAAGCATAGGCGGCAATGCAAAGAACCGTCAGCCGTTTTCCGCTTTTGACCGCCGTTTCGCATACGCTTTCTCCCGGCTTCGCTTTAACGGGACATTTCACAAGCCTTATTATTATGTAAATCGCTCCGGCAATTACCGGAACAGACAGGCTGAGGCAGAATAATGCGTAAAGTACCGAACCGCCGCTGAGCTTATCGGATAACGCCTTTGTAAAGGCAGCTGCAAAGCTGATGATAATCTCCGAAATATAGACGCTGAAAAGTACGGGAACGGCTGTCATATACAATATTGACGCACCAAGAGAATCAAGCCTTGCTTTTCCGGATCTTTCAAGAATGATAAGCGCCGCAAACAGCGCGATGATTACAAACGAAACCATATAAAACCTTCCCCTGCAATTTATTTTTTACCCCTGTCCCAGTCTTTCTCTGAGCAGTCCTGCGACCGCCTCAGCACATTCCTCCTCGGATATTATTTCGGTAGAAATATCATATCCCGCTTTTTTCAGTCCGTAGGCAAGCTCCGTTACCTGAGGTACGTCAAGTCCGAGATTTTTCAGCGTTTCGACCTGAGAGAAAACCTTTTTAGGAACGCTGTCCATAACTATCTCGCCGCCGTCTACAACGACTACCCTGTCCGCCTGCGCCGCTTCCTCCATATAGTGAGTTATAAGCACTATAGTGACTCCGTTTTCACGGTTAAGCATTTTTATTGTCTTCATGACCTCCGCCCTGCCCTTCGGGTCAAGCATTGCAGTCGGCTCGTCCAGCAGGATACAGTCGGGGCGCATAGCGATTATTCCTGCAATAGCTACCCTCTGCTTCTGTCCTCCCGACAGCTTATGGGGAGCGTGACTGCGGTATTCGTACATACCCACGGTTTTCAGCGCCTCGTCTACTCTCCTGCGTATCTCCGTAGGCTCGACTCCCATATTTTCAAGAGCAAAGGCTACGTCCTCCTCGACTATCGTAGCAACTATCTGATTGTCCGGATTCTGGAATACCATTCCTACACGCTGATGTATCGGAAGCAGGTTTTTCTCGACCTTTGTATTCATTCCGTCGGCGTAAACGTCGCCGCTTTCGGGAATATTTATAGCGTTAAAACACTTTGCGAGAGTTGATTTTCCCGATCCGTTATGCCCAAGGACAGCCACAAACTCGCCTTTTTTTATTTCAAGCTCTACTCCTTTAAGCACCTCAGTTTTTACGGGAGGCTCTTCCATTTCATTTATATATGAAAAATTCAGATGCTCCGCTTTTAAAAATGCGTTCATTTTGTTTCCTCTTTTCTCGGTTACGATTATTCACATCTTCAAATCAGTCTTAAGTTTTAAGAGTTTACAGCAGCTGTAAACCTGTGCCGTAAATTTATACCCTCAGAAACGGCTCAGCTCACCGCTTTGAACCTCCGTACTGTTTTACAAGCCTTTCGACCTCTTCAAGCTTAGGAGGATACAGCGGTATCGGGAATTTTGTAACCGCCGTTCCCGCTGCTGCGCAGGCGAATCTTACAAGCTTATCATCGTCAAAGCCCTTGTAAAGTCCGTAGACCGTACCTGCCTTAAAGCTGTCACCTGCTCCCAGAGTTGAAACAACATCGACCTTCACCGAGCCGCAGGATTTAGGCGGCTGACCTTTTCTGCCGTACATTGCGCCCTTTTCGCCGAGGGTGAATATAACCAGTCCGTCGGTGTTTTCAGTATAGAGCCTGTAAAGCTCCTCATAGCTTTTATCGGGATAATGACCGTCAAGATACTGGTGAGAGACCGCATTTACGGCGCAGTGCTTATTTATATAGCTGTCGTGATCGCAGTCTATCGTTGCATACGGCTTATTGTGCTTTACGCAAAGCTGTGCGATCTCATCTCCGAAAAACGGGTCAGCGCCTACGCAAACGGCGTTTTTCACCGATCCCTCACAGGGAGGCTCGTAAAACGGCTTTTTTCTGCCAAAGTGCTTTTCCCATTCTCCGAAGCAGGTACGGGTGCTTTTGTCAATTATCACATAATCAATTATTCCGTCAAAGTCCTCATGAACAAGCTCGCTCGTATCACAATTCTTATCCTTAAAATAACCAATTATAATATCCCTGTTCAGATTTCCGATATGCGTTCCTCCAAGCCTCAAAGACACTCCCAGACTGCAGAGCACCGCCGCCGCAGTTCCCGTTTCTCCCCCGACGTGATGATATTTCTCCTTTATTTCAGCATAGCCGTCGGCTTCGGGATAATTGCCGCACAGCAGGTATGCGCAGGTCGACATTACCATGCCGTACATATAGATATGATCTGACATTTGATCACTCCTCTTTCTCTTCAAAAAAGCTTTTAAGCTCTTTACGCCGAAATTTCTTTTTTCAGCATACCCGATCGTGTTCTCCGAATTCGCCTTTCCGAAAGTCAGGACTTTTGCTTTTTCGGACAGGTAAAGATTTAATATATCCATCACTGCTCATTTACCCACACCGCCGTTGAGCCGCAGGGGAGGGGCATTCCCGACTTTTCAACAGGCAGTCCTATCTCGTCGGCTGTTACCTTTCCTCCGAATCCAGGGGTAATGACTTCATTCAGAATATAAGCCATAACTGATGGAGAAAGCCCTGTTGTATAGCTGTTTAGCAGGAAGAAAAGCGGCTTGTCCGAAAGCACCTCGGAGCAGGTCTTTACCAGATCATAAATGCAGTCCTCAAGCTTCCAGACCTCTCCTCCCGGACCTCTGCCGTAGCTCGGCGGATCCATTACAACCGCATCGTAGCGGTTTCCCCGGCGTATCTCACGCTGAACGAATTTAAGGCAGTCGTCAACCAGCCAACGGATTGGCTTATCTGAAAGTCCGCTTGCCGCGGCGTTTTCCCTCGCCCACCATACCTTTTGAAGCGTCGACATGGGAAACCTGCGCTCCAGCATTGGCGCAGGCGAGAGTCGCTCCGCCTGTGTATGCGAACAGATTAAGCACCTTGATCTCACGTCCCGCACTTCTGATTTTATCAGCCATGAAGTCCCAGTTTACCGCCTGTTCAGGGAAAAGTCCCGTATGCTTGAAGCCTGTGGGACGGATAATAAATTTAAGATCCCCGTAGCTGATATTCCAGCTTTCGGGCAGTCTTTTGCGGTATTCCCACTCGCCGCCGCCCTTTGATGAACGGTGATAAACTGCGTCCGCTTTATCCCACAGGTCAGTTTTGCGGGGCGTTTTCCATATTATCTGCGGATCGGGTCGCACCAGAGTTTTACCGCCCCAGCTTTCAAGCTTATCGCCGTCCGAAGTGTCGATTATCTTATAATCCTGCCAGTTATCTGCAATTCTCATATTTTCAGTCCTCAATTAGATCCTCGATTATTATTTTACGATGCCCGGACAGAACATTTCCGTCCAAATTCTTATTTCATCTATACCTGCCGTTTCCACGGTCTTTTCTTCTCCGTCCAGCCTCTGGCGTTCCAGTATTCGGTATCTGTCTTATTCCATGAACCGCCTTTGTTCATCATACGGGAGATCCCGAAGAAGAAACGTCCCTTCAAGCCTGCGGCAGGCCTGAATCCGGAGCTTTTTATCCTTGCGGCGATCCGGCTGACCTCCGACTCTATACGAGCCTTATTCTTTTCACTTACGCCATCCCAGGAAGCCGCCCTGACTGCCTTTCCGACAGAATAGACCTTCGGAACTCCCCAAAATATCAGGCTGTCTTTCATATCCTTATTGGTGGATCTTGAACCGCCTCCGGCACAGGTGGAAATTACTATCCCCTTTTTCGAGAACATTTTCTCTTCCGGACGGTGTATTATCCATCTCCAGCCGTAGTGGTCGAGAAATGCTTTCATTGAACCTGTGCAGTGATAGACATACACAGGAGAAGTAAGAATTATCACGTCGGCGTTATCCATTGCGTCGGTAATAGGCTTGAGCTTTGCGGCATGAGGACAAAGACTTTCGCTTTTTACGATACAGTTTGTACAGCCGCAGCAAAATTCCCCGAAATCCCGCGGAAGAAAAAATTCATAAATATCCTTTTCCTCCGCAAGCTTCTGAGCCATAAGCCTGCCGATATGATATGTAGAGCCTTTATGGTTCTGACCGTGAATAAGAGCTATTTTCATTGCGCCGCCTCCTGAAATTATTGTACTTTGTTTTTCCGTGCATTTTTATTTTGTGCGATATCCCCCTCTACTAATAGGCAAAAAAGGGGGAAAAGTTGCACGTAAATGTACAACTATGAACAAAAAAGTTTTTAATTAAAACAAAATTTGGATACCCTTACAAATCAGCGCCGCAGAATTTATGCAATATAACGGTAAAAACAAGCAGAGCGGCGGAATTTCAAAAAGTCTGTTTTATATTACATTTCCTCTATCAGCCTGGCAATATTATTGGCATATTCAGTAATAATTCCCGTACGCTTACCCTCAAGCATAACTCTGACCAGCGGTTCTGTTCCGGATTCACGGACTAAGATCCTTCCGTCGCCGCCCAGCTTTTCCCTGTACGTTTCAATAGCGTTCCGAACCGCCTCGTTTTTCTCCCACATACCCTTTTTATCGGCGGTTATCTTTACGTTTACAAGCACCTGCGGATAGCATTCCATACAGGAAGCTACCTCGCTCGCCTTTTTCTTTGTTTTCTTCAAAACCTCGAGAAGCTTTACTCCTGTTAGCTCGCCGTCGCCGGTATTCGCTTCGTCAAGGAAAATAATATGCCCAGACTGCTCGCCGCCGAGATTATAATCGAATTTCTGCATTCTTTCAAGAACATACCTGTCGCCTACGGCTGTTGTTGTTGCGCTGATACCCTCGTTTTCCGCAAATTTAAAAAAACCAAGATTGCTCATAACCGTAACCACGCAGGTGTTTGACTTTAATTTCCCCTGAACTTTCATAAATTTTGAGAATATCGCCAGAAGCTTATCGCCGTCAATAAGCTGACCGTTTTCGTCCACTGCAAGACACCTGTCAGCGTCGCCGTCGAAAGCAAGACCCAGATCGCACTTTTTCTCAACGACTGTTTTCTGCAAATCTTCAATATGCGTTGAACCGCAGTTTTCATTTATATTTGTTCCGTCAGGCTCGTTGTGAATGAACACGCAGCTTGCGCCAAGGCCCTCGAAAAGCTTTGGAGCGACCCTTGACGCTGAACCGTTTGCACAGTCGATCGCGACCTTAATGCCCTTGAAATCGCAGTCCACGGTTTTCATAACATACCTTATATAATCCCACTCGGCGTTTGCTTCATAGAAGACCCTGCCGATCTCACAGCCGTCTTTAAGCTCCATTTTTTCAGGCTCATCCAAGATCAGTGACTCTATTTCCTCCTCGATCTTATCTGAAAGCTTAAAGCCCGTTCCGGAAAACAGCTTGATTCCGTTGAACTCAACGCTGTTATGCGAAGCGGAGATCATAACGCCTGCGTCGGCTTCGTATTTCTGAACCAGCATAGCAACCGCAGGAGTAGGAACTACCCCGAGAATATGAGCATTTGCACCTACCGAGCAGATACCTGCTATAAGCGCCGCTTCAAGTACGTCGCCTGAAATTCTTGTATCCTTTCCGATTATTATTTTAGGCGTATGTTTGGTTTCCTTGGCAAGCACCAGAGCCGCCGCTCTTCCTATGTTCATAGCGGTTTCACAGGTAAGCCCGGTAATTGCAACTCCCCTTGCTCCGTCTGTTCCGAATAGTCTTCCCATTATAAATTACTCCTTTTAATGATTTTCAGTTTTTATAAACAGCCCTTTTAAGGCGGCAGCAAACTATCTTTTCAGCAGCATTTCAAGCTCGGTTATTTCTCCTCCTGCGACCTGCTGAGTTATTTCGTGTCCGGTAGGTTTAAAGCCCATATGATGGTAAAAGCCTATTGCGTTTTCATTTCCTTTCAGCACAAAAAGCACAGCTTCCCTTTTTTCAATTTTATTCAGACAGCTTTTCAAAAGTGCTTTTCCTATTCCGATTTTCTGATATTTTTTAAGAACGTACAATGCTGTGATCTCTCCGACATTTCTGACAGAGCAAAATTCCCTGCATTCCTGAAGAAAAGCGGCAAAACCGCCGACCTGTCCGTTCACAACGGCTGCAAGTTTATTCTCATTTACGCAGGCGAACTTTCTGCTTTTTTCAAAAGTATGAGAAGCAAGAAATTCGTCCGGCATAAATCCTCTGTAGGTTTCCTGCCACGCTTTATAATGCACATATGCGGCTCCCTCTGCGGTTTTATCCGTCTGCCGCTGTATTTCAAAGTGCATAGATCTTCACCTCAGCTCATAGAAATGAATACAATTTGACATTTTATTATACCATATATATGAGAGCAAGTCAAACACAAATTATCCTTTGAGTACGGTTTTTATTTTCTATCAGTTTGGCAAAACAGAAGCAAAGATTTGATCAGCAAAATCGATTTACGAACTGCTCTTACCTGATCTGTTGACATTAAACCCCGGCTGTGATATAATTGTTTTAAATGTAAATTTAATTATATCGGAGGAAAATTACTATGTCAGTAATTAAGCTGAAACCCGCTTTTAAAGATTACATCTGGGGCGGAACAAGACTGCGCGACGATTTCGGAAAGGACTGCGATTTTGAAAAGGTTGCCGAAAGCTGGGAGCTTTCATGTCATAAGGACGGAAATTCAATCGTAGCTAACGGCGGATATGCCGGTATGACGCTTACGGAATATATTGAAAAAGCCGGCAGGTCAGTTTTAGGAACCGACTGTGAGAAATTTGACAGCTTTCCTATTCTCATCAAGCTTATCGACGCTAAGGATAACCTTTCGGTCCAGGTACATCCGAATAACGAATACGCTCAGAGAGTTGAGGGAGAATACGGTAAAACCGAGATGTGGTATGTTGTCGACTGCGACGAGGGCGCTGAACTGCTCTACGGCTTTAAGCACGAGATCACAAAGGAAGAGTTTGCAAACCGTATTGCAGACAATACCCTGCTTGAAGTAACAAACGCCGTTCCTGTAAAAAAAGGCGATGTATTCTTTATTGAGGCAGGAACGCTTCACGCTATAGGAAAGGGTATCCTCATTGCGGAAATTCAGCAGAATTCAAATACTACATATAGGATCTACGACTACGGCAGAGTCGGCAATGATGGCAAGCCGAGAGAGCTGCACGTTGAAAAGGCTAAGGACGTAACCGTTCTCGGACCTGCAAAGCAGTATCCAGAAACGCCTGCTGAAGAAAAGAACGGCTATAAGATCAAGCTGCTTTCGTCTTGTGAATATTTTACTGCATACAGAGTTGACGTTGAAAGCAAGGCTGTGCTTGAAGCTGATGAAAAATCTTTCAACAGTATTCTGGTGCTGGAGGGAGAGCCTGAAATAATTGCCGACGATATTGTCAAAGCGAAAAAGGGCGACAGCATTTTTATATCGGCGGGCACAGGAAAATACACAGTTGAGGGCAAGTGCCGATTCGTGCTTACCAAAGTATGACCGACGGAGCATATGCCTGAATCAGATAAATAGGCGCTGCGGCTTTTAACGAGCCGCACACTGAAATATTAATAAACAAGCAAAAGGGAGAATGAAATATGAAATATTACATAGGTATAGACCTGGGCGGTACAAATATAAAAGCGGGAGTTGTCGACGAACAGTTCAATATCGTATCTAAGGCTTCCTGCAAAACCAATCTTCCCAGACCCGCTGAAGAGATCTGCAGGGATATGGCTGAAATAGCCCTGAGAGCGGTAGAACTTGCCGGCCTTACCCTGAACGAAATAGAAAGCGTAGGAATAGGCACTCCGGGGATCGCAAACTCTGCAACAGGAATAATCGAGTATTCAAACAATCTGGGCTTCGATAACTTTCCTGTAGTAAAGCTTATGAAAACTCATATTCCGAAGCCCTGCTACGTTGAAAACGACGCTAATGCCGCAGCTTACGGAGAATTCGTCGCCGGAGCGGCAAAGGGCGCAAATGACGCAGTATGCATTACTCTCGGAACAGGAGTAGGCGGAGGAATAATCATAAACGGGAAGATATACTCCGGCTTCAACTTCGCGGGAGCTGAAATAGGACATACGGTAATTGATCCTGACGGCCCGTTATGCACCTGCGGACGAAAGGGCTGCTTCGAGGTGTTTTCCTCAGCTACAGGACTTGTACGAATGACAAAAGAAGCTATGGAATACAACCGAGGATCTCTTCTCTGGAAGGCTTCTGAAAACGAAGGAAAGGTTTCTGCAAGAACCGCCTTCAATGCTATGAGAATGGGCGATACTGCGGCCAAGGCTGTCGTTGACAAATATATAAAATACCTTGCCTGCGGAATAACCAACACTATCAATATATTCCAGCCTGATATTCTCTGTATCGGAGGAGGAGTGTGCAACGAGGGAGATCCGCTGCTGCTTCCTTTAAAGGAACTGGTAGCAAAAGAGGTATACACAAGAAATTCACCGAAAAACACCGAGATAGTTATAGCTCAGCTCGGGAACGACGCAGGGATCATAGGAGCGGCTTTCCTGGGACTATCACATTGATATGGATATTATTAATGTGAAATTATCACGGCGATGCATACTGAGCTTGCCGAATATGATCTGTTTTAAACCGAAAGGTTTTGAAGTATGAAAAAGCGTCCGATCATATCGGGAATATTCATTTTTGCAATTTTACTGCTGCCGCTGTGCGCATACGTCGAGCATATGCTTGACAGCAGCAAACAAACCGCAGCAGCGACCGGAATTATGACTGTATTCGGAATCGCTTTTCTGATACGGCAGCTCTATCTTCTGCAAAAAGACAGAGCAAAAATAAACAAGATCAAGGTATATGCAAAGATGATATCGGCGCTTTGTGCAGCAGGAATATTCTACATGATATATGCTTATAGATTTTCCTGCGAGCCGCCAGATTGGACGCTGATTCCATTTGTGATAGTTTTATCGGCAGTATTGCTTCCAAATATTTTCAGCGGATATTTGGATAAAAAGCTCAGAAAAATATTTTCAAAAAATAAGGAGTAAAAATTATGGGATTTTTAGACAAGCTAACAAAGGTAATTAAAACAGTTGACGAAATACTTGACTCAACTCCGAAAAACAGCGGAGCGGCTGATCCTTCGCCCGTTCAGGATAAAAGCAGGGATACAGCAGTCCAAGAGAAAAACAGCGCTTCTTCGATAATGTCCAAGGCAGCTAAAACTCCTGCCCGTATCCTTGAAAGCGGTACGACAGCGGCAAAGCCGTCCAGACAGGTAAATGAAACGTTTTACGACGGCGAAGACGCAGAGGTCGAGGTCGAATATTCTTTTAAACTCAGCGGGGATTTCCTTCCTCTTGAAAGCGGAGCAGCAGACGATGTAGATTATATTGCAGAATACCTGCCTTACAGCAATGAGGAATACGGAGATAAGGAATATTCTTCGGACATTCCATACTTTTGTATTACATGTGCAGCCGAATATAAAATATCTAATATGATAGCCGAATGCAAGAACGGCGGAACTCCCGAAGATGCCCTTATGTTCCTAAGAGTCAGCGATCTTGGCGAAAAATTTTATTTTAAGGCTAAAATACAGTTAGGTGAAAATATAATTTATTTCTATGCGCTTGACAAGGGTATAAACTGGGACAACAATTATATCGGAGTATGGTATAATCCCGACGTTTTAGGAACTCCGCTTGAAAAAAAGCTTATGGCGGCGGTTGACGAAGCGGCGGCAACATATAAGGAAACAGTCTTATAAATCAAATTATAATAAAAAGAGGTAATTAATATGTCAGAATGCAAGGATTGTAATTTTTTCTGCGGCGGAGCGGACAAGGCTCCGCAGAGGTCGCTTTTCAACGCACTGGGAATGACTAAGGAGGAAATGGAAAGACCGCTGGTAGGTATAGTTTCATCGTATAACGAAATAGTTCCGGGGCATATGAATATCGACAAAATAGTTGAAGCCGTAAAAATGGGCGTTGCAATGGCGGGCGGAACTCCCATAGTTTTCCCTGCTATCGCCGTATGCGACGGTATCGCTATGGGACATCAGGGAATGAAATACTCCCTTGTTACACGCGACCTTATCGCCGATTCCACCGAATGCATGGCGCTTGCTCATCACTTTGATGCGCTGGTTATGGTTCCTAACTGCGACAAAAACGTTCCTGGACTGCTGATGGCGGCGGCGAGAGTAAATGTTCCGACTATATTTGTATCAGGCGGACCTATGCTTGCCGGACGTGTCAAAGGCTCAAAGACTTCGCTATCAAGTATGTTTGAAGCGGTAGGAGCGTACAATGCAGGTAAATATTCTATCGAGGACGTTGAGGAATACGAAAACAAGGCCTGCCCTACCTGCGGAAGCTGCTCGGGTATGTATACCGCAAATTCAATGAACTGCCTTACCGAGGTTCTTGGAATGGGGCTTAGAGGAAACGGAACTATTCCGGCAGTATATTCCGAAAGACTTAAGCTTGCAAAACACGCAGGAATGCAGGTAATGGAGCTTTACAGAAAGAATATCAGACCGAGGGATATAATGACCAAGGAAGCGTTTATCAACGCAATTACTGCTGATATGGCGCTCGGCTGTTCTACCAACTCTATGCTTCATCTGCCGGCGATCGCCCATGAATGCGGAATAGAGCTTGATCTTGACTTTGTTAACGAGATCTCAAAAAGAACGCCTAATATCTGTCATCTTGCTCCTGCCGGACATACATATATGGAGGATCTTAACGAAGCGGGCGGCGTTTACGCTGTTCTCGGCGAGCTTAACAAGAAATCACTTATCAATACGGACTGCATGACCTGCACGGGAAAAACCGTAGGAGAAAATATCAAGGGTGCTGTAAACAAGGATCCGGATATTATCAGACCGATAGATAAGCCTTACTCAGAAACCGGCGGTATAGCAGTTCTTAAAGGAAACCTCGCTCCCGATACCTGCGTTGTAAAGCGTTCGGCTGTTGCACCTGAAATGCTTGTTCACGAAGGCCCTGCAAGAGTATTTGACTGCGAGGAGGACGCTATTGAAGCTATCAGAGGCGGAAAGATCGTTGACGGCGACGTTGTCGTAATACGCTATGAAGGTCCTAAGGGAGGCCCCGGAATGAGAGAAATGCTTAATCCGACCTCGGCTATAGCGGGAATGGGCCTCGGCTCTACAGTAGCGCTTATTACCGACGGACGTTTCAGCGGCGCTACAAGAGGCGCGGCTATCGGACACGTTTCCCCTGAAGCGGCGGTAGGCGGCCCTATTGCGTTGGTTGAGGAGGGAGATATTATATCAATAGATATTCCTGCAAATACAATTAACGTAAAGCTTTCTGACGAAGAACTGGCTGCAAGAAGAGCACAGTGGAAGCCGAGAGAGCCTAAGATCACTACAGGCTACTTAGCAAGATACGCTTCACTGGTAACCTCCGGAAACAGAGGAGCGGTTCTTGAGATAAATAAATAATAATCCTTAAAACCGGCATTGTAATTTTATCTCCGGAAATTTGAAAGGACGGAATTTTTATGGTAAAGAAGATCGTACAGTTCCTTTTGCTCCTGATTTTTATAGCATTTGTCATATGCGCCGTTATCGTAGGCAGCTATATGCTTAATCACCCCGCTACCGACGGCGATACCAGAACGCTTATTTCAGGCGCATGGTATGATGAGGACAAAAACGTAGCCATGACTTTCGACGAAAACAGTAAGTTCAAGATACTGCATATCGACGATGAAAGCGTTATCGCAGAGGGCTATTTCAAGGTAGATGAGGACGCAAGGAAAATAAAGCTTTTTATTCTGCCTGGAAACCATTCGCCTGAATTTGACAAGGCGATGGATTTTAAGTTCTTCGCTCAGATCTCCTATACTGACCTTAACGACCCGTCAGCTGACAAGGAGGCCTCGGAGCAGGAAAAGAGCAAGCCTTGTACGGCAACATTTCTTATAAACGGCTCAAACAAAATATACGACTGTGAAATGCCGGAAAAGACCCTTGATCTTTATTCAAAGGGCAAAAAATTCGAGGAAAAGAAATAATGAAGCTTTTAATTAAAAACGTATGGGCGGCAGACCCTCAGGCAGAGCTTAACAGTATAACGGATATTCTCGCCGAGGACGGAGTTATTAAGGAGATCGGAAAAATATCCTGTGAAGCGGACAGAATAATCGACGGACATTCAAAGCTGGCAGCTATTCCCGGACTATTCGATATGCACGTTCACTTCCGTGATCCGGGGCTTACCTATAAGGAGGATATTATAACCGGTGCAGACGCCGCAAAAGCGGGAGGAGTAACCGGCGTGCTGCTTATGCCCAATACAAAGCCTGCCTGCGACAATCCCGAAACTGCTGAATATATTCTGACAAAAGGCAGTCAGACGGGAATCAATATTTACACCTCAGCTTGTATTACAAAGGGTATGCAGAGCGGCGAGCTGTGCGATTACGAAGCCTTGAAACAGGCCGGAGTAATTGCCGTTACCGACGATGGACGGCCCGTTGAAAATGCGGAGCTTATGAGAAAGGCGCTGGAGCTTTCAAATGAAAACGGGCTTACCGTGCTTTCGCACTGTGAAGATCTGAAAATAATAAACGGCGGAATAATAAACAAGGGCGAAGTGTCCAAAAAATTGGGCGTTAAAGGAATGGACAGAGCGTCTGAGGACTATATTACCGCAAGGGAAATTGCGCTTGCGGCTTCCTGCGGGGCGCATATCCATATCTGCCACGTTTCGACATACGGTTCGGTAAATATTATACGGGCGGCAAAGCGTGACGGAGTAAACGTAACCTGTGAAACCGCACCGCATTACTTTACCTATACTGACGAAAAGCTGCTGAGCCGCGACGCAGACTACAGAATGTCACCGCCGCTGAGAACCGAAAAGGACAGGCAGGCTATAGAGGAAGCATTGCTTGACGGAACTATTGACTGTATTATTACAGACCATGCTCCCCATTCGGCAGAGGAAAAGGCGGATTTTGAAAAAGCGCCAAACGGAGTTGTGGGACTTGAGACCTCTCTTGCCGTAACGCTTACAGAACTTTATCATACCGGGAAGTGCGGACTGGACAGAATATCCGAGCTTATGTCGGTCAATCCCAGAAAGATCCTAAAGCTCAGACCTGTAAAGATAGCTGTCGGAGAGCCATGCGAGCTTTGCATTTTCGACCCTGAGTTTAAATGGACGGTAGAGCCGGAAAAGCTTCATTCAAAATCAAAGAATACAGTATTCAAGGGAGAAAAGCTCAAAGGAAAAGTATTCTTTACAGTCTGCGGCGGCAAAGTCGTTTACGAGCTGTAACAGTGTTATCATGATATAATCAATTGATGATAGGCTTAATTTGAAAGGAAGATGAAAATGTCATTTGACAGACTTATTGAAAATATTGTAAAGACTCAGAACCCGTCGGTAGTGGGACTTGACCCGAAGCTTGAGTATATTCCGTCATTTATTACAGACAAAAAGGTTAAAAAGTACGGAAAGACCCTTAAAGCAGCGGCAAAAGCTATACTTGAGTTCAACAAGAGCATTATTGACGAGATACACGACATCTGCCCTGCAATAAAGCCTCAGGCGGCCTATTATGAAATGTACGGCTACGAGGGAGTCAAGACCTTATATAAAACTATCCAGTACGCTCAGGAAAACGGTATGTTCGTTATGACAGACGGAAAGCGCAACGATATAGGCGCAACTATGGACGCTTATGCGACGGCTCATCTTGGCTTTACAGAAGTATGCGGAGAAGAAATTCCTGCTTTCGGAGCTGACGCTCTTACTGTAAACGGATACCTGGGAACTGACGGGATCTCACCTCTGCTTGAAAAATGCAGATCCTATGATAAGGGAATTTTCGTTTTGGTGAAGACCTCGAACAAGTCGTCGGGTGAATTGCAGGATCTGATGATCGGAAATAAAACAGTTTACGCCACAATGGGCGATATGTGCGAAAAATGGGGCGTTGAGGTCATGGGTAAGTACGGCTACAGCGGCGTTGGAGCAGTTGTCGGCGCAACCTATCCCGAACAGCTTGCCGAAATGAGAGCGGCGCTTCCTCACACCTTTTTCCTTGTTCCCGGCTACGGCGCTCAGGGCGGCGGCGCTCAGGGCGTTGCAAAGGGCTTTGACGCTAACGGCTTAGGCGCTATCGTTAATTCTTCCCGTGCGGTAATGTGCGCATACAAAAAGGAGGAGTGCGACGAGCATGACTTTGCAAAGGCAGCAAGACGTGAGGTTATCAGAATGAAAGAGGATATTATTTCTTATCTGCCTAAAATAGCGCTTCCGGAATAAAATTTACGCAGGCGAGGAATGCTCAGCCTGCGTTTTGGTTTGATAAAATCTCTGATAGGGCATATTGTTTTATTTACAAATAGAATACGGAACAAATTATGAAAAATAAGATTTCATTAATACTGAATTTCATTCTCTCAAGCCTAATTGCATTTTCATTACCTGTTGCCTCCGGAATTATTTTTATGAATATAACCGGTCATTCCAAAGGTTACGGCTACGATTTGCGTGATGAAAAAGACATATCAGTTTTGTTTGGCTGCTTTGAGCTTATAATATTACTTACGGTAGCCACTTCTTCTAACGTCTATTTGTTCAAGAGAATCAGTAAAAAAGGAAAGCTGATTACATCACTCACGGTATTGTTTTTTGCAGCACTGTTCGCTTTATGTATATATCTTGTCGGAGGTTGGA
The DNA here is from genome assembly GCF_054655215.1 of Hominimerdicola intestinalis. NCBI lineage: Bacteria > Bacillati > Bacillota > Clostridia > Eubacteriales > Oscillospiraceae > Hominimerdicola > Hominimerdicola intestinalis. The sequence goes on from NZ_BAAHNZ010000002.1 coordinate 341,113, forward strand.
ATGAATTCTGAAAAGCCTTTAATAACACAACATCAGACATAAAAGTAAATCATATATGGAAGGAATGATATAATGTACAGACAAGGCAAATATCCGATTGTTGAAAAAGCCGCCATTGCAAAAGGAGTTTTCGACCTGACGGTTAAATGTCCTGAAATTGCGGCTGACGCTGAGGCAGGTCAGTTTGCACAGATCACTGCCGAGGGATTTTTCCTGCGCAGACCTATTTCTATATGCGATATTGATAAGATAAACGGAACTATCCGCTTTGTTTTTGAAGTAAGAGGCCACGGAACTGAGAAAATTTCCGAGCTGAACAAGGGAGATCTGATTGATATTATCGCTCCTTTAGGCAAGGGCTTTAAGGTTATCGAGGGCGGTACAGCTGTCTGCATAGGCGGAGGGATCGGCACTCCTCCTATGGTGGGAATTGCTAAGGCTTACGGCGAAAACGCCACCGTTATCAGCGGCTTCAGAACCTCCTCAATTGCAATTTTGCAGGACGATTTCAAGACGCTCGGAGCTGAAACTATTCTCTGCACAGACGACGGCTCAGCAGGTATTCACGGCTTTGTTACCGAGGCTCTAAAGACCTGTCTTGAATCTAAAAAGCCGGATATTATTTATGCCTGCGGTCCTATGCCGATGCTTAAAGGTATCGTTGACATAGCTGAAAAATACGGCATTGAAACGCAGGTTTCGCTTGAACAGCGAATGGCTTGCGGCGTGGGTGCGTGTCTTGGCTGCGTATGCAGAACCGTAAAAAACGGCAAAGATATCTACTCGCACGTCTGCAAGGACGGCCCGGTTTTTGACAGCAAGGAGGTAGATCTCAATGGCTGATCTGAGAGTCAACGTTGCAGGTGTAGAGTTTAAAAACCCTGTAATCCCTGCAAGCGGAGCGTTCGGCTACGGACGTGAATATGAAAAATTTTATCCCCTTTCAAGGCTTGGCGGTATCTCGGTAAAAGGTACGACTCTTCATGAACGTCAGGGAAATCCGGGACCGAGAATTGCCGAAACTCCCTCGGGAATGCTCAATTCCGTAGGACTTCAAAACGGCGGCGTGGAAAAATTTCTTAAATATGAGCTTCCTAATCTTGTTACAAAGGATACAAGAATCGTTGCAAATATCGCAGGCTCTACAATCGAGGAATGCGCCGAGCTGGCGGCAATGCTCAACGGCACGGCTGTCGATATGATCGAGCTTAACATTTCCTGCCCTAACGTAAAGCAGGGCGGCGCAGCCTTTGGAACCGACTGCACCGTTGCAGGTCAGGTAACAAAGGCGGTAAGGGACGCTTCAGAAAAGCCTCTTATGGTCAAGCTTTCGCCAAATGTAACAAGTATTGTAGACATTGCAAAATCTGTTGAGGCTAACGGAGCGGACGCTGTTTCGCTTATAAACACTCTGCTGGGCATGAGAATCGACATCAAAACCCGCAGACCTATTCTTAAAAACAATGTCGGCGGACTGTCTGGACCTGCGGTATTCCCCGTTGCGGTAAGAATGGTATGGCAGGTTGCAAATGCCGTAAGCATTCCCGTTGTCGGAATGGGCGGAATTGCCGGCTATGAGGACGCTGTTGAAATGATGATGGCGGGAGCAAGCGCTGTCCAGGTAGGTGCGGCGATTTTCTCAAACCCGTACGCACCGATTGAAATAATCGACGGAATGAACAAATGGTGCAATGATAACGGAGTAAAAAGCATCACCGAGATCGTTGGAACGGTCAGACCTTGGTAGCAGCGGGCATATTTACGGAACATTGCTGCTTAAAATCCGCCGAAACCTTAATAAATATATAAAAACACCGGGCAGATTTGAACTGTCCGGTGTTTTTGTATATAATTTTTCTATGACGCTTCAAACTGAGAGTTATAAAGCTCGGCATAGAAACCGTTTTGCTCAATAAGCTGCTGATGATTTCCCTGCTCTATTATATCTCCATCCTTCATTACGAGAATAAGGTCTGCGTCGCGTATAGTAGAAAGCCTGTGAGCTATTATAAAGCTGGTCCTGCCCTCCATCAGATTATCCATAGCCTTCTGTATCCTTATTTCGGTCCTTGTATCTACAGATGAGGTCGCTTCATCAAGGATTAGTATCTTATTATCGGCTAGAATAGCTCTGGCAATAGTAAGCAGCTGCTTCTGACCCTGAGAAACGTTGGAGGCTTCTTCATTAAGCTCCATATTATAGCCGCCGGGAAGTGTCTGAATAAAGTGATGAACGTGCGCCGCTTTCGCTGCCGCAATAACCTCCTCGTCGGTTGCGTCAAGTCTGCCGTAGCGGATATTCTCCATAATAGTACCCTTAAACAGCCATGTATCCTGAAGCACCATTCCGAAAGCTTCTCTCAACTCGCTTCTGTCAAAATCCCTGATATCGTAGCCGTCGACCTTGATCTTCCCTCCGTTAAGATCGTAAAATCTCATAAGCAGCTTTACCATTGTGGTTTTTCCTGCTCCGGTAGGGCCTACTATAGCTATCTTCTGACCCTGCTTTACATCTGCGGAGAAATCGTTGATTATTATCTTTTCGGGGTCATATCCGAATCTTACATTCTCAAATTCTACATCGCCCTTTACGTCGTCTATCGAAACGGGAGCGTGATTTTCGGCCTTCTGCCGCTCCTCCGGCTCTTCCAGGAACTCAAATATCCTTTCAGCAGCAGCCGCTGTAGTCTGCAGCATACTTGAAACCTGCGCCATCTGCTGGATAGGCTGTGTAAACTGTCTTACATACTGGATAAACGCCTGAATATCTCCGACGCCAATAGAACCTTTCATTACCAGAAAGGCGCCGTATACCGCTACTCCGACATAGCCGAGATTGCCTACGAACTGCATTATAGGCATCATGATACCGGAAATAAACTGAGATTTCCATGCGGAGTTATACAAAATATGGTTTGCCTTGTCAAACTCCTCAGCGGCGGCTTCCTCACGGTTGAACGCCTTGATTACCGTATGACCGCCGTATACCTCTTCTACCTGACCGTTTACATGACCAAGGTATTCCTGCTGCTGCTGAAAGTATTTCTGGGATTTCTTAACTACTATTCCGACAAGTACGGCGGAAACCGGCAAGATAACCAGTGCGATTACCGTCATAGCCGGACTTATAGACAGCATCATTATAAGGATCCCTATAATGAGCGTTATTGATGTGATAAGCTGAGTAATAGACTGATTAAGGCTCTGAGAAAGCATATCCACGTCGTTTGTTACTCTTGAAAGTACTTCTCCGTGAGTTTTCGTATCAAAGTAGTTCATCGGCAGACGGCTCATCTTCTCGCTTATATCCTTTCTCATTTTATAGGATATTTTCTGAGAAACCCCCGTCATTATCCAACCCTGAATAAACTGAAGCACAGCTGACAGGCAGTAAAGTCCAAGGAGGATAAGCAGTATCCTTGCGATCTTATCAAAATTTATACCGCCGATACCCTCTATCTTAGCGACAAGTCCGTCGAAAAGCTCATTTGTTGCGCGTCCGAGGATTTTTGGACCGAGAATATTAAATACCGTTCCGCCTATTGCAAATATTATTACGGCCAATATCCTGAATTTAAACTGCGCCATATATTTTATAAGCTTAGAGGACGAGCCTTTAAAATCCTTAGGCTTTTCCCCCGCCATCATAGGACCGTGACCCATAGGGCCTCGCCTCCTCGGCGGCTGTCTTTTCATTTCAGACATTTAATACTCCTCCTTTTCCGTATATCCCGCGGCCTCAAGCTGCTCGCTGTATTCCTTTTCGGAAAGCTGCGACTTTACTATCTGCCTGTATACCTCGCAGCTGCACAGAAGCTGTATATGAGTTCCGATCCCTGCGATCCTTCCTTCATCAAGCACGATTATCTTATCTGCATTCAGGATAGTTACTATTCTCTGTGCTACGATTATTACCGTTTTGTCCTTAACCCTTTCTGACAGCGCTTTTCTGAGCTTTACGTCGGTCTTATAGTCAAGAGCCGAGAAGGAATCATCAAAGATATATATATTGGGATCCTTTGCAATCGCTCTGGCAATAGAAAGACGCTGCTTCTGTCCTCCAGATACGTTTGAACCGCCCTGAGCGATATGGGAGCTGTATTTATCGGGCATTGTAGCTATAAAGTCCGAAGCCTGAGCTATCTCAGAAGCCATAATTATTCGGCTTTCAGGAGCGTCCTGACATCCGAAACGCAGGTTGCTGTCTATATCGCCTGAGAAAAGCACTCCCTTCTGCGGAACAAAGCCTATGCTTTCTCTGAGATTATGCTGGGTATAGGATCTTATATCCTTACCGTCGATAAGCAGCTCGCCGCCGGTAATATCATAAAACCTGGGTATAAGATTGATGAGAGTAGATTTTCCGCTTCCCGTACTTCCTATAATCGCTGTGGTCTCTCCCGGTTTTGCTGTGAAATCTATATCATAAAGAACGTCCTCGTCGGCTCCCGGATATCTGAAATTGACATGCCTGAATTCAACCAGTCCATTTTCCACTCTGTCCTGAGTCGCAGTTTCTATGTCCTTGACGGACGGCTCGGTAGTAAGTATCTCATCGATTCTCTCAGCTGATACCGCCGCACGGGGAAGCATTACCGAAATCATTGTGATCATAAGGAATGCCATAACTATCTGCATTGTATAGGTTATAAAAGCAGTCATTCCTCCTACCTGAAGATTTCCTAAGTCTATCTGCTTTGAGGCTACCCAGATAATCAGTACCGAAACGCCGTTCATAATAAACATCATAGCCGGCATCATAAACGTCATTACCCTATTCGTAAACAGCATTGTTTTAGTCAGATCCTTGTTTGCTCCGTCAAAACGCTGCTCCTCATATTTTTCCCTTGAAAAGGCTCTTATTACAGGCAATCCCGTAAGGATCTCTCTCATTACAAGGTTAAGATTGTCAACCTTTTTCTGCATGATCTTAAATTTAGGCATTGCGACCTTCATTAGGATCCCTACCAGAACCAGTATTACTGCGACCGCAAGACCGATTATCCAGGTCATATGGGCATTTGTGTTGAGTACCTTGATAATTCCTCCTATTCCTATAATAGGAGCGTACGCTATCATTCTTATCAGCATTACCGCAACCATCTGAATCTGCTGAATATCATTTGTCGAACGGGTAATAAGACTTGCTGTAGAAAACTTATCCATTTCAGCGCTTGAAAATTTGACTACCTTTTTAAATACGCCTATTCTCAGATCAAGACCTACCCCTGCACCGATCTTAGCCGCAATATAGCACACAGCCATTGATACAAGCATTATTATAAGCGCCATTGCAAGCATTTTTCCGCCTGTTACAAATAAATAATCCTTTTCAAGCTGATCAAGATCAACTCCGAGAGAGGTATACTCGCCGATAACAAACGCCTTTCCCGTCTGCTCAACGATCATATCCGACAGGTCGGCATACTTTTCCTCTATTGAGCTTCTGAAATCTGCCGCGCTTACTTTGCCTGATGCTATAAAGGTCAGCATATTGACCTTCTGTCCCTCTTTGACCTCTATTCCCATAGACTGAGCAATCTGATCCAGTGACGCACCCTGCGGATCTCCCTGAGTAAGCATTGCTGCAACAGCTTCGTCAGGCATCTGCATTGCACCTGACAGCGACATCATAGGCATACCGAACGCCTTATCAAGAGATTCTAAAGACTCATTGTCAAGATCAGACTTCAGAACGTAAAGTTCAGCTTCTGAAGCGCCGCTTTTATACGGCAGATCGCTTTCGCTTATACCTTTTTCAAGGCTGTAGCTGCCGTTTACAAGTTCCTTTTCTTCATCGGTCATAAACATCTGAAGAGTCTGCATTGACCCCCGGCTTATCGCCTTGGGCGCAAGGCTTTCTACACCCTGCTGCATTATTCCGGTATCTACCAGTTCAGAGGTATAAGAGGGAAGCGAAAGGTCGCAGTATGCCTGAACAACAAGCAGACACAGTGCGGTCACTATCCACAGCCAATACTTCTTCAAGTATTTAAGTATTTTGCCCATGTTTCTGTTCTCCTTCGTTAAGATTATTATTTTTATATTCCTGCAGCCGCCTGAGGATTATACTGCAAAGTCGTTCGTTAAGGTCAAAAAATGTACTGAGGTTCTCCTCCCCCATTTCTTCAAATACCTTAAACATAAACCTTTTGGTATTTTCCTTATTTGCTTCAAACAGCTCGAAGCCTTTTGGGGTAAAGCAGACCCTTACACCCCGCCGATCAGATTTATCTATAATCCTTTCGACCAAGCCCCTGTTTTCAAGACTTCCCACAGTTTTTGAGATCATTGCCGGCGAGACCCTAAGCTCCTTTGTCAGACTGTTCATTGATACGCTTCTGCCGACCGGATCCTTGCCGCAGTCGCCAAGAATATGCGACATCACCATAAGCGTTGCAAACTCGCTTTGATTAAAATCATTATTCAGAAGTATACTGAAGCTTACGGATTTCATTTTGTGATGAAGCTCCATAAACCTGCGCGCTACGGAGTCGTCCACATCCAAAACCTCCCTTTCACAACCTTTTCACAAGACTTTCACATTGTTAACTTGGTTTATATTTAACCTAGTTAACTATTTATACAGTATAGCATTTTTCAGCCGTACAGTCAACTGCAAACATTCACAAATAATATAAACAATAATCAAAGATTTTGCTTTAATATAACCATAAACGGTAGTAAAATATGAACATATTAAATTACAGCTTGCAAAGGAGAACTGCTATGAAAACAAATAAGCTTCCCGGCTGGCTCAATAATGCCGTATTCTATGAAATATATCCTCAGTCGTTCAAGGACTCTAACGGCGACGGAATAGGAGATCTGAGGGGGATCATCCAAAAGCTTGACTATATCAAAACGCTTGGCTTTAATGCAGTGTGGCTTAATCCCTGCTTTGATTCGCCGTTTACAGATGCCGGCTATGATGTACGCGACTATAAAAAAATCGCTCCGAGGTACGGCACTAACGAAGATATGAAACAGCTGATAGACGAAGTGCATAAAAGAGATATGCATATTATTCTTGACCTTGTTCCCGGGCATACCTCAGCTGAGCATGAATGGTTCAGGCAGTCAATGAAGCCCGAACGGAACGAATTTACCGACAGATATATCTGGACAAACTCGATCTGGGAAAGCACCGAAGGGATACCCTGTATCAGAGGTATCTCAGACCGCGACGGTTCGGCAGGCGTAAACTTTTTTTCAACTCAGCCTGCGCTAAACTACGGCTATGCCGACCGAACCAGAGATTATATGCAGGCTCCCAATGACAAAGCACCGATGGCAGCAAGAGCGGCGATAAAGGACGTCATGTCCTTCTGGCTGGATATGGGCTGCGACGGGTTCAGAGTAGATATGGCAGGAAGCCTTGTAAAGAACGATCCTGACGGAAGTGAAAATATAAAACTTTGGCAGGATTTCAGACAGTTCCTTGATGAAAAATACCCTCACTGCGCAATGATCTCAGAATGGGGCGAACCTGAAAAATCTATTGCCGGCGGCTTTCATATGGATTTTCTTCTGCATTTCGGACCTATGTGCTATACCTCTCTTTTCAGAAGCGAAAAGCCGTTTTTCTCAAAATCAGGAGGAGATATTTCTGTTTTCCGCAATGAATATCAGAAGTTCTACGATTCGGCAGACGGCAGAGGACTTATTTGCATTCCCTCCTCAAATCATGATATGGACAGAATCGCACGTTACCGGGATACTGACGATCTGAAGGTATGTTTCGCTTTTCTGCTTTCAATGTGCGGAGCGCCGTTCGTATATTACGGAGATGAGATCGGAATGAACTATGTCGAAGGTCTTACCTCAGTAGAGGGAGGCTTCGGGAGGACAGGATCCCGTACTCCTATGCAGTGGGATAAGACGCTTAACGCTGGCTTCTCTGCCTGTCAGAAAACTCTTATCCCTCTCGATCCGTCTCCCGACCGCCCTGACGTACTTTCCTCATTGGCAGATAAGGATTCTCTGCTTAATACGGTCAGTGAGCTTATAGCTGTAAGACAAACTCACAGCGCTATGCAGAATTTCGGCGGATTTGAATTTATATACGCCGAAAAAGATAAATATCCGCTTATCTACCGCCGCTTCGACGATAATGAAGAGATCTTCGCAGTAATAAATCCGCTGGGTAAAGCTGCCGAATGCTCCATTGGAATATGTATTGACGGAGATGTACTCTTTAAAACAGGCGGAGAAATAAACACGGAGGCAGGAAAGATCTCCGTACCTCCGTGCAGTGCATTTTTAATTAAAACAAAATAACGCTATTTCAGAACCTCGTCCCATTCCGACTGCTTAAAGCCTACGAGGACTTTGTCTTTAAGGACAAGTATCGGACGCTTTACGAGCATTCCGTCGGTAGATAAAAGCTTTAGCTTCTCCTCGTCAGTCATGGCGGGGAGTTTTTCTTTCAAGTTCATTGATTTATAAAGAGTTCCGCTGGTATTAAAAAACCTTTTAAGCTCAAGTCCGCTTTTTTTATGCCACTCTTTAAGCTCGTCATAGGAGGGTCTGTCCTCCTTGATATGCCTGCTTTCAAAGTCCAAAGCTTTAGACTCGAGATATTTTCTTGCTTTAATGCAGGTGGTGCATTTCGGGTAGTTTACAAACAGCATTTTTATCATTCCTTTCATATTCAGCTTTATCACATGGATTAACATGAACCATACAATGCTTTACCGACGGAAACTTTTCCTCAATAATATTATGAACTTCTGTAGCTATCTCATGCGCCTTTTTTAATGTAGCGGAAGCGTCGGCGGCAATTTCTATATCCACATAAATTCTCGAACCGAAAAGACGGGTCTTTATTTCGTCAAGACGTATAACGTCCGGCTGAGCGCTGATCTCTTTTCTCATTTTGTCAACCAACGCCTTATCGCAGGATTTATCAACCATCTTATCCATAGCATCGCGGAAGATATTATACGCCGATTTTATAATAAACAGGCAGATCACAACTCCGGCGATCGGATCCAGAATAGGAAAAGCGAGCCTTGCACCGGCTATACCTATCAGGCTTCCCACTGACGATAGACTGTCCGAGCGGTGATGCCAGGCGTCAGCCATTAAGGCATCAGAATTTATTTTCTTTGCCGCGGCTCTTGTATACCAATACATCCACTCCTTAACAGCTATCGAAACAGCCGCCGCAATAAGCGGAAGAACGGTAGGAACGGCTAAACTGTCATACCCTCCGCCGAATATACTTTTCAGGCCTGTATATCCTATGCATAAACCTGTAGCCATAAGCACGGCGGCAAGTATTATAGCCGCTGCGCTTTCAAGCCGTTCATGACCGTATGGATGCTCCTCATCGGCTTTTTTATCTGCCAGCCTGACTCCGATTATTACCACGACAGTAGAAAAAACGTCCGAAGCCGAATGAACCGCGACGGAGATCATTGCCCCTGACCTGCCGACTATTCCTGCAATAAGCTTTCCCGCAGACAATGCAATGTTCACAGCTATACTTACAAACGATACCCGCATAGCGATTGCAAGCTCTGAAGATTTTTTATTTCTCATAACCCCATACTCCTTGCCCCATTTAATTAGCAGACGGTAACCAATTTACTGTATACCAAGACAGGAAGCAAGAGAATAGATCTCTCCGCTTCCTGTTATTAGTATACTATATGAAGATGTTTTTGTTTTGGTTAATCCATCATTGCTTTATTACGGCTCTACAGGCTCAAAATCTATTCTTATTTCGGGCAGTTTTTCTATAGTAGTATAAGCATTATAAAGTCCGTCAGCCGCCGATAGATCGTTTTCTCCGCTTGCAGGAGGAGCGAACAGTCTGAGCGTCAGGTCGCATTCACCTTCAAGCGGCTTTTCAAAGAAAGCACTCATAAGGTCGATAGTTCTGGCCTCCGGAGATTTATAGAACCACTTTCCGTTTATCTCCATCATTATATTAGAATCATTATCAAAGGTTACCTCGCAGAAATGCGGATTCTTTTCAAAATGAAGCGGGATCTCGATTCCCTCAGCGTCCTCCGCTCCGCCCCAGCGAAGAGTTACAGGGAATGAAAGCTCATCGCCCTTAGTCATTGCAGGCTTAAAGAAATCGTCGTGGATAATTTCCTTATAGGTCTGCATAACAGGCTGCTCGATACCGCAGTCGGAATAGTTGGGATCTTCAATTTCAAGGCCAAGACGTCCCCTGTCACGGAACTGATAGAATGTGAAGCCGCTGAACCAATCCTCGGGATCGTTTTTGAGCATTTCGCAGAATTCCCTGACCATAACAGCCTGATCGTATGCGCCGGTAACGTCACCGTCGGCGTTGAACTCGCTCATTACCATTGGCTTCGCAACACCGCCGTTGATTTCCTTGAATCTGTTGTAGGACATTTTTGTAAGCTTATAGGTATTCTCAACGGTATCTCTCTTAAACGACCTGTTCACAGAATCCTTGAGTGCAACATCAAAGGGCCAGCCCCAATGAAGCGCCATATATTTATCTACCGACCAGATATCCGTTTCCTTTACCGCCTGAGAAAATTCCTTTTCCATTATGATCTCGGTTTCGTTAGGATCTTCAATACCGCCGATACACAAAATAGTCGAAACGTTTGGAGCGTACTCCTTCAGTATTTTATTGAAGCGGCAGTAGAAATCCGCAACTCCCTGATAACCTGCCTCCCCTGTTCTCTTTGTAAATGAGAACCAATTTCCGGTTGCCTCATGGTTTACTCTGAGAAGAAGCCTGCCGAAAGGCCTGAGGTCATTGGCAATAGCAATAAGGTGTTCATCAGAAACATTCGGATCAATAGTAAGAGTAAGAGTAACGTCCTGTCCGTGACGGCGCACATCTCTCATATAAGTGAAAGGCTCGTCGTCGGTCGTTCCGTTAAGTCCTCCCTTATAGGTAAAATAATCGTCATAGGGATAGTCCCACTGAAAAGAAATATCAGCGTCCTTCATAACCTCCGAGATCCTGCCGGGCCATTCCTTGTCAAGCGGATAATAGCAGTACATCAGAGAAATACTTCTGTGAGGTCTGCCAAGCTTATGAAGAATATAGTCCTGATTAACATATTCTCCCCTTTCCGAGCCGTCGCCTAAGTCAACGGCGCATTTTGCTTTTCCCATATGAACGGAATACGCTTTTAATTCGCTCATTTTTTTCGTCCTCCTAATTATAATAGATCAATGAATTTATCTCGTCAAATATATCAGCAAGGTCTATAAAGACCTGATTGCTCTTTTCAGTTTCAGGGTACTGATTGGAATAAATACAGAGCACAAACGGTGACTGAGCATAAACTACAGCGCAGTCATTATATACGGACTCGTTAAACTCGGAGCCGTATTTCTGAGATACTTTATATTTCCCAGACAGCTTTTTTCCTATCTGTTCGTTAAGGTCGGTATCAGTCATCAGGTCGGTAAGCCATTCCCCAAGCTCGCTTTCTTCTCCGAACTCATAAATATCTCTGTAAGATTTAAGCATATCCGAAGTTGTGGCATAGGTAAATATCCAGTCAGCTCCTACATAGTAGTAAGAACCCAGCCTATACTGAAGATCATTGAATACATTCCAGCCGTAATGCTGTTCAAGAAGATAATACGCCGTATTGTCAGAACGCTGTATCGCCGCTTCTATCAGTTCCTTCGCCGTAAACTCAGTACCCATAGCCGTAGAGGCTATATAGTCCTCCCCGACAATATCACCCGGCCAGTTTTTATCCTTAACTATTTTTTCGTCAAGATCTATGCCGCTTGCCAGAATGCTTTTTACATACGGAGCCTTAATAGTACTGCATGTCATAAACTGCTTCATAGAATTATAGTTTACCTGAGCGCCGGTTTCAATATTTTCATACGAAAAAGCGATGGAATATCCGAAACTTCCGCATATTTCATCTAGCCTGCTGAAGCACTCCTCCAGCTTTTCATTGGACTTTACCTTAGAAAAACCTGAAACAGAAACGCTGTGGCTATTAAGCATATCCTGAGAAATTTCCTCCGGTTCGCCTTCGTATATAGTTACCGCAGCAGTTACCGCCGGTCTTTCCTCAGACAGGCTGTCCTCGGGAGCGGATAAGTCGGCGGGTATACTTTCGCTTTCCGATGTAACCGTTTTCATTGCAACAGACGAATCCGCTTTTACAGCTGAGCTGCCAGCTTCGTTTGTACACCCGATAAGAAATGCAGCGAAGTATAGCGCAGCTGCAAACAGCACTGATTTTCTCATAAAAACGACCTCTGTATACTGATTATTTTTCAAACCCCTTAGCATATCATATTTTAATATATAATAACATAATGACCGTATAAAGTCAAGCTTTTATGAGGTTTTATATAACAAAAATACACAACTGACGTAATATCATATAATGTAAAGAAATTTGCTTAAATTGTCTAAAAATGTTTATACAAGATAAATTATATGCTATTATTCAATCAGGGTATTTTAATAAAAGTAAAACTAATTAAAATGGGAAAACTGAAAATAAAAATCAAGAAGAACGCCTTATAAATCTGCCTAGGGGATATGATGATTTTAAATACATATACGTTGAACCGTGGGACAGCTGCGCAGTCCAGTTTACATATGAGATACCTTCCGACTGGAAAAATGCCGTTCTAAAATATGAAGGTACGGGAGAAACCGTAATTGAGCTTGAATCAAAGAATTTTACCGCTCATGATGTTCTGAAAGAAGCCGAATTGTGATCTTACAGTTAATTTAAAGAGATAGGCATAAACAAAATACAGTAAACTGGTATACAGTTAAAAAAAGAGTGCATCACTCACGGATACACTCTTGTTTATAATTTTTATTTAAACACCTAAGTAACCAACTGGCACCCCTAGTAGGAATCGAACCTACAACTAGCCCTTAGGAGGGGCTTGTTATATCCATTTAACTATAGGGGCATTTAATTTTATGCATTCAGAAAGCCAATACCGTCTCCTGCATACCTTGCGGACGCAGGAGAATCTTGACTTGTATCAGCCCCTTAATGGTCGGAGTGACGGGACTTGAACCCACGGCCTCTACCACCCCAAGGTAGCGCGCTACCAATCTGCGCCACACCCCGATTCCACTAAAATATTATATACGATTTCAGAAAGATTGTCAAGTGGTTTTATGTTATAAATTTGTTAATTGCAGCGTCATGATTAATAAACTGGTCTGATAAATAAAAAGAGCGGTAAAACATTACCGCCCGTCAGATATGCAATTAAAATAAAAGATAGAAAATAAAATCTAGCTTTTTATCATTGAGCCTGTACTTTTCCAAAAGCTCCGGACCGCAGGAGGAAGAACCCGCTCCGGACATTTTGTAATCAATACAGAATACGTTTCCGTTATATTCCTCAAGCATATAATTGTGAGTTTTCGACGCAAGCTCCTCCTGAGTAAACGGAAGAAAGCTGAAAGAAAAATCCGAATCGGAAATAAATTCTACAGCCTTTGCATTATTCCTGAACAATGAAACGCTTTCACAGCCATAGTGAGATCCGTTTTCCTGAGGACGTATATAGTCCTCATGCTGTTCCGCAGCTTTGCATGAATATGATCCGTATACGGAAGCGCGGCGTTTGTCAACGTAGCTTTCATATGGCCCATATCCAAGATATTCCGCCCTTTCAATGCTTTTATCAAATAAAAATCTCATTCCCAGACGCGGAAGATAATTTATTTTCTCATGTACCTCGGCTTTTAGAGAAATTCTTATTCCGCAATCACCGAAGCTGTATTCTAGTTTGAAACGCGCCGCAGACTCATGAACCGCATACCCCATTGACAGCTCGGCATAAACCCTGTTATTCTCCGCAGTTATTCTGTATACCTTAGGCTTAAGCTTATCCAGAAAAATTTTATACCATTCACCTTTGACAGATATATCATTATCCATGGGCGCTCTGAACAGGTTTATGCCGCACGGCTCATACAGCAGCTCAATTCCGTCTGAACTCAGCGAACAGATCTGAGCAGTGTGCTTTGAAATTTCTATCCGTTTTCCTCTGCACTCCGCTGCTATGACCTTCCCGTTGTCAGTAAGCTTCCATGCATTATCCTGTTTAAATTCAAAGCTGCGGCAGGAACGCAAAAGCGTGATCTGCTCAATCCCCCTGCTTTCTCTGCCGTAATAAAAATCAAAATCAATAGTAATATGCTCTCCCGTCAGCCCCGCCGCTTCGGATATATATACCCTTCGGCTTTCATGCGGAGGAATATCAAGCTTAAGTTCACCGCTGTACAGCATTTTTCCTTTATCGCAGATTTTATATTCACAGCGCCAATCTTCTGAAACTGCGGTAAAATCAAGCTTGTTTTCAAATATAAAGTGTCCCTCTGCTGCATTTTCTGCGCTGACATATACAGGGCGGTATACATTTTTCATTTCTAAAGCGCCGGTGTGAAGCCTTCGGTCAGGATATACAAGGCCGTCAATACAAAAGTTACCGTCATTAACGTCCTCGCCGAAATCTCCGCCGTAATAATACTTAACCCGACCGTCAGAGGTTTTTCCTGCGGCGATACCGTGATCGCACCATTCCCACACAAACGCTCCGCATACCAGTTCGTTTCTGTATATCTCCTGCCAGTAATCAGCAATATCCCCCGGTCCGTTTCCCATTGCATGACAGTATTCACATAAAACAAGCGGCCGTCCATTTGCTGTTTCTTCGCTTGACGGGTATTTTTTTACATAATCTATCTGCGGATACATTACCGAAACGACATCAAGCTCATTTTCTCCCTTTCCGTCAAGAGTATGTCTGGAGCTTTCGTAGTGTATCAGCCTTGAATTATCAAGCTCTTTTATCCGTTTCGCCGATTCTCTGAAAGCGTCGCTGTAACCGCTTTCGTTGCCCAGCGACCACATTACAACACATGGTCGATTTATATCACGTTTTATCAGCCGCTCATGCCTGTCGGAAACCGCCTTGAAAAACTCACTTCGGCTTACGGTATAGGCTATGCCGTTATATCCATTTGTCCAGCCGTAGGTATTATAAGCCTCAACCGCTCCGTGAGCTTCCAGGTCTGCTTCGTCGATAACATATAAGCCCAGCCTGTCGCAAAGCTGATAAAACAGCGGAGAATTAGGGTAATGTGAGGTTCTTACCGCGTTGACATTAAGAGACTTCATAAGGTCAATATCCCTTTTCAGCTGCTGTTCGGAAGCATAATAGCCGGTATCAGGATAAAAGTCGTGCCTGTTTACTCCCCGAAATTTGACTGCTGTTCCGTTTATCTTTAATATTCCGTTTTCCGAAGATATTTTTCTTATTCCCGCAAACTCTGTTACCGCTTCGTTACCGCATATGATCTCAAGCCTGTACAGCTTAGGCTTTTCCGCATTCCACAGGACGGGGTTTTCTAAATTAAAGCTTAGCTGTCTTCCCCGCTGCTCTCCGAGCTTTACATTATCCGGCGAATACAAAGAAACAAGGCAGTCTTTTTCCGCCTTTATCCCTACTGAAATCTCCGCTTCAGAAAAGTCTTCGTTCAATAAGGTTCTTACGGTAAGATCCTCAATTCCTCCGCTTTCTCTTGAAAGCATATAAACGTCCCTGAAAATACCAGACATTCTCCATTTATCCTGATCCTCCAGATATGTTCCGTCACAATATTTAAGAACTGCCGCCGCAATTTCATTTTCGCCGTCATGAACAAGCTCAGTTATATCAAATTCGGACGTACAGTGAGATACCTGACTGTAACCGCAGAAAACGCCGTTTACAAAGAGATAAATACACGAATCAACGCCCTCGAATACCAGTATTTTTCTCATATCTCCGCCCTTGCAGAAATACTTTCTTCTGTACACGCCAACAGGATTATCGTCCGGAACATAAGGAGGATCATAAGGTATAGGATAGCGAACATTCGTATACTGTGGTTTTCCGAAACCGCAAAGCTCCCAGTTAGCCGGGACCTTGATAACAGACTCAGGCGTTGTTTCAAGAAAGTTATCCGGCATATCAAATATACTCGGATAAAAATCAAAGCTCCATTCCCCGTTTAGCAGCTCAAAAAGCTCCGACTTTTCCCTCGGCTCAGATGGATCCTGTCCTTTTCTGAACGGAATAAAATAAGCGTGAGGAGGAAGCGTTCCTATGTGAAGCTGCTGAGGATCCTCGTGATAAATAAAATACTCCCTGCTGTTCATAGTAAAATTCCTTTCAATATCTGCACAGTTTGATCCGGACTGAATTCTGTTACAGCCCATAACCTTAGCTAGAGTATACACCGTATACAGGCTTTTGTAAATATAAATATTTTATAATTATATCAGAAAATGAATATGCCGATCATAAAACTGACCGGCATTTACCCTACATATCCTTTTGAAGCGAATCATGAGGCACCATAAGCTTGCCCGATTTCAGAAGCTCCAGCATTTTAAGCTTCTGAACATCGCTGCCTGTATAATTTCCGATCGCATTGACTTCAGCTATCCTTGCAATAAGCTCCTCGTCCGGATCTACATTTATTGATCTCAGCGCCTCGTCAAGCGATCTCCCGCTGTAATCGCAGCTGTCGTAATATTCGGTTCCCAAGGTAGCCACCGAAATATTTGCGGTACAGGGCGAAAGGTATTCCCTGTCCTCTACCGCTCTTACCGAGCATATCTTAAAACGGTATCTTGCACCCTCCGGAAGCTCCTTAATACAGCATTCATCGCAGTCAGATACCTCGGTTATCGGTTCATATTCACCGCTTTGGTTGCTGTATTTGTAAATACGGTAAAAATCCGCTCCGCTTACTTCATTCCATGAAAGAGTAATGCTGTTTTCCGACTTCTGCTTTACCTTAAAGGCAACAGGCTTCTTAGGATTCATAGTAACTATTTCTCCCGTTCCTGCACTGTAAACCTCAAATGCATCGTCTACCGCCCCGTCAAACTGTACAAGTCCGTCTTTAAGATAAACAGCACGGCTGCAGGTATCCCTGATCATATCCATTGAATGAGATACGAAAAGCACCGTGACTCCAGACTTTATGAGATCCTTTACCTTATTCTTGCACTTCTTCTTAAAATCTGCGTCGCCTACGCTTAGAGCTTCGTCTATTACAAGAATATCCGGCTTTATGTTTATATTGATAGCGAAGCCAAGACGCATTTTCATTCCGCTTGAATAAGTCCTGACAGGCTGATCTATATACTCTCCAAGATCTGCAAATTCAACTATTTCACTTTCGATCTGTGAGATCTCACTGTCGCTCAGTCCGAGAAGATACCCTTTCAGGTATATATTCTCCATACCCGTCATATCCAGCGAAAAGCCTGCGGTAAGCTCAAGCAGAGCCGCTACCTTTCCGTGAACGGTCACTTCTCCCTTGCTGGGAAAGCTTACTCCGGTGATCATCTTAAGTATCGTCGATTTTCCAGCGCCGTTTTTTCCTATAATACCTACTGCCTCGCCCGGATATACCCTGAAGCTTACGCCGTTTAAAGCCTTATGACGCCTTACGCCCTTATTGTTGGTAAAAATAGCTTTGAATCTTGCCTTTTCATTTTTGAATAGCAGATATTCCTTATATACGTCCTTAAATTCTATTATTGGCTGTTCCATTTAGCTCTCCCTTTTACAAAATATCCGGCAGAATTTTTCTGAGTTTTTTATAATAGTGCGAGCCGATAAAGATTATACCTATAAGCTCTGCATAAAACACAACCGTTTCAGTAGTATAGTTGCTGTCGAATATGAACTGATCGTACAAAAAGCACTTCCTGTAGCCGTTTACAAAATAGTTTATAGGGTTGAAGTACATAAGCGTCCTGAGCCAAGGCTTATCCATATCGTAGGTATTCCAGAATACTCCGGATAACCAGAAGAGTCCTGTAATTACCGAATTGATAAGATTTTCAAAATCCTTGCTGAAGGCGCTGAGCGGAGCTGTTGCCCAAGACAGCACAAGAAAAAACACAAACATAAGCGGCATATAGTAAAAATACTGAAGATTATACACCGACGGACCGTATCCGAAGCACAGCAGGGTAATGTACATTATTATGCACAGCAGAAAATGAATGTAGAGGGTCGAAAGCGAAGTAAACGTCATTATGTTTGATACCGGAAACGACAGCTTTGTTACAAACTGCTTGTTCTGCCTTATCGACCGAGAGCCTCCGATTATATTTTCGCTTATAAAAAACCAGGGTACATAGCCGGTAAGCATAAAAATAAACCTGGGATAACCGTTTACATGACCCGAACCCCTGAGTCCTACAGCAAACGCAAACCAAAGTATAAACAGCGTAAAGGTCGGCTTTATAAGCGCCCAAAGCGGTCCCAGTACCGCTCCCTTGTATTTCTTTTTCAGCTCGTTTACCGAAAGCATGATTATTTGCTTACGCTGCCCCTTATGCTCGTTAAGTATAGTTTTAAGTCCGAAAAAATCAAATTTTTCCTTACTAATTTTACTCAGCTCCTTTATGTTTTTAACAGATCCGCTATACGCCGGGTCGAACTTCCGTCGCAGGCGGACATATATTTATTTATAAACTCATCATATCTGCCGAGATCAAAACCGCAGTATTCGCTTAATACGGTATCGTAAAGCCTGCTTTCCTCCGTAACCTTCGGACAGGGTATCTCTGTTTTAAAGTCAATATAAAAATCGCGTACAGAAATATATTCGTCAAGGTCAGGAGTCCATAAGACCATAGGCTTCCTGAACAGCGAATATTCAAATATAAGTGAAGAATAATCGCTTATAAGTATATCTATTACCGGAAAAAGCCTGTTTACCGGAATATCGCAGTTTGTAAGAGGACTGTTTAACCTTGGGTGCATTTTAATAAGCACTGCCCATTCTCTGCCAAGCTTCTGTTCAAGCCGCTTAACTGCGTCCTCTCCGGCGCTGACAGCGTTCCCTGCGTTTCCTCTGAAGGTTGGAGCATAAAGCAAAAGCTTTTTCCCCTTATACTGAGGATATTTCTGATAAAATTCAGCTTTGCAGACCGCTGCAAAATCATCGCTCAAAAGCTCGTCCGTACGGCTAACACCGATAGCAAGCGCTTTGCCTTCCTCCAGCCTGAATGCCGACTCAAATACCTTTACGCAAAATCGGCTGCTTACGGTATAATAATCAAAATTTCTTGTTACGCTTCCCTTAAAGTGAGGAGAAATATCCTCAGGAGTATCATATCCGAACTTTTTAAGCGCTCCGCAGGAATGCCAGAGCTGAATTACCTTTGTTTCAGGGCGTTTCCGACAGGCAGTACATGGTACGAAATAATTGCACACAAAGACCGCCCCCGCCTGAGCATACCTAACCATAAACTTCATCATATATTTAAGGGACGCCGTCGCTCCTGCCGATGAAAAGTCGCAGAAATGCTCTTCCGTCTTGTAGCCTCGTCTTCCGATCTCCTTTTTGATCAGAACCATGCTTTCAGGCATTTCATAAGAATTACAGTCGGCAAACAAAACCAGAGAACTGTCAACAGGCTTTCTTTTACCCCATAGATAACAAATCGGAAGGAGGGTCTTCTGAAGAACGGTCTTTATATACTGCCTGAGAATCTGTTTTATGCTTTCCATAGACTACCTCAGAAATTTTTTGTATATTTTCCCGGTCAGACTTTTAGGGAGAATAAATATTCCAAGCTGCATTGCACAGGGAATAATAAAATCCGCAAAATTTGAATATCCCGACCTGAAAATTCTCCACCTTACGCTGATAAACGATCTGGTATTAGCCCAGTTGCGCCTGCGCTCATAATTATGCTTTGAAACTCTGTATCTGACAAGAACCTCGGGTATATTCTCACCGACTGCTCCGTTTTGCAGCATCCTTACTACAAAATCATAATCCTCGCAGCGCTTTACCGTATCATAGCCGCCTATTTTCAATGCAAAGGACTTCTTGAAAACAAGGGTCTGGTTATTAAAAGGATTTCGCCGCCTTGCGTACCTGTGTATTTGCTCATTTTCAACCGGGGTTTTCTTTACCGCTATTTCTTCGCCTGTATCAGTATCGAACTCTTCTATATAAGCGCCGCACATATCAAGCTGAGGTTTATCTCTCATTAGAGAAAGCTGTTTGTCGCACCTCTGCGGCAAAGCTATATCGTCCGAATCCATTTTCACTATATACTCGCTCTTGCAGGCGTCTATGCCTATATTGGCACATTCGCCTACTCCCCGCTTTTTCTCCAGCCTAACGGTGTGAAAGGTATCGGGATATTTATTTTCGTACTCTTTTACTGTTTCGTCAAGCTTTTCAGTAAGCTTTCCGTCGCAGACCAGAACAAAATCAGCCGCAGGATAGGTCTGTGAATACATACTTTCAAGGCTTTCCCTCAGATATTCCGGCTTTTCACCTGCATAAACCGACATAAGCACACTGTAAGCCGGCATATCCGGCAAATGTTTAGGCTCCATTAGCTATCCTACCTTTTCGGATGTTTATCTGCGCTGAGATATAAATATCCTGTATCAGCTTTTATGAGATAAATTAATATTTAACCTTTTAATTATATCACCTTATAATAATTTTGTCAATTTTAAGCTGCTGTTACAAAAAACTATTCTTTCTCAAGAAATCTTTTCAACAGCACCTCTCTGCACTTATTCTCGAGCGTATCATCAAGAGGAGCAAGCTTTATACCGCCGCCGTATTCTCTATTTACGCAGTATTCGATAATATAATCAGCAACCGCAGGATTCTTTGAAAGCAGAGGCCCGTGAAGATATGTTGCGATTACGTTCTTCTCAGTATACCCTTCAAAGCTGTCACCGAAGGAATTTCCGTTTCCGAACAGCACCGTGCCGAAAGGGGTTTTTGAGCCGAAGGTATTGCCGCCGTGATTTTCAAAGCCGATAACCTTTGTTTTATTACCGTTGAAGTCTGCCTCTATAACTATATTGCCTATGCATCTTTCCGATTTATTCCTAGACGCCTCGGTATAATAATCAAAAAGTCCAAGGCCGGGGATCTTCATACCGTTGGAATCCTTGTAGTACCGACCCATCAGCTGATAACCGCCGCATATCATAAGAAAGAATGCTCCGTTTTCATATGCACAACGTATCTCTGCCGCATTGCTCATTAAATCGTCCGCCAAAAGCTGCTGCTCAAGATCTGCTCCTCCGCCAAGATATATCAGATCGTATTCTGAAAAATCAGTCTTACTGCCGATCGTATGAATATCGGTTTCACATTCTATATTCCTTTTAGAGCATCTGTATCTGATTATTTCCATATTACCGCTGTCGCCGTACAGATCCAGCATATCGGGATACATATGAAGTATCTTCAGCTTATTAATCATTGCTGCCGCCTCCTATGAACCTGCCGAGCGCTGACCTTACCGGCTGAACAGCAGTATAATTTGCAACGGCGAATTTCCTGCCGTCTGTTGAAAACAGCTCTTTTACTGCTTCGTCAAGCTCGGGACATACCTTAATTTTTGAAGCGTCGTATCCTGAGCATTTTATTCTGACCGCAATATCATAGGCTCTTGTTCCGCTTGTTATGACCCGTGTAACGTTTTTAAATACGCTGAAATTTATATCCCATATCCACGAAACGTCAAGTCCGTCAGCAATATTGTCGTTCAGCACGAACATAAGCTCCTTTTCGCCTTCACATTCGTTCAATATCCTTACAGTCATATTCGCACCGACGGGATTTTTAGCGAGATTAAGCATAAGCTCGCTGTTTTTATACCTGAATCGCTCCATTCTTCCGTTATTGACCTGAAATCCCTCAAAGGTTTCACGTATTATTCTCTCATCTATCCCATAGAGTTTAGCAACGGAGTATACGGCGCAAAGATTATACATATAGTATATACTGTTCCCGGCCGTCCTGTATTCCGTTCCGTCGGCTGTAAACGAAGGCTTGTCCAGATCAATGTCAGTAAACCTTGTATATATAGGATTATTCCCGTATCCGCATTCAGGACAGCGGAACTTTCCTATATGAGAATACTGATAGTATTCATATTTCAGCGCATGACCGCACACAGGACAGAATCTGCCCTCCCCTGCCTCATGAAGCGAATCGGTGGCATATCTATACCTGTCAACGCTGAAATATTTCACGTTTCTGTTATCAGGGTTTGCAAGACCAAGCCGAGCTGTATTGGGGTCGTCTCCGTTTAAAATCAGATTGCCTTCAAAGGTTTCGCAGAACTTCTTTACCTTGAGAATAAGAGTTTCAACCTCTCCGTTCCTGTCAAGCTGATCTCTGAAAAAATTAAGAACCACAAGGGTTTCAAGCTTCAGCTGTGAAAAAACCACAGGAACGTGCGACTCGTCTATTTCAAGCACAAGATAATCGGCGTGTATCCTGCCTGTCATCGTACAGTGACTCAGAAGCAGCGAGCATATCCCCGTATCAAGATTATTGCCCTCATGATTTGTTATGATCTTCAGCTCTCCGTTTCCGCTCTTCTCAAACATATGGCTGAGAAAATTCGTCACCGAGGTTTTGCCGTTTGTACCAGTTACAGCAATAATAGGACAATCCGGCTTAAAGGCTTTAAGGCACTTTTTATTTACAGTCCACAGCACAAGTCCCGGAAGGTTTCCCGCATTCTTTCCCAGAAGATGCAGAACTCCTACCATCAGCTTACCGAAAAGAACGGTAAAAAAATTGATAATAAACATTTTCTTTTGATCTCTTCCTTTTGTTATACATCTAACTTAAATTTACTTTAAAAACTTCTGTATATACTATAATATTACATAATTATCACAATGTCAACGATTTTTAAAATCTGAGGTGAAATTTTTGCATATAGAACAATAAAACAAGCATAAGTTTACGTCATATATAAAAAATCCACTGTTTTCACCAATAAAAAACTGTGCTTTTTGATATAAATGGACAATTGACTTTTATGTTTAATGGTGCTATAATACTATGATATAGATTGGATTGAAATATTTTTCCGATTAAAGGATGAAATTATGTTTGAAAAAATAAAAAATTTCTTTCAAAACGTTCCGCTGACTAAATTTCTTCTTCTCGGGTACGGAATAATAATTCTGACGGGAACGTTTTTACTGTCGCTTCCTATAAGTACGCGCGACCGTATTTTCACCCCCATAGAAGATTCCCTGTTTACTGCTACCAGCGCGACCTGCGTTACGGGGCTGGTTATTCACGACACTTATACCTACTGGTCGCTTTTTGGTCAGCTGGTAATTCTTTTTCTTATCCAAATAGGCGGAGTAGGATTTATGTCGGTAGCTATATTTGCTCTTACGCTTACTAAGCAGAAGATCGGTTTAAAACAGCGTTTTACAATGCTTGAATCGGTCAACGCTCCGCATCTGGGCGGAATAGTAAAAATGACCCGCTTCATTCTGTTTGGAGCCATTTTTTTTGAAACTGCCGGAGCCGTGCTTTTATCATTCAGATTTATACCGAAGCTTGGTGCGGCAAAGGGAATTTACTTTGCGATTTTCCATTCAGTTTCGGCTTTCTGCAACGCAGGAATAGACCTGATGGGCAATTTCGAGAAATTCTCATCGCTAACGACTGTAGACCTTGATATAATGTTCAACATTACCGTAATGCTTCTGATAATTATAGGCGGACTGGGCTTCTTCGTCTGGGACGATCTTAAAGAGCATAAATTTTCATTCCGCTCTTATAGACTTCAGACTAAAATAGTTCTATCTACTTCCTTTATTCTTATATTCGGAGGAGCGGCTCTTATCATGCTCCTTGAATATAATTCGGCTTCATATGAAGGCATGAATTTCGGGGAAAAAATGTTTTCCTCAGTTTTTCAGTCTGTAACTACCAGAACTGCCGGCTTCAATACCGTCGATCTGAACGGTTTCAGCGAAGCGGGACTTACGGTAATGTGTATACTGATGCTTATCGGAGGTTCTCCCGGATCTACTGCGGGAGGTATAAAAACAACTACCTTTGCTGTACTTGCACTTAGTATTATCTGCGTTTTCAAGAAAAAGAAATCGCTTGAATGTTTTAAGAGGCGTATCGTTGACGATATAGTTCATAATGCGGTATGCGTTTTTATGATGTATATTATACTTACAGCTGCGGTTTCAATATTTATCTGTGCATTTGAAAATATACCTATGCTTGACGCAGTCTTTGAATCGACGTCGGCAATAGGTACTGTAGGACTTTCCCTGGGGGTTACGCCTCATCTTAGTTCGGTTTCTCATATCCTGCTCGCACTGCTGATGTTTGTTGGAAGAACCGGAGGTCTGACGGTACTTATGGCGTTCAGCAGCTCTGCTCAAAGTTCAAAATCACAGCTCCCGACTGAAAAGATCACTGTCGGCTGATTAATATTTTCCGCTTATGCGGAGGAATGGGGATTATTATGAGGTCTTTTTTGATTATAGGTCTAGGCCGTTTTGGAAAGCATATGGCTAAAACTCTTACCAGCCAGAAAAACGAGGTCCTCGCAGTAGATATCAACGAGGACAGAGTTGACGCCGCCCTTAAATACGTTACCAACGCTCAGATAGGCGACGCTACCGACCCAAGATTTATGGAGGAGCTGGGAGTTAGAAACTTCGACATCTGTGTTGTAGCAATAGGAGATAATTTTCAAAGCTCACTTGAAACTACTGCTTTGCTTAAGGAAATGGGTGCAAAATACGTTTTCGCAAGAGCAAACCGAGATATTCACAAAAAGTTTCTTCTCAGAAACGGCGCTGACGAGGTAGTATACGCCGAAAGGGAAACCGCAGAACGCTTTGCGGTAAAATTCAGCTCAGAGGGGATATTTGATTACTTCAAGCTGAATGATGAATATGCTATCTATGAAATTTCCGTTCCTGAAAGCTGGGTCGGAAAAACGCTGCTTGAAAAGAACGTACGCCAGAAGTACGGTCTGAATGTTCTTGCAATAAAAAGCGGAGAGGTATTTGATACACTTCCGGGGCCGGATCACAAATTTGTTGACGGAGAAACGATCCTCGTACTGGGTACTAAGGAAAGCCTGAAAGCAATAAAAAGATAACGGCTCATATGTTACCGGCTATATAAAAACAGGAGCATGATCATTTTGATTATGCTCCTTTATCTATGCAGTTATTCAGTTAATAATATTTAAAATAAAAAAGCTTCCGAAGATTAAGCTCCGGAAGCTTTAAATATTTTATTGAGGTGTTTCTTCTTCGCTGTCGGCAGGAGGAACTGCCGACTCGGTCTCAGTAACAGATTCAGTTACTGTGGGTTCGGTTACCTGGGAGGCGGAGGTTTCTGTTTGCGTTACAGAAGATACAGATGTCTTTTTCGTAGTTGTTGTTTCCTCAGAGGTTACCGCAGACGAAGTTACAGACGTAGTCGTTGTGGTCGTTGTAGTCGAGCTTGACCATGTAAATGAAGTTACCGTAGTCGTTACCTTTGAATCATTATCGCTGCTTTCTTCCTCTTCAATTATTTCGCCGAGCTGGATAATTCCCCACATTCCGTTCTTTCTTACCCATGCTCTTCCGTTATGAACAGGACGCGCCTGTTCAAATTCCCCGGGAGAAACGACACATTCACCGTCTATATTATAATATCCGTAGGTAGAGCCTATGCTTACCGGAACAAACTCCTCGGTAAAAAGATAGGGATGTATGCTTTCAGCGTCGTCAATAAGACTGCCGCTGTAGGAGCTTAAGATCCCGTCGCATTTAAACGGAATAATCTCTTTTCCCGACGAGGACACATATCCCCATTTTCCGTTCTTTTCAAGAGCGATCGCCGTAAGCCCTGAACCCTTGAATGCAGGAGCGTAATAATCAGTATATTCAAAATCAAGTATCAGCTCGTCCTCTTTGGCAAGAGCGAACGCCGATTCGTCGATATTCTTTACCTCGAACCAGCCGTTTCCGGCATCTGAGATCTCAGCCTTTGACACAACTACCGTTTTCTTGCCGGTATATCTTGTTGCGCGATCCTCGTTTTTGTCCTTTACATAAACAGCCTTTTCATCGCTGTTCCAGTAATAATCGGGAGAATAGTCCTCATAGTCCTTAACGTAGTTCAGAACCTGTCCCTGACTGTCGAGCGTACAGTATTCACGCTCCCCTGTTTCTTCATTTGTCACATTATACAGTACCATTTCACCGCCGGCGCTTGTATAAAAATTGCTGTATGCGGGATTAACTATTATGTTCCCTGCATAATCAATAAATCCGTACATACCGTTGCGGTAAATAACAGACGCATTTATATACGCTGTATTGCTTTCATTGTCAGGGTCTATCTGACTGGAATCAAAAACTATGATATTATCTGCCTGAACCGAAGGCTCAAGAACCCAGCTGTAATTTACCGTTTTATCCCCTTCCGAGCTTTCGCTGCTGTAATAGGAACCGTCGGGATCAAAATTATCGTCATCCGCCCGGCTCGACATACCCGGAATACTGCAGCCGGCAAATAAAGCGCAGGCTGCTGCACAGGACAGTACGATACCTAAGTTTTTTCTCATAAAGCGCCTCCTGAAAATTTAGTTTTCCGATTCTTTTTATTTCTACACATATAGTTATTATACTTCAGAAATCAATGGAAGTCAATATAATTAAACATTAAATTTAAAATACCGCACGATTCAGATCCATTTATCCCATACCTCGGGATAATAACCGACTGTCGCCTGCTTTCCGTTTCTTACTACCGGAGTTTTAAAAAGCAACGGGTTTTCCAGCAGCTTTTCCTTTTTCGCTTCATCTGAGGAAAGATATTTAAACAGAAGCGCGTCCTGACTTGTATTCTTTTCATCAATAAGACTGTCAAGCGATCCTACAGCAGCAAGTACGCTGTCAAGCTCTCCCCTGCTCAGCCCTTTAGAGTTTATGTCAACCGACTGAAATTTTATTCCTCTTTCCTTAAAATATCTTTCTGCCTTTTTAGTATCAAAGCACTTTTTTCTTCCAAAAATCTGTATATTCATATATCCGAATTGCGGAAAACTGTAAAAGACCGCCGCTTCCCGCAGATACCTCCCTCCGTTATATGCTCAGAGCAATATTTCTCCGTTTACACATTCAAGAACAACGGTAAACGGGCCGTCATTCAGCAAGCTGACCTTCATATCCGCCCCGAATACGCCGTTTTCGACCTTTCCCTTTATCCTGCTTCTCAGCGCTTCGGAAAAATACCTGTACAGCTTCTCTGCATGATCGGGTCTGCCTGCCATTACAAAGCTCGGGCGATTTCCCTTACGGCAGTCGGCGTACAAGGTGAACTGAGATACTACAAGAATATCACCTCCGATATTGTCGACTGAAAGATTGATCTTATCATTTTCATCTGAAAATATACGAAGCCCGGATATTTTATCGGCAAGTTTCTCGCATTCCCTTTCTCCGTCCTCGTCCGAAACGCCTAGAAAAACCAAAAGACCGTTTCCGATCTCTCCTGCAGTTTCTCCGCCGACTTTTACAGATGCATTCTTTACACGCTGAATTACCGCTTTCATATACTGCTCCTCTTTTTAGTTATCCTAATATAATATTATATCTGAACGAATGCTCTTCTCCCGGCTTCAGCATTATTGCATGAGGCTTTTTCTCAAGCTCAGGATATTCGTCGTCCTCATAGACGGGAACTGATGACCACGGTTCAAGGCATACGAATCCGGCGCTGTTATTACCCGTCGGCGACCAAACTGCAATACAGCCGCTGCCGCTTTGATATTCAACTCCTATATACCTTTGGGACTTATCGGATCTTAAAATAACCGACCCCGATTCGGGAGCTTCTTTCATAAAAACATCGTTGTCAAAAAGCTCTCTTGACAGAGCTATTCTCCTTCCGTCTTTAAGTACAGTTTTCGTTCCCCCGGGTATCTTCTGTACGATATTCTCCGGCTTGTTGAATTCCAAATAATGATCGCCGAATTCAAGACCCTCTTCAACCGGACAGTTAAAGGCGGGGTGAGCGCCGGTATAGAAATACATATTGCTTATTCCCGTATTTACGGTTTTATATTCCGCTTCTATCCTGCCGTCCGACACTTTATACGTTACAATAAACTTAAAATCATAAGGATATACCTTTTTGGTTTCCTCCGAGGATTCAAGCGCAAAACTTACCGAGTATTCGTCCGCATTGAGAAGCGTGAATCGGCTGTCACGGGCAAAGCCATGGTTTGACGGCATTGTAAACTCTTTTCCCCCGGCGATATATTTTTTATTTGCAGGCGAACAGATAAACGGGAAAAGCACGGGAGCGTATCTTTTCCATGCGCTTTTGCACTGCCAAAGATATTCGCAGCCGTCATACTTTACCGAATGAAGCTCTGCTCCGAAGCTGTCAGCGGATATTTGAAGCTTTCCGCTTTGTAATGTAACAAGCATAATATTTTCCTCCCTATGATGATTTATAAAACAAAAACGCCGCAGAAACCAGCAGACGAAGCCGTTCTTTATCCGAACGGCTTCGACGCACTGAATTATATGCAGCAGTTTTTTATTAAATTCTATTTTGCAGCTGTCTTGGAAAACTGCGGAGTTTCTCCGTAGCCGTGTGAACCGTACCCATACCCCCGCTTATAGCTTTTATAACGGTATTTCTTTTCACTTGACGCTACATTATTTATTACAGCGCCGAGAACGTGACCGTCCGCAAATTCTATTGAGCTTATTGCCTTTTCGTAAGCCTCTCTGGGAGTTCCGCCCTGCAAGGCGACCAAAACTACTCCTGCAATATAGTTTACCATACTGAGCGTATCTGATACAACGGTTACAGGAGCTGTATCCAATATAATATAATCGTAGAATTTAGAAAGCTCCTCCAGCAGAACCTTCATATTCTCGCTTGCCAGCATTTCCGAAGGATTCGGCGGAATAGGCCCGCTGGTCACAATATCAAGCCCCGGAACTACCTGACTGTTCAGAACTTCCTTGAACGAGTGAAGTCCGCCCAGTAAAGTGGAAAGTCCAAGCTTATTCTTCAATTTAAAGACCTTATGCTGCACCGGTTTTCTCAGATCGGTATCTATAAACAAAACCTTAGCGTCAGTCTGTGTAAGCGTCAGCGCAAGGTTAGCCGCAACTGTAGACTTGCCCTCTGACGGAAGTGCGCTGGAAACGGCAATGATCTTGCTTTTCTGTGTCGAAAGCGCAAAGATCAGATTTGCCCTGAGAGTTTTAAACGACTCTGATACCTGAAACGGAACATTGCCGTCGATCAGTGTAAACCTTTTTGAGCGCACATTGGCTTTTCTAATACTCATACTTTGCGCCCTCCTTTTTTTCGGCTTCTATATCAGGTATTTCAGCAAGCACAGGTATTCCGAACCGCTGTTTTATGTCGTCTGACGAAGAAATACAGTTGTCAAGCATATTCAGAATAATTACCGCAGCTACCGAAATAAAAAGGCCCGCAAGCATTCCTATAATAATAATAAATTTTACATTGGGAGACGACGGACTGTCAGGAACTTTCGCCGTTCCTATCGTCTCGACCGAACCCGCCTTTGTAACTCTTGTAAGAAGATCCGGAGCTATATCGGAGATATATGTACAGATGTCTGCGGACAGCTGAGCCGACTCTGTAGTAGTTTTAATTTTTATTACCTCGGTTTCATTGACAGTTGCAATATCGACCTTCTCCCTGATCTGCTGTGCAGGGATATAATAATTACCGTCGCTTTCCTTTACAGTGAAAAAGTTTTCAAGATCCTCCCTTGCATAGTCCTCAAGAAGCATCTTTGAAACCTGATCGTAAACTACGTCGTCGTTTAATATAACGATATAAGCTTCCGCAAGCAGCTTAGACGCGGCTATACCAGTCTGAGTCGCTTCACCCGCAGGGTTTTCCCCAGTTACAGTGCTGCTGGTATTTTTAACATATATAGATACTGCAGA
Source organism: Hominimerdicola intestinalis (assembly GCF_054655215.1). NCBI lineage: Bacteria > Bacillati > Bacillota > Clostridia > Eubacteriales > Oscillospiraceae > Hominimerdicola > Hominimerdicola intestinalis. The sequence continues at coordinate 370,915 of NZ_BAAHNZ010000002.1, forward strand.
CGTATATTCAACCGGAAGAATGATCTTAGCGTAGGCAAACGCTAAAACAGTTCCAAGAAGAGTAACCAGAATAATAAACTTTATTTTGCTAAGCAAAAGTGAAAACAAATCCTTCAGATTTATTTCCTGTTCCTGTGATTCCATTAATTTATTTCACACCCCTTGTAATTTTAATGTCTTTGCAGAAACGGCAAAGCACTGTTTTATTATACAACCTTTTAAGCTATTTGTCAACAAATTATACGCACCTGCATTATAAAACGCATTAATTAAAAACTCTTCCGAACTCTTTCCGCTTACAGCTGAAAGCAGGTCAGCCGCACTCCTCCAACAGACCGCGCATAACCCAGCCTGATGTTCCGCGGTAGGATACATATACCCACTTTTCTTCTTTATCGTCCGGAGCAGATGACTGCGCCGTTCCGTAAATTGATTCTCCGTCAGGGATCTTGAGCTGGACCTCGTATTTTTTTGAAGGGCCGAACCTAAGATTAAGATATGTAGTATCTGATACGACCTTATACTTTTTCTTTTTCTTGAACTTATCCGCAGTAAGCGGCTTATAGAGCTTGTCCGGAGCTAAAGCCGTCGTAGTCGTCTTTGCTGCCGAGGTAGTTTTCTTGGCGGACTTTTCGGTCTTTGTCGTCTTTGCTCCCTCAGGCAAAGTATATAGGGTCGTAGTAGTCGTCAGCGTAGCAAGAATATCGGGATCAGGTTCGTCGTCAACTGAATATGAATTTTCAAGAGTTGCCCCGGTTATCTCGGTTGTCGTCGTATAACCAGAAATATCCTCATCGTCATTATCCGCTTCGATCCTGCGTGATGCGGTTTTTGTAGTTTTTACATATTCCCTCGAAGTAACCGCCGCAGGCACCGCAGCGCTCTCGGCAGGATCCTCCGAAGCTGCGTCCAAACCGCAGCCGCCGAGAACCGCAGCCGTTAAAACTGTCGCACTCAAGACTTTTAAATATCTCAGCTTCATTACAGCTTACTCCTTTCAATTATTCTTTTAAGCAGCTATTGCAGTTTCAGCAGACGCATAGCATTTTTATAATAGATCTTTTCCTTATCCCCGTCTGAAAGCTTCAGGGAGTCTATTTTCTGAGCTATAAGTGCAGGACTCTGCCACGGACAGTCGCTTGCAAACAATATCCTGTCACTTCCGTGCTTTTTTATAATTTTTTCCATAAGTTCGTTTTCACAATCAAGCGTAAAGCTCGTATCAAGATAAACCTCTCCGCCGCAGCCGGCCAGACTATCCAGAACCTTGTCCCACTCTCCGTTTCCGCCCAGATGAGCGAATATCATCTTCATTCCCTTATGACGGTCGGCAGCTTCCCTCGCAAGCTCAGGAGGACAATGTATAAGATCCGGAGAAACGCAGTCGTATCCGGCATGAAACGTCACAGGAAGCTCAAGTCTTGTTATTTCGTCGTAAACCGGATCGAGCTTTCTGTCATTTACCATGAAATCCTGATAATCAGGGTGAAGCTTGATACCGTGAAGCCCAATTGTCTTAATGCGGTCAAGCTCTTCGGCAAAATCCTCTGCGTCCGGATGTATGCTGCCGAAAGCGATAAACCTGCCGCCGTCCTGCTCAGACGCCCAGTCGTTGATGATCCTCTGCTGCGACGGCTTGGTCGCTATCGGAAGCAGAACTCCCCTGTCAACGCCCCATTCGTCAAAGCGTCTGATCGTCTGTTCGGTCAGACCTCTTGTATACGGTACGATACCGCAGATATTCTGAAGTTTCTGAACTGCCCTGTCTGCTATCTTCGGATTAAAGGCATGAACATGAAAATCTATTAGCATTGTAAACCATTTCCTTTCCTGCAGCGATAGAATGCTGACTGCCGCAGATTTATATAATTATACCACAAGCGCTGACGTTTTTCAAGATTTCATATAATTTTTCATAATTCCAGAAATCCAGTAATAATTGTTTTGATGTATGATATATTTAATTTTTATTTAGCTTTTTAAATAGTATCAATATATCTGAATTATTTTTACAGTTAGGCAATAATAATAAGAATGTTATAAAAAACACAAATTACTTTTGTTTATGTTTTTACTGCTGTGCATATTGCAAAACATAATTATTTATGATAGAATATTAGTTATATTAAAGCGTTATATATTTTAAAATATTTCAATACATAAACAAAAACAATTTAGAAAGCAGGTCTATAAATGCAGGAGAAAATGTCGGCAGCCGAAGCGCTTGCCAGAAAAAACGCTAAACGAAAAAAATTCGGAACAAAAACGCCCTTATTTATTTTTCTTGGCGTTCTGCTTCTGATAGTTATAGCCGCTGCTGTAATTATCGGTTATCAAATAGTTGAAAGCAACAGAATATCCAAGGCAAAATCCGTTATAACACAGTTGGATATAAGCACTACATATAAAGAACCGGAGTTCGACGACAACGGCGACTGGGATAACGACGGAGTTCTTAATGCAAAGGAAGAACGCGAAGGAACAAATATACAAAATGAAGATACCGACGGCGACGGTATTTCAGACGGCGACGAGTTAAAACTGGGCACAGACCCGACAAATCCCGATACTGACGGTGACGGACTTCTCGACGGATACGAAATAATTGCGGGAACAGATCCAAGAAAGTCCTCTACCGACGGAAAAACCGACGACGCTCAGAGAGAGCTTACCGTAAAACGCGAAAAAGGACAGGTAACTCTTGAAGTTACAGGAAATGCAAATGTCGCAAGCACTACTATTGAGCAGCTTGATATTTTCGGTATTTTATCTAATACAAGCATAGTCAGCAGCGCCTACGATTTTTACTGTGATTATGATTTTACTTCGGCAAAGGTAACATTTAAGCTTGATAAAGCAAAGATAGACAAACTCGGCTACTCCTATGACGATCTGACGGTATTGAATTTCAACCCCGCTACCCTGCAGTATAAAAAAGTCGAATCGTCCGTCGACAAGAAAAACGGCACAATTACTGCGGAGCTGAAGCATTTTTCGACCTATGTAGTAGGCGTTGAAAAAACCGTCAACGACGAGGCTACTACAAGGATAGCTTTTCTTGTAGACAATTCAGGCTCTATGTACCCCAAAGAGCTTTGTCCTCCGTCATCTGAAAATGATATTGATTTCAAAAGACTTGATTTTGCAAGCAGTCTTATCAATAAGATAGAAGGCAAGTATAAATTCTCTATCTCAAAATTTACAGGTGACTATACTAAGCTTCAGGGCTTTACTGATGACCGTAAAAAGCTTAAAGACGCACTCGACAGCATAAAAAATGAAACTGAAATATTTACCGGAACTCACAGCCAATCGGCTCTTGAATCCTGCATGAACGAATTCACCAATGATTCATACGGAAAATACAGAAACATTATAGTAATGCTTACCGACGGCGAATCGGACGAAAACAATCCGAAATCTATTGAACAGCTGGCTCAGATCGCCAAAGAAAAAAATATAATTGTATTAACGGTAGGACTTGGACGAGAGGTAGACAGAAGCTGGCTTCAGGAATTTGCCTACGCTACCGGAGGAAAATATTATTCTGCGTCAGACGCCAACGCTTTAGAGGACGTTTACAAGCAGATAGTAACAACGCTCAACTATGATATAGTCAGCTATTCCAACTCGTCTGATACAGTAAACGGCTATTCTCTGTACAACACAGGTTTCGATCCTGAGACAAACGGCTTTTGCTTTAAAAATTTCAGAACCTCTACTGCTTCAAGCCTGGATTTCGGTCTTGCAGTAATGGCAAGAGATTGGTATCTCGGAAATGTTCCGTTATCTTTAAACAAACTTTCCCCCGGAGATAAAAGCTCACAAAAATACGATGCGCCCGGCTACGATATGAGCGGCACTGAAATTGCGGATAAGTATGAAGAACGGATCCCTCTTCACGATATAAAGCCCGGTTCGCTGCTGGGAACGTATGGCGACGTCACTCTTTACCTGGACTATAAAAGCAAAGGCAGCCTCCTGAAAATAAAGGACGAATTTGTTTCAGACGCAAAGAACTGCGGCTGGATCATAGATAAATATCCTATTAACGGAGGAAACCTTGAATGGTCGTCAGTTGAGCTTATGTCACTTGACATTGCGGGAGGTCTTTCAAAAATCGAATCAAAATATTCAGAATGGGAAGCCGGATTCTTTGCTGCGCTCTACAGACTTAACGCAATTCAGTGGGACGATTCTGAAAGCGAATTTAACCTCACAAACGGCGACCAAGGCTTTGAGCGGCTTAAAAAACTTCTGAGCCAGGGAGTTCCGGTCGTAACTACGATCGACGATACTCACACTGTAAACGCCATCGGTCTTATTCAGGATTCGTCATGTCACAGAAAGTATATACTTCAGGTATACGACAGCAACTATCCCGGAAAAACCAAAGAAATTTATATTACAAAAACAATAAAGGGCTCATATAATATCAGCGACGGAAAGGCAAAGCTTAGCGGAACCAGCTTTGAATATTCGGCTACTTACGAAGGCAAACTGGTAGGAATTTCGTTCTCAGATGTCGATACGCATTGATTTTCTATAGAATATACAGCGGGAGTATTTATGCAATAAAATACTCCCGCTGTTCTGATTATCAATTGCATTTATTGGAAATTGGTAAACGTTTTCTGTATTTTTTGCACAAAAAACCTTTATCAATATTGTTAGATATTTCAACTTTATTTAGGTATAAAATTTAGAAAAAGGCTTGATTTTACGGTAACAATCTGTTATAATTAGTTACAGAATTGAACGACAATTCGTAAACATATTTCTATATGGAGGAGATTTTACAATGAAAATTTCAAAAATTTTTGCAGGTATGTCAGCTTTGGCAATGGCTGCTTCAATGGCAATTTCTGCTTCTGCAGTAGACCAGAAGCCTTTTATCAAAGACTGGAAGGTTAAAGATCAGCAGAATGTTATCGCATTTGATAACATGGATACCGCGACACTCTGGAACGGTTCATGGTATCAGTTCTTTTCAACCAAAGAGGATCTCAGCGATGTTACTCTGACTTTTACAATTGACACTACATCAGCTGAATGGGAAAAGGGTGAGGACGGCGTTGCTTTAAACGAAAGCGGTTCTTATACTGTTCTCAGAGTTGCCAACGGCGATAAAGAGGGTGAAACTGACACTTCTACACAGGCTATATATGTTGACGGCGAATCTGTAGGCTATCAGTGTGAAAATAACGGCGGCGTATATACTGTAACAGTTCCCGGCTCCAAGATCGCTGAGCAGACCAGCGTTCAGACAGGTAAAGATGCTGACGGTAATCCAACCTATGCTGCAAAGATCGATCCTATTGAAGCAACAGACGCTGACGGAAACGCAGTAACAGTTTACAATGTAGGCTTCAATATTCAGTTCGGTCACTTTGCAAAGGGTACCTGGACTTCTGTTGTTTCTGGTGATTCCGTAGTTGCTATGGAGATCGGCGAGGACGGCAATCCTGCTCCTATCATTCCTAGCAGCACAGAAAGCAAGCCTTCAGATGACTCTAAGACAGATTCAAAAACTGACTCTAAGACTGACTCAAAGACCGACTCTAAGACTGATTCAAAGAGCGACTCTAAGACTGATTCCAAGGGTTCAAACACTTCTACAACAACCTCAAAGGCTCCCGGCGGCACAACATCAACTACAAACAAACCATCTGATGAAACGAATCCTCAGGCAGGCGCTGCCGCAGGTATCGCTCTTGCAGGTATCGCTCTTGCAGGCGCAGCAATAGTTGTTACTAAGAAGAAGTAATTTAATACAGTTATAACTGATATAAATTAGTTTAATTTAAGACTGCGGTTTGTTTCCGCAGTCTTTTTTTGTATATATTCCACTAATGCGTAAACGTTTTCTATACATTTTCACTAATAAATCAACCTTTTATTGTGCAAATATCATATTGATTAAGTAAAAGAGATATGCTATAATTTAAAAGTAAAGTTTGTATAGTTTCTGCTTAAAAGAAACAAATAATCGGAGGTAATAAAAATGAAGAAATTACTTGCTTCAACTTTAGCAATTTTAATGACAGCTTCATTGCTCGCAGCCTGCGGCGATTCTGACGACTCATCATCCAGCAAGGCTGATTCATCATCCGCAGCTGCTTCAACATCTTCAGCAGCTGAAGAGTCCAGTGCAGCAGAATCTTCTGCAGCAGAATCCGCAGCTGAGTCAACGGCAGAATCCGCAGCTGAGTCGGCTACTGACAGCACAGCAGAGGAGAATACACCTAAGGACATTTCAGAAATGCCTGAGACTTTGAAGAATTATGAAAACGCATCACTCAAATTTTCAACTGATATGAATATTGAGGATTTTGTCGGACCTTTTGCTGAGGACAAGGGAAGCGGCGTTTATGCTGACGATACCGGCGAATCCCACATTGAGCTTTCTATTGAAGAGCTTTCAGGAATTCCTATGCTCCGCGTTCAGACACTTGATCAGGACGAATACGGTGACTATAAGATTCCTAAGATCAAATTTGATATGTCAAAGCTTTTTGCAGGACATGAAGAAGATCTTCCTAAGATATTTACAATTAAAGTAGATGTTGTAACAAAGGCAGTAGGTCCTTTCACAGCTGATGACGGTACAGAATCAATGGTTCCCGGAAACTTCATGGGCGCTTTATGTACACAGCCTACTGACGGCAACGGAGGCAACACATGGAATCAGCTTCT